>JBKBYG010000001.1:0-69605 GCA_046313435.1 Alphaproteobacteria bacterium
TACAAACCTCTTAAGGGACTTGCTGATTTACATACAAACCTTCAAGAGGGTTTAGCAGCAGCAAATCGTGTATTTATGCTACTTGATACTAAACCTAAAATTATTGATTCTAATAATGCTGTAAATATAGATATTATCTCTGGAGAAATAAAATTTGAAAATGCAAAATTTTCCTATCCTAATGGTAAAGAAGCAATCGATGATATTTCTATTTACATTCCTGCAAATAAAACTATAGCCTTCGTTGGCGCCTCAGGAGGTGGCAAATCAACTATAGTAAACCTGATTTTACGCTTTTATGATATTCTGAAAGGTAAAATTTCAATAGATGGAATTAATATTAAAGATATTAGTTTACAGTCCTTAAGAAGTAATATTGCGTTAGTTACTCAAGAAACAGCACTTTTCGATGATACGATTCTTGCTAATATCGCTTATGCTAAAGATAATGCAACTATTGAAGACGTAGAAAATGCTGCTAAAAAAGCATATGCACATAATTTTATTTCTGAACTACCTGAGGGATATAATACTATTGTAGGGCAGCATGGATTAAAACTCTCTGGTGGACAAAGACAGCGAATTGCTTTAGCACGGGCAATTCTAAAAAATGCTAAAATTTTTATTCTAGATGAAGCTACTTCAGCACTTGATAATAATTCTGAGAAACTTATTCAGGAATCTTTATCAAAACTTAAACATAATAAAACAATCATTATTATTGCGCATAGATTATCAACGATCATTGATGCTGACTTAATTTATGTTATCGATGAAGGTAAAATAATAGAGCAGGGGACTCATTGTGAATTACTAAATCACAAAGGAGAATATAGTAAATTATATAGTAAAGAACAAATAGTTTAAAAACTAGAGGAAAATCAAAAATGTCTTTAGAAAATCCCATACTTTTAGACTTACCTTTACCTATTTATACAGAGCGATTAATCAGTAGACCAGTTACAATAGGTGATGGAAAAGCAGTTTTTGAAGCTATTGATGAATCAAGAGCAGAGTTTGAGCCATGGCTGCCTTGGGTAAATAGTGTAAAAAAATGGCAAGATAGTGAGATTACTGCAAGAGAATTTTGTTCCAATGTCATCTTACGTAAAGCATTTCATTTTGTAATTATTTATAATGCCAATATTATAGGAATGTGCAGTTTAGAGGATATCAATTGGAATATTTCATCAGGCGGTATAGGATATTGGTGCAGGACTTCAGCTACCGGAAATGGATTCATGCAAGAAGCAGTAGCAGCGATTACCAAGTATGGATTTGAAGTAATTAAACTCAAAAAATATCTATTTGTTGTAATGATCTTAATATAAGAAGTATAAATATTGCGGAAAAGCTTGGATTTTGCTTAGAGACTCGTGCACTTGGACTGATCGAAAATCATCTAGGTGACGAACTAGTTATAGGCAGAAAATATGTAAGATTTAACTGCAAAGGTTTGAATACTAAAGATATTAGATGGTAAAAAACAATTGAATAAAAAATACTCTCTATTAATCTTCTTAACATTTTAATCTTACTAAGAGTTATTTTATGAGATATAGAATTTTCATAAGTATTATGATTATATTTATTATTTTGGGGATAAATATTCCTAAGGTATATGCAGCTGATCCTAAGATAGTTGCGCATAGAGGAGGTAAGGCTAATTTTCCTGAAAACACTATTTATGCCTTTAAAGAAGCTATTAAAGCTGGTGCTGATATGATAGAAATAGATGTTCAGTTAACTAAAGATAGGCAAGTTGTACTTTATCATCCTGCTGATTTATCAACCTGGACTGAAGGAAGAGGTAGTGTAGATGAATACAATTATGATGATATTAAAATGTTAAACGCAGCATATAATTTTGATCCAGCTAGTAATAAAAAATATCCAATGCGCAAATATAAGCTTCAGATTCCCTTACTGTATGAAATTTTAACTGAACTACCCGAAACAAAGATTATAGTTGATCTTAAATCACTTCCCGCCAAGGATTTGATAGATGCAGTAATTAAAGTAGTTGATAAAATTAAAGCTTGGAATAGGCTAATATTTTATTCAACTAATTCAGATCATTTAGATTATCTGAAATACTTGAAACCAGATGCTATAGTATTTGAATCAAGGACTAAAACAAGGGAAAGGTTACTCAAATTTCGTAATGAAGGATCATGTTGCTGTAAAGATTTTTTAACCAAGCATATAGGATTTGAACTTGATCGTGAAATGTTGGTCGAAGAGTCTTTTGCACTTGGAAAGGATAAGAATATAGTTCATTTCAGATTATGGGACGATGATGCAATTAATTGCATCCAAGAAACAAAAGGTAAAGATACAAAAATCTTTTTATTCGGTATAAATAACGTTAAAAATTATAATATAGCTAAAAAACTTGGAGTCTACGCAGTATTTACTGATAATCCTTTGGAATTAATAGATAAGTAAATTATCAAAACTTCAAAATACAAAATTATATATTGATAAAAAATAACTATTGAACAAAAAAAGTTTTTTGCTATTTTGCGTATTAATTAATTTTAATTAAATTTTGAGGTATTTAATGAGGAACAAACTATTAGCAACAGGTTTTGCTGTTGCAACTGCTATAGGTGGATATTTTGTTAATGCATATGCGGATAATAAGCTAATTACCCCTGCAAAACAAGCTAAGGAAGATACTAGTAAAAGACCAATTTTAACTACCGCAGGGATTGTGCATTATTGTCCTGAAGATAAAATCATACTAATTGAAAGAGGTAAAGCACCTTTTGGATTCGCAATGTTTGGTGGACATGTTGAATACGAGTCTCCTGAAAATGCTTTTAAACGTGAAGCTAAAGAAGAGTTGAATGTCGATGTTGAAAATTTGGAACTAGTTGGTGTTTACGGTGAACCTGGTAGAGATCCAAGGCAACATTCAGTAGAGGTTACTTATTCTGCTACTACTAATCAAGAGCCCTATGCTGGAAGTGATGCAAAGAAAAGTCATTTATTTGCTAAAGAAGAATTGAAACGTAAATTGGATACTGAACCCCAAGCTTTCGCATTTGATCATGCTGACATATTAAAAAAATACTTAAGTAAAGACTGTAATCCTTGTAAGAAATCTATATCCAGATAATAAGCTAAGATTAAGATGAGAAGTAAGTTATTATTAATTTTTAGGGTTATTAGTGTTTAGTTGTACTAAGCCAGAATCCATTAATTTAACTTACGGATTACCTGAAAGCATTTCTTCTATAACTACTATCAAGAAATTTTCTGAAATTGATATAAATAATATTGATTCTCAAAGTTTAATATTAATTGATAATGATACAAAATATTATGAATATGGACTTTAGTATAGTTCATAATCGTATAAAAATTTAAAGTAAAAATATTTTTATTTCAAGAAGATTGTTTTACAAATTTTATAAATTAGTTTCGTCAGATTTAGTGTAAAAAGATGGCTCCCAGTTTGATCCAAAGAGCCAACTCAAATGTTTTATGCTTTTAACTGTGATTCACCCTATCTATTGAAAGATAACTCTTCGGATTTACTCAAACTATTTTGAAATAAAGCTATTTCCAAAGGAATTTTTTTACTAGTAGGTGAAGAAACGAATAAACCAACATATTCTTTACAAAATTCTTCAATATACGGTTGCTTTATTGCGTATAAATCTTCTTCAATACCAGGTTTAGAAGCAACTAATTCAAATCCATGGAAAAAGTAAAGTGATTTACAAAAAATCTTTGCCATAGTAGCACTTCCTCTATGCGTAGGCATCATATGAGCAAGCAAGTAATGCACTGTAGCAACTGACCCATTAAGCTTATCTACCCCATCAGAATCTTTCCATTCAACAATATTTTTCACTAAATTACCAATTTCACTTAAGATTGCATGAAATGAAGATGGATTAGTATGTAACATTACAACAACTGAATCCTGATAAAATTTATCTTCCGAATCGTTAAACCAAGTTACATGAGAAGTAAGGGGAACCCATGAATCATTAATTCTATATTCTATTTTCGCTTCAATTATAGACTTAAATTCATTACATGCAGTTCTCTTATTAACTGCATCAAAAACTTTATATACATTTTCTGGACAAGTGTTAAATTCTCTTATTACTTCTTTAAAATCTTCTATCAAAAAACCTTCATTTAAAAATTCTTCAATAAATTCTTTTATACTAAAGTAATATTTTTCATCATCAGAATCAGTTAGCAGAATATTCGTTTGAAAATAGTGAGTAATAAAATATTTTGACTTATTTTTAATAAATGCCCCAGTTGTTTCAGAAGGATAATTATCTAAAAATTTATTACGCTGATCTCTTTCAAATATATTTTTTAAATGTTTGAATAAATTTATTTTAGTAGGTAAATTTACTGATGAATGTTGCCCGTCCATTCCAGTAAAATCAGCTATTAATTGTTCCCCTTCTTTAGGAATAGTTCGCCATTTTCCAAAGTATTTTGTATTAGGGTCAATAATACCTGTTTTTAATTCTTTTTCTTGGGCAATATTGAAACGATCTAAGGCAAGATCTTTTAAAATTGATTCAACTAAATCCTTATAAAGCTCAACATTAGATTTACCAGAAATTTTAAATCTTTTTAATTTTGCAGCAATATTTTCAACGGACTGCATGCATTTTTCATTGTAATCGTTTTTATCACCGTACTTATTATCTAAAGGCTTAACTTGCCAACCAGCTCTTGAGTCAAAAACTTGTTTTTGTTTTTCTCGAAAATCATTATAAATTTTATCAGAATTTTTCATATATTTAATAACATTATTAATTTAAATTAACGACAAATGTATTTAATATTTATTAATAAGTCAATATACAAATTAAATTCCTTTTTTTAAGAAGATAATAAATGCGCCACTTCCTCCATATTTTTCAGGAGCATAATAATAGGAGCCAATTTTACTCCTTAGTAAAGGTTCGTTAATCCACAAATGGAGATTTTCTCTAATAACTCCGGTAGATAAAATAGGATTGCCTTTACCAGTAATTATTAAAAGCGTACGAAAAGAGTTGTTAGAGGCATATTCAATGAAGTTAATAAATTCCTTATAAGCATCTTTTTTGTAAAACCCATGTAAATCAAGTTTTGCCTCAGGAACTAAATTTTTAGGAAGGAATTTTCTACTTAAACACTCAAGTGAAGGAAGCTGGATTGTTATATCTGATGGTGCAATATTACTGGATGTAACTTTAATCTTCTTAGGATAGGTTACAAAATGAAGCTTATTTCTTCTTATTTTCTTAGCATTGATAATTTCATTTTTCCAATCCTCATCAACCATATATCTAGTGACTAATAGATTTTGGCAACAAAATAAAATATCTACCTTGTTGCTTCATATTACTAGCATAATATCTGGCAATATTGCCATTGCCAAAGAATACATCTCCTCTTACTATTCCTTTTATCGCACCCCCAGTATCATGTGCAATAACAAGTTTATGAAAAGGAAGAATAATATTATTTTTATCAGCAGGATATGTTGTTTCAAGCCACAGTGGAACTCCTAAAGGTATAAATTTTTTATCTACTGCTAATGACCGCTCAGGCGTAAGTATATTTCCAAAACTTCCAATAGGTGCAATATTATCATTAATTTTAAAAAACACATAAGATGGATTTAACTCCATAAGTTCAGGCCCAGATTTATATGAGCTAAGCCAATTCCTTATAAAATCTGCGTTAATGAGTTTTCTGTCAATTTTTAAGTCACTGATTAGATACTTCCCAATGGCAATATATGGATGTCCGTTTTGCGCAGAATATCCTACTCTAACGATGCTACCATCGTCTAAATATACTTTACCAGAACCTTGGATATGTAAGAAAAATAAGTCAACTTCATTATCAACATAAAGAAGTTCTAAATTTCTACCTGTAAGAAAACCATTATTTAAATGTTTTCTCTCAAGATAATATTTAGGAAGATTTAATTCTTTGGGTGATTTATAAATCGGATATTTATATTTGTCAGATTGCTTTAAGCTACCTGTTAGATCAATTTCATAATATCCCGTAAATAATCCTTGATCTTGATCGTTAGACTTTACTGAATAAGGATTAAAATAATTTTCAAAGAATAGTTTTGCCTTGAAATCTGAATCTATATTACTTGAATTTGCTAAATCACAGATACTTAACCAATCAGAAACTGAACCAGCATTAAAATTATTACTAATATTCTTTGAAGCAGGTAGTTTTTTAAATTGCTCACATGAATTAAGAAATGGTCTAAAAGCCTCAAGATGTTTATCATTTGACCAAAAAATAATATTGTCCCAAGACGATTTTGTAAGAATTAATTTAGGTTCGGTTGGTTTTAATGAACAGGCAGAAAGCACAACTAGAAAAATTATAAATTTTAAGTATTTAGAAATTAAACTAGACATTTATTAATCTCCAATTCAGATCCTTTTTAGTTAAATCTTTAGTAAACTTCCATATATCTTGAACATTGACTGTTTCAGAATTAAGAACTTCACCTTCTATATTTTTTTTAATTATCATTTGTTGACTAGAATATTTAACCTCAATAACGGCATTATTAGAATGAATTTTTATATCCAGGATTTCGGCTAAAGAAATTGATAAAATAACTTTTTCAACATGTACTGCATTTTGCGCATTTCTTGCAATTTCTTCAGAAAATAAAGAATATATATCTTCAGAAAGAAGATATTGTAAAAATTTTAAATCACCTTTGTTAAATGCATCTAATATTAATTCATATGCTTTAATTGCTCCATTCATAAAATATTCTTCAGAGAAATTAGGGTCATATATTTGAATTCGTTTTATTTGAGTAAAAAATTTAGAATTTATTTCTTCGATTTTAGGTTTAATAATCTTTTCTGAATTTTCTGGAGTAACATCTTTAACAATATTTCTCAAAGATACATTGTTCATATTGTCATCAGTTTGTCCTAACATGTTGTACAGCTTATAAAAAAATACTCCTGCAATAATAGCAAAAATAATAATGTCCATAAAATCCTTATAAAATTAAAATTTATTAAAAATAAAAATATCGATAGAATTATATTTTAAAATTAATTATAAATTGATTATGTGCTTCTTTTATGAATGAAGAAGCTTAATATTTACAATAATAACATGAGAAACCTAAATGAACAATAATAATGATAACCAAAATTCAAGTGGGCAAGTTACCATTATTGCTCAATATATTAAGGATAAATCATTTGAAAATCCTAATGCACCTGTAAATTTAACTGCACTTAAAACTCAGCCTGCAATTGAATTAAACTTAGATCTATCTGCAAAAGCTCTTAGCGAGAATAATTATGAAGTTGCAATGCAAATTAAAGCTAAAGCAGCAAGTGAAGATAAGGTTTTATTTTTAGTAGATTTAACATATGCAGGTTTATTCTTACTTGATAATATTCCAGAAGAACATAAAGAATTTATATTACTAGTGCAATGTCCAAGTATAATATTCCCATTTGCTAGAAGAATAATTGCTGATGATACAAGGGATGGAGGTTTCCAACCTTTAATGATTGACCCAGTTGATTTTTCAGTACTTTATGCTAGAAAAAAACAGCAAGATGGTAGTTCAAATTTAAATTAATCTATAATAATAGTTGGAACTCATATTAAATGGCTCCAACTATTAGTATATTAAATTTTTAATATTTATTTAACTAGTTTTCTTTATAATTATCATATGTAAATAATTATAAACATAGGAAATTAGTAAAATGTCAGCAAATAATAATCCATTTAAAAAACTTACAGAAAGCTTAAATAAGAAAGTTGAAAAACTTGATTATCATTTGCTTGAACTAACTCAAGGATTTGAGAAAGGATTTGAAAAAGGTCAATCTTTTGCAAAAAATATATTAGCAAAGCTTAATGTAGATGTAAATAAATTAGAAAAAGATTTAGAAAAGATTGCAGAATATACTTCAATTTCAAAAGAAAAAAAAGAACAATTTGCCAAAAATTTTGAGAAAATGGCGAAGGTGCTTGATGAAATGTTAGGTTTTAATGCAGAAAATCCTATGGCAACATTTCCAGATAAGATGTTAAAAAAGCTTACTACTAGTTTAGATAGTATCAAAACTTCTTTAAAGGATTTATTCAAACCATTAGAAAAATCTGTTAAAGTTGCTGCAGAAGGGTTAAAAAAAGCATCTGTTGGTGAAGACGATAATAAAACTAAACATGCTGAATCAGCTAATAGAAAGCCTGTTAACAAAAAAGGTAGAAGCTAGATTATCTTTATTAGAATATTTATTATAGTAAAAAATAAATATGTGATATATTGAAGGGTAGTTTAAAACTCTCTTCAATATAATTAATAATAAAATATAAAGGCTTTTATGGTAAAGAATTTCATCGAGACAATAAGTAATTTTTCTAATACTGCAATAAAGGAAATCGAAGATTTTGTTAATGATCTTGAAAAAGTTCCCTTTGGAAAAGAAGATAATTCAATAGATTCACGCGCAGCAGAAGAACTGGAAGAAAGAATTGAAAGTTTATTACATAATGTTCATCTTTCCTTTAATGATTTCATTAAAGAGAAATCTGTATTAGGCAAAGATTATTATGATAATATAGAGCAAGAAATGATGAATATAGTAAATAAATTTAAGACAAATATTAAAGAATATGATCTTGAAAAAATTTCTACTAATTTCATTAGTTTTATGAAAAGCAGTTATAATGAAATGGTTGAAAATATAGAAAAAACTTATAAAGATATGAAAATTGATGATTTAGAACAATCTAATTCTAAAAACACAAAAGATTAGTTTTATATTTATATAAAAGCCCTGTTCTATAAAAACATAATTTTTAAATAATAGGTTTCTTGTAGAACTTGTTCTTGTAAGAAACCTTGAAGAAGATTCGGAGTAGAGAATCCGAAATGTGCAAGAAGCCTATTAGAATTTGAACATCAACTCAGCCACAAAATTAGGGTTATGCAATAAGTCTGATGAAGTATAAGAGAAAAATTATTGGCCTTACAGGTTCAATAGCTATGGGTAAAAGCTATATAGCAAATATTTTTACTTCTATGAATATAGCTGTATTTGATGCTGACAAAGAAATTAAAAAATTATTTTTAAAACCTGAAGTTATAAAAAAAATTTCTCTAATATTTCCAGAATGTTTGATAAATCAGAAACTAAATACAGCTATTCTTGCAGAAAAAGTATTTGCTAACAAGTCTCAGCTAAATAAGCTTGAATCAATATTATATCCTTACTTAAACAAAGGAATTAATAAATTTATAAACAGCAATTCAAATATTATAGTAATAGATATTCCATTATTATTTGAAAAAAATTATCATATAAAATTTGACGAAATAATTACAGTATCAACTTCTAAATATACTCAAACTAAAAGAGTTTTGAAAAGAAGCAATATGACCAAAGAAAAATTAAATAATATTTTGAAAAATCAATTTTCTGATAGTAAGAAAAAATTAAGATCTAATCATATAATTTACACGGGTGGATCTAAAGCTAGTTGTATTAAACAAGTAAAAAATATATTATACGATATACAAAATTATGAGTTAAATAATTATGCGTGAAATTATACTAGATACTGAAACTACCGGCTTTGAACCAAAATCAGGACATAAAATTGTTGAAATTGGTTGCATTGAAATAATCAACCGTAAAAGAACAGGAGTTGTTTTTCATCATTATATCCATCCTGAACGTGATATACCAGAAGATGCGTTTCGGGTGCATGGAATATCTCTTGAAATGTTAGCAGGGAAACCTGTCTTTGCACAAATTGCCAGTGAGCTTCACGAATTTATTAAAGATACACATATAGTTGCCCATAATGCGCCTTTTGATGTAAAATTTATAAATCATGAATTGAAAAACTCCAATTTACCTCACATTCATCCGACAAAAATTATAGACACTTTAGCTATTGCGCGCAAAAAATTTCCTGGATCTCCTGCCAGTCTAGATGCTTTATGTAAAAGATTTAACATCGATCTTACCAAGCGTGATAAACATGGGGCATTACTCGATGCAGAATTATTATGTGATGTTTATATTGAGCTTACAGGGGGCACGCAAAATACAATGGTATTCGACATGAAAGTAAGTAACAATATCAATAAAACTCAAAAAAAATATAGAGAAGCTAGAAATTTCAGCGTAAGTGAAGAAGAGAAAAATGCTCATATAGAATTTATGAAAAAAATTAAAAATCCCATTTGGAGCTGATATTTTATATTTATAGCTATATTTTGATAGTATTTTTTATTTTAGCTTGATGTATTTGAATAATACTTGCAGCAACTTCTTCAACCGATTTTCTTGTGACATCAATTACTGGCCAATTATTTTTTAAAAATAATTTTTTTGCTTCACTAATTTCCTGCTTAACTATATCGATATCAACATAATTTGTATCTCTTGTTTCATTCAAAGATAAAAGACGATTTTTTCTTATTTCAAGTAATCTTACAGTACTAATCGTTAGACCTACTATCAAAGGCTTTTTTACTGTAAAAAGATTATCAGGAAGAGGACAATCTAAAACAAAAGGAATATTTGCTACTCTATAACCTCTATAAGCCAGATACATACATGTAGGCGATTTAGAGGTTCTTGAAGCCCCAACTATAATTATATCAGATTCATCAATATCCCATGTAGATTGACCATCATCATGAGCAATGGCATAATTAATTGCTTCTACTTTAGAAAAATAATTATCATCTAATTCATATTTGCTTGCAGGAAAAGGATTAGCTTGCATGTTCAAATAAGCTGAAAAATCGGCTATTGCCCTAGATAGTACTGGTATGCATGGTACATTTAATCCGTCACATACTTCTTTTAAAATATGTCTAAGTTCTGAATCCACAATAGTATACATCACCACACCCGGATTTTCCTTAATTGCTGCAATTACATTTTCTAATTGACTCGAAGTTTTTATTAAAGGCCAGATATATTCTATTGCTTCAATATTTTCAAACCTTGCAATAACAGCTCTTGCGACACTACATACAGTCTCACCTGTAGAATCAGATATTAAATGTAGATTAAAAATTTTTGTCATTTTACTATTCCTTTTATCCTATAAAATCAGCTTCATTTTAAACAGATTTTATCAATTTTATAAACTCTTTTATTTTATCCACATGCATTGTGAATAAGTTTTTTATCCACATTGTTTTTTTTTACTCAAATTATTATATATAGTATGTCAACAAATTATGCCTACTATATATTGTATATTCTCCAAATATTTTATGTTCTTTTTTTTCCATTTTTAAATGAGGATAATAATGTGAGTATAATGTGGATAAAATGTGGATAAATAAAGTTTTAACTAGTTATCCACATTTTTACCATCATCTATCCACCGACTTATCCACATTTTTTTACTCTATAAATATTATCATAAATAATTAAAATAAATTCAAAATTTGAAATTAAAAATTGTTATTACAATATATTTAGAGTATATAAAAACTAGTAAAAACAAGGGAAAAGGATTTTAATATTTTTTTCAAATTTATTAATCTTAAAAATTCTCATTTGATTTTTATATTTAAAATATGGAACTTATCCACATAAATATTTCTCCTACTACTACAAAGAATAAAAGAATATAAAATATTATTATTATTATGGATAAAAAAGAAAAACCGCTTCTAGAAGTTTTAAAAAACAAAAGAAAAGATATTTTACCTATTTGGATAATGAGACAAGCTGGAAGATATTTACCCGAATATAGAGAAGTCAGAAGTAAAGTTAAAAATTTTTTAGAATTATGTTACTCTCCTGATCTTGCTACTGAAGTAACTTTACAGCCTATAAGAAGATTTAATTTCGATGCTGCTATAATATTTTCTGATATTTTAGTTATACCTGATGCACTTGGAGTTAATGTTAGATTTGTTGAAAATGAAGGACCTAAACTTGATCCAATTACTTCACTTGCTGATGTAAACAAACTTAAAACTGACCAAATTATAGAGAAACTTACGCCTGTTTATGAAGCTATAAAACTCACTAAAAAAAATTTACCTGAAGAAAAAACTTTGATCGGGTTTGCTGGAAGTCCTTGGACAATATCAACCTATATGATTCAAGGAAAAATTAGTAAAGATTTTAACGAAAGTAAGGTAGAAGCTTATAGAAACAGTGAGTATTACATAAAGCTGATAGATATATTGGTGGAATCTATAATAATTCACTGCAGTGAGCAAATTAAATCAGGGGTTGAAGTAATCCAGTTATTTGATTCCTGGGCAGGAATTTTACCAGAAGAATTATATTGCAAATTTGTAATAGCACCAACTCAAAAAATTGTAAATCACCTTAAAGATAAATATCCTCATATTCCAATAATAGGATTCCCTAAAAATTCAGGAATGTTTTATAAAAAATATATTGATTTTATAAAACCCGATGGGCTAAGTGTTGATAGCAGTTTACCATTAGAATATCTATCGAGTTTAGGTAAAGAAGTGACTTTACAAGGCAACTTAGATCCTGCAATTTTATTTACCGATAAGAAAACTATAGAAAAGCAAGTATATAAAATTCTAGCAGCAACTAAGCATAATCCTTTTATCTTTAACTTAGGGCACGGAATTTTGCCTAAAACACCTATTGAAAATGTAGAATTTTTACTAGAAATTATAAGGAAATATGAAAAATGAATAAAAATGCAGTAATTTTATTTAATCTAGGGGGACCAGATAATTTAGATTCAGTTGAAAGTTTTTTATTTAATTTATTTTACGATAAGGCAATAATAAATCTTCCTAATCCTTTTAGATGGTTAATAGCAAAAATCATATCAAAAAGAAGAGTCGAAACTGCTCAAGAAATTTATAAGAAACTAGGTGGAGCTTCTCCTATTTATGGTGAAACATTAAAACAAAAAAATGCAATTGAACAAAAACTAAACTCTGCACAAAACCTGTTTAAAGTTTTTATATGTATGAGATATTCTAAACCTTTTAGTGATGATGTAATAAAAGAACTGGAGAAAGAAGATTTTAATCAAATTATATTACTGCCTTTATATCCACATTTTTCAACAACTACAACTGAGTCATCAATCAAAGATTTTGCAAGTAAATTGAAAAAAAATAATCTTGATATTCCAATAAAAACTATATGCTGTTATCCAAAAGAAGAAAATTTTATTGAATCTCATGTAAATTTAATTAAAAAAATTTACAACCAAATAGAAAATAAAGACCGAGTCAGAATATTATTTTCTGCACATGGTTTACCGGAAAGAATAATTAAAGCTGGAGATCCTTATCAATGGCAAATTGAACAAACTTGCGAAAATATTGTAAACAAATTAGATATTGATAATCTTGATTACAAAATATGTTATCAAAGCAGAGTTGGCCCACTTAAATGGATAGGTCCTGCCACTGATGATGAAATTATCCTAGCAAGTAAAGAAAATTTGAATTTAGTTATTGTTCCAATTGCTTTTGTTTCAGAACATTCAGAAACATTAGTTGAACTTGATATCGAATATAAGACACTCGCAGAAGAACATAATGCAAAAGGCTATTTTCGTGTTCCAACATTAAGTTTAGAAGAAAATTTTATTGATTCTCTAGTAAATTTATGTTTAAAAATAGAAAATTTAGAAAATAAAAATAAGATTAACTATTATTCTTCAGAGTTGAAGAGAATTTGTCCTAACAATTTTTGTAAATGTATAAATAATTATGACTAAAATAGCTGAATATTACATGTGGATTAAAGCTTTCCACTTAATTTTTGTAATTTCATGGATGTGTGGTTTATTATATCTACCAAGATTATTTGCGTATCATGCTAATACAATTACTGGCTCAGAGCTTGATCAAACTTTTAAGACAATGGAAAATAGATTACTTAAAATTATTATGAATCCAGCAATGATAATGACATATATTCTTGGAATATTACTAGCTATGATATATGGATTTAATAATTTAGGTGTATGGTTTCATTATAAAGTACTATTTGTATTAATTCTTAGCACCATGCATGGAATTATGGTTAAATGGAAAAAAGATTTCGCAATAGGTAGAAATATTCATTCAAATAAATTTTATAGAATTATCAATGAAGTGCCTGCGCTAATCATGATATGTATTGTAATATTAGTTATCGTAAAGCCTTTCGAAGACTAAAAAATTTAGCATAGAAATTATTCTTTATTTGACATTAGAAATTAATTCTGTTAGCTAAGCAATATATAAAATATTTTTCAATCTAAAATACTTTGTATACGCCAATTTGAAAATCACATTTAATTCATAAATTGATTTATTATTAATTTCCCATCATATACATTAACTTTCCATGACAGAAAATTTAGAAAACACAATTATTTATTTAAAAGAATTTAAACGTAAAAAACTCGCTGAACTCACAAATATTGCTGAAAAATATGATATTGAAAATGCAAGTTCTTTACGTATACAAGAAATGTTTTTTGCAATACTTAAAAAAATTGCTGAAGCACATGGTACAATTATCGGCGAAGGAGTACTTGAAGTACTACCAGATGGATTCGGTTTCCTAAGATCTCCGGAAGTAAATTATCTTGCAGGCCCTGATGATATATATGTTTCGCCTAGCCAAATAAGAAAATTCGGGCTTAGAACTGGTGATACGGTAGAAGGGGAAATAAGGGCTCCTAAAGCAGGAGAAAGATATTTTGCTTTACTTAAAGTTACAAAAATTAATTTTGAAGATCCTAAGGATTCATTTCACAGAGTAAATTTTGATAATTTAACACCTCTTTTTCCTAATGAAAGACTAAATTTAGAACTTGAATATACTCCAAATAGTAAAGATTTAAGTAATCGTGTTATTGACCTAATGTGTCCGCTTGGAAAGGGACAAAGAGCTTTAATTGTAGCTCCCCCGAGAACTGGTAAAACTGTACTTATGCAAAATATCGCACATGCAATTGCAGCTAATCATCCAGAAGTATATTTAATTGTATTACTTATTGATGAACGCCCTGAAGAAGTTACTGATATGGCACGTTCAGTAAAAGGTGAAGTTGTAAGCTCAACATTTGATGAACCTGCACATAGACATGTACAACTTGCAGAAATGGTTATAGAAAAAGCAAAAAGACTTGTTGAACAAAAAAAAGATGTTGTAATTTTACTTGATTCAATCACAAGACTTGCACGGGCTTATAATACGGTTATTCCTTCATCAGGTAAAGTATTAACAGGTGGAGTTGATTCTAATGCTCTCCAAAGACCTAAAAGATTTTTTGGTGCAGCTAGAAATATTGAAGATGGCGGATCTTTAACTATTATTGCAACAGCATTAGTTGACACTGGTTCAAGAATGGATGAGGTTATATTTGAAGAATTTAAAGGAACAGGAAATTCTGAAATAATTCTTGATAGAAAAATTTCTGATAAAAGAGTTTTCCCAGCTATTGATATTACAAAATCTGGTACTAGAAAAGAAGAGTTGTTGAATGACAAAGCTATATTATCAAAAATATGGGTACTTAGAAAAATTCTTATACCGATGGGTGGAGTTGAAGCAATGGAATTCTTGAATGACAAGCTGAAATTATCTAAATGCAATGATGATTTCTTAGATTCAATGAATTCATAAGGAATTTAGCAAAATTATTTGCATATAACAAAATATATAGCTAATTTATAATTATTTAATTTTACATTAAGGATAGAAAATGAATATTCATGAATATCAAGCAAAGAAAATTCTTGCTTCTTTTAATGTACCTACTCCAAATGGGGAGGTAGCTTTTAATGAAGAGCAAGCTTATAAAATAGCTCAAAATTTAAATACGCCTATAATTGTAGTAAAAGCTCAAATACATGCAGGTGGTAGAGGTAAAGCCGGAGGTGTAAAACTTGCTAAATCTAAAGAAGAAGCAAAAGATTTTGCTAAATCAATGCTTGGTATGACTTTAAAGACCCATCAAACTGGTCCAGAAGGGCAATTAGTAAGAAGAGTATATCTAGAAGAAGGATCAGACATTGCAAAAGAATATTATTTAGGGATTGTTGTAGATCGCGATAGTAGCAAAGTTACTTTCATGGCATCTACTGAAGGGGGAGTTGAAATTGAAGAAGTAGCTTCAGAACATCCTGAAAAAATACTTAAAGTTTCTATTGATCCAGCCAGCGGAATACAACCATTTCATGGAAGAAAATTAGCCTATGGCTTAGGATTTAAAGGTGATGAAGTTAAAAAATTTGTACAATTTACATCTTCATTATACGAAGCTTTTGTAAAAACAGATGCTTCACAGCTTGAAATTAATCCACTTGTCTTAACTAAATCAAATGATTTTATAGCTCTTGATGCAAAATTTAATTTTGATGATAATGCATTATATAAGCATCCAGATATTGTTGAACTTAGGGATGAAGAGGAAGAAGAGCCACTCGAAAAACGCGCTTTAGAAGCAGGTTTAAGCTACGTTAAAATGGATGGTAATATAGGATGTATGGTAAATGGTGCAGGCCTTGCTATGGCTACCATGGATATTATCAAACTTTATGGAGGTGAACCAGCAAACTTTCTTGATGTAGGAGGAGGTGCTGGAAAAGAAAAAGTTACTGAAGCATTTAAAATTATTTTATCAGATCAAAATGTTAAAGGAATACTTGTCAATATTTTTGGCGGAATTATGCGCTGTGATATTATTGCTGAAGGTGTAATTGCTGCTGCTAAAGAAGTAGGACTTTCAGTGCCTTTGGTAGTTAGACTTGCAGGAACTAATTTTGAACTTGGTAAAAAAATACTTGATAATTCAGGATTAAAAATTGTTTCTGCAGATGATTTAGCCGACGCAGCTGAAAAAATAGTTAAAGCAATTTCCTAAGGAGAGTAATATGTCAGTTTTAATAAACAAAGAAACAAAAGTAATTTGTCAAGGTTTCACAGGGTCCCAAGGAACATTTCATTCAGAGCAAGCTATTGCTTATGGTACTAAAATGGTTGGAGGAGTAACTCCAGGTAAAGGTGGTTCAACCCACTTAAATTTACCAGTATTTGATACAGTAGATGAAGCGGTAAAAAAAACTGGTGCTAATGCTTCTGTGATTTATGTACCGCCTCCGTTTGCTGCAGATTCAATACTTGAAGCAATTGAAGCTGCTATTCCACTTGTAATCTGCATTACAGAGGGTATTCCAGTGCTTGACATGGTAAAGGTCAAAAAAGCATTATCTGGTTCTAAAACTAGGCTAATTGGCCCAAATTGCCCAGGCGTAATTACGCCAGATGAATGTAAAATTGGAATTATGCCTGGTCATATTCATAAGAAAGGAAAAATTGGTATTGTTTCAAGATCGGGTACTTTAACCTATGAAGCAGTAGCGCAAACAACAGCTGTAGGTCTTGGGCAATCAACTTGTATAGGGATTGGCGGTGATCCAGTAAATGGAACAAACTTCATTGATTGTTTAGAAATGTTTTTAGCAGATGATGAAACAGATGCGATAATCATGATTGGTGAAATCGGAGGAAGTGCTGAGGAAGAAGCAGCTGAATTCTTGAAATCATCAAGCAAAAAGAAACCAACAGTTGGATTTATTGCAGGTAGAACAGCTCCTCCAGGAAGAAGAATGGGACATGCTGGTGCTATTATTTCAGGTGGAAAAGGTGGTGCTGAAGATAAATTAGAAGCAATGAGAAGTGCGGGTATAAGTGTTTCTGAATCTCCTGCTGCTCTTGGCAAAACAATGATAGCATTACTTGGAAAATAATAGGCTTTCTTGTATAAAACTGACTTTTATGGAGAATTTGGTGCTCGAATTCTCCCATAAACATGGTTCTGCAATAAACCTTATCAACACTTAATTCACAAATTATTTTTATTGTTTAGTCCCTTAAGGTCTCCTATTCAAAATTTAAGCTCTTCACTATTTTAGAGGTTGATTTTTATATATTTTTACATTGCAAGCAATTTATAATATTTAACTAAAATTTATCATAAACAAAAAATTTTTTATGATTCAATATATAAGTGTTAATAAAAATTAACAAATATGTTGACTTTTTTGTAAAATATATTTAGAATAAGTTAAAAATTCTGATATAGGTATTTAAATTATGACAAATATTAAGGTATCACATAACCCCGTTTTAACACAATTCTTTCTTAATGAAGTTAATATAGATATTAATAATTATTTGAGAATTCAAAGTATAGAAAATGGAAATAAAGTTTTTGTTGGGCTTTTAAGCTCTTCAGTTATAGCTGGAGGTGTTTTTGCAATATGCAATTATTTTGATATATCCTCGCTAACTACTACAGTTCTAACTACTAGCATAGGACTAGGTTTGCTTCCAGCTTTTATAATTGATGATAATACAGATTTTATAAATATATTAAATAGTTTAAATGATGGAAAGAATTTAGAACAAATTCAAATTCCAGAAAACGTTAGAAAAGTATATTATATAAATGGAATAAATATCTTTGAGTATAAAGATAAAATTAAAAATGGTGAATTAGAGTTTCTGTCATCGGAGAATTTACATTTAGAGACTAAGCTTGTAAAGGATCCAGGGATTATCAGTAAAGCTTTATATTCAGCGTATGAATATATTACTGGTAATGAGGTTTCCCCTACTATAATTGCTGCGTATGAAAAGGATTTAACATTTGATAGTTTTGTTAATCCAGAAGGTGAAGTAATAATGATTGGAACGGATGGATATGATCATTCCATAATGGATTTAATTACATAAAAATTAATCAAAATAAGGAAAATAATAATATGACAAAAAGAGTAGAAAATAATCATCCTGAATTAAATCAATTTTTTAATTATGAAGTTCTTTTATATACAGGAATATATCTTAAAATGAATGAACATTTTGAAAATATAAAATTTTATACTGACGCATCAATAAATATTTCAGTAATTTCTGTAATATATAATTATTTTAATAAGGTACCATTGCTATCTACAATAGTTGGAGGTGCACTAGCTATATATGATTCGTATTACTTATTAAATTCACTTACTGAAAAAATAGTTATAGATAGTAATTTAACTAATGAAGAAATAAGTAAAGATTCAAATTTCTTAGAAAATATTAAAGAAATCCATAATTCTTCTAAAATAAATATTCAAGACTTTAAAGATAAGATTGAGAATGGTGAATTAAAATTTGAAGCATCAAAAAATTTACATTTAAATACTAATGTAAAGCATGATTATGGTATTATGGATAATGCTTATAATACAGTATATGAATATATTACAGGTGATAAAATTGCTCCAAAAATCATCACTACTTATGACAGAGACTTAACATTCGATAGTTTTGTTAATCTAGATGGTGAAGTAATAATGATTGGAACGGATGAATATAATCATTCAATAATGAATCTAATTGGGTAAATACATGAAGATCCCCAAAACAAGTTTAGCATGATACTAATCGACGCGTAGTCATCCTGAACTCATTTTGTGGATCCTTTAACTATACACCAACCAACATATTAAATCTGAAGTAACTAAGGAGACATTTTTGTGCTCTGAATTTCCTTCAAATCCTCTAAATCATGTTCTTTAAGAGGTCTTATCAGATCCTGAAACGAGTTCAGGATGACGATAAATTTGGGTTAAGTAAGATTGACTAACTTAACTAATTCCATAACTTTTAATTAGGCTGCCACAAATCATATACCATCCATCTATAATAACAAAAAATATTAGCTTAAACGGCAGTGAAATCATAACTGGTGGTAACATCATCATACCCATAGCCATGAGTATAGATGAGATTAAAACATCTATAATTAAAAATGGAATAAATATTAAAAAACCAATTTCAAAAGCACGTTTAAGTTCACTAATCATAAATGAAGGAATAACTATAGTTAAATCGATATCAGTTGGAGATTTAATATCATCTTTTTTTGCAATTGATAAAAACAAACCTAAATCTTTTTCACGTGTGTGCTTTAACATAAACTCTTTAAAAGGCTGTATTATTTTTGGCATAGCATCAGCTTCAGATAATTTTTCTTGAGTTAGGGGTAAAATACCATTTTTGTAAGAGGTTTCAAAAGTAGGCATCATGATAAATCCTGTTAGAAATAAAGCTAAGCTTATTAATACAGAATTAGGTGGGCTTTGCTGAAGGCCTATTGCACTACGAAGAAAAGAAAAAACTATAACAATTCTAGTAAATGAAGTAACCATAACCAGAATTGAAGGAGCAAGGCTAAGTACTGTTACAAGACCAATAGTTTGAACAATTTTAGAAGTTACATTACCATCGCCGAAATCAAAAGAAAATCCTGCAGTAAAGCCAAGTTGTGGAAGTAAAATATAGATTAGGATTAGGTAAAATCTAAACACTGTCTGTAAAATTAATTTTTTCTTCAATAACTAATTCTCTATCATTACTAATTAATATCAAATGTTCGACATTATCTCTCTTAATTAGTATGAGTTTTCTTTTTGAATCAATATAAGTAATATCTTCTATAGAGACTCTTTTGTTCAAATTATTTTTTAAAAAAGCAAAACTATTCCACCTCTTTAATACAAGCATAGTGATATAAATAAGACTGATAACAAAAAATAAGCCAAAAATTGATTTTATATAAGGCGCTAAATCCATAGTTATTTAATTTAATAATTTTCTATAATTATGGTGAGCCTTAGAAAATGTAGCTTGATTTTCTATCTCTGTCTTTAGTTGCAGTTTTTTTAAATTCAATCTTTCAATCCAATCTTTAACTATAAAAGCTATTATTTCAAGCTCATTTTTAATTTGGTGAGGTTCATATTTTCTTGAAAATTCTATAACTTTCTCATTAAATTCAAATAATGAAATTTCTTTGTTAGAATCTATCATTAGAGTAATATCGTGAGCAAGTGCTCTAATTTCATCCATTTCAGCTTCAATTGAAGAATTTATCATAATTTTTATATATCTAAATTTACTACTTTCAATGCATTATTATAAATAAAATCGCGTCTAGGTTCCACTACCCCGCCCATCAAAGTTGAAAATACTTCTTCAGCATCGTCAAAATGATTAATTCTAACTTGTAGCAATGTACGAGTTTCAGGGTTTAAAGTAGTTTCCCATAATTGTTCGGCATTCATTTCCCCTAGACCTTTGAACCTTTGTAAAGAAATACCTTTTTTACCAACATCCATTATTACTTCAATTAGGTGAAGCGGTGAATTAATTTTTATATTTGTAGTTTTTCTTATAAATTCTAAGTCATGATTATTGAATATAGAAGCAATATCATGAGCAATTTTTGAGAGTTCAACTACTTCAGGCAATTGTATAAAATTTTTATCAATAAATACTTGTTCTGGTACACCTCTTACTGATCTCGATAAAATGATCTTATCAAGAGTATAATCAATTTCCCAATTCTTTTGACTTATATCAATATTATATTTATTTAATTTTTCTACTGTCTTACTCATAGAAGTTTTTAGTTTATCAGAATCAAGATAGGTATTTTGATCAAATAATCCCGCCAAACTTGCAGATTCTAAAATATCAGTATGTACTCTACGAGATAAGTGAGCAATCAAATGTTTATATTTGAGAATTTTACTTACTAATATTTTAAGTTCATCTCCTTTTATAGAGAGATCGGAAGAAGCAAATAGCGTAGCTTCATCTAAAGCAGAAGTAATTAAATAATCCTCTAAAGCTTTTTCATTTTTAAGATATAATTCATTTGATCCGCGCTTTACTTTATACAAAGGAGGCTGGGCAATATATAAATATCCTTTCTCAATTACTTCTCTCATTTGACGATAGAAAAATGTTAAAAGTAGAGTTCTAATATGTGATCCATCCACATCAGCATCTGTCATAATAATGACTTTATGATATCTTATATTGTCAACTTTAAAATCCTCTTTACCAATACTTGTGCCCAGCGCTGTAATAAGAGTCCCAATTTCTTGAGAGCCTAGCATTTTATCAAATCTTGTTTTTTCAACATTAAGAATTTTACCCCTCAAAGGTAAGATAGCCTGGGTCAATCTAGTTCTTCCTTGTTTAGCAGAACCTCCTGCACTATCTCCCTCAACTATAAATAATTCACTAAGAGCTGGAGATTTTTCCTGACAATCAGCAAGTTTTCCAGGCAAATTAGAAATGTCTAAACTGCCTTTACGTCTAGTTAACTCCCTTGCTCTTTTTGCAGCCTCTCTAGCAGTTGCAGCTTCAATAACCTTATTTATTATTAGTTTTGCTTCAGATGGATGTTCTTCAAGCCATTCTGATAATTTATCATTTACTAAACCTTCAACTACAGGTCTAACTTCTGAACTAACCAATTTATCCTTAGTTTGTGAGGAGAATTTTGGATCAGGAACTTTAACTGATAATACTACTGTCAAGCCTTCACGCGCATCATCACCAGTAAATGTAATTTTCTCTTTTTTAAATATATTTTTTTGAGAAGCATAATTGTTTATACAACGAGTTAAAGCAGCTTTAAAACCTATTAAATGTGTTCCTCCGTCTCTTTGACGAATATTATTTGTAAAACATAATAGATTTTCATGATAACTATCATTCCACTGCATAGCAACTTCTACAGTTATATTGTCACTTTCCCCACCAACTACAATTGTTGGATGCAATATAACTTTAGAACGATCTAAGTATTTTGCAAATTCCTCCGTACCACCTTCATATAAAAATTCAATTTCATATGGTTCTTCACCTCTATAATCGCAGAGAAGAATACGTACACCAGAATTTAAAAATGCAAGTTCTCTAAGTCTATGTTCAAGTGTAGGCAAATCAAAATTGATGTTAGTAAATGTCTCAGTTGATGGATAAAAAGTAATCATCGTTCCTTTCTTTCCATCTGCTTCTCCCCTCATAATAAGAGGTGCTTCTGCAACACCATCCTTAAAGCGCATATAATATTCATGACCTTGACGCCAAATTGTAAGCTCAAGCCAACTTGATAGTGCATTTACAACTGATACACCCACTCCATGAAGCCCACCTGAAACTTTATAAGAATTTTGATCGAATTTTCCACCAGCATGAAGTTGTGTCATAATAACTTCAGCAGCTGATATTCCTTCACCTTCATGTATATCTACAGGAATACCCCTACCATTATCTGTAACAGTTACTGAACCATCCAAATTGATAATAACTTTAACTAAATCGCAATGGCCCGCAAGCGATTCGTCAATTGCGTTATCAACAACCTCGTAAACCATATGGTGTAAACCTGAACCATCATCAGTATCGCCTATATACATTCCTGGTCTTTTACGAACGGCTTCAAGACCTTTTAATACTTTAATTGAATCTGCACCGTAATTTTCTACTGCATCAAAATTATTTTCAGAATTAGGAGTTTTAGTCATGATTTATATCTATTTAAATTATTTTTTAATGTTTCTGTTTCAATAAATTCAGCTTTGTTTTTTAGAAAATTAAAATCCTCCGCATCAGTTCCAGTTATGAATACTTGGGCTTTTAACTCTAAAAGATCACTAAATAAGGCCTCTCTTTTATTTTCATCAAGATGAGCAATAACTTCATCTAATAAAAGCACTGGAACTGAACTATGACGTTTTATTCTACATCTTGCTTCAGCAAGAATTATAGTCAGTAGCATAGCTTTCTGCTCACCAGTCGAACATAAATGTGCTTCCAAATTTTTTTCTGAATGATATACTAGCAGATCGCTTAAATGAATTCCAGCATTAGTACGATTTGAATAAAAATCTAAACTCCTTAAAGACAAAAGTTTATCTTTAAATTCTTTTTCTAGTTGAATGGCAGGACTATTATTCACCTGTAATTCTAAATCTCCTTTAATAAATATCTTTGCTTTTGGAAAAGGACTAACTGTATTATTGATTGCATTTTGCAAATAGTCAATAGTTTGTACACGTGCGCATGCAATTGCGACTGCTACTTCAGCAATATTATGCTCAATTGTACTCATCCAAACCGAATCATATTTATTTTCTTTTAATAATTTTGAGCGTTCACGAAGCAAATTTTCATATTTTACAACCCTGCTAGCATGTGCAATATCAAAATTATAAACTAATCTGTCTAAAAATTTTCTTCTATTTGATCTACTTGACAAAAATATAGGATCCATTTGAGGTGTAAGCCATATAACACTAAATATTTCGGCAAGCTCACCCTGATTTTTTGTAGATTGATTATTGATTTTTACAATTCTTTTTCCACGAATATTTGTATAATTACTTTCATTAAAAGTAACAATTTCAGTAGGACCATATATAGTATTTGCTAATGCAGAAACTTTCCAAGCCATAGGAGATTCTCCTGGCAGCTTACGATCAATCTCTCCTAATTTAACATTGCGAAATCCTCTTCCAGGGGAAAGCAAAGATATTGATTCTAAAATATTTGTTTTACCTGTACCATTATGACCAGTAATAACAATTGGCTTACTAGGTAAATATAAAGAAAGATTTTTATAATTTCTAAAATTCTCAAGATATAATTGGTTTACAGCAAGAGTAGTAAATTTTTCTGTCAAATCTTGTATTACCTATTTTCTTGGCGTAATTCAAACCAAGTAGCTTGAATATTCTCTAAAATTTTTTCATTAGATTTATTATGATCGTCCTTAAAATCTTCTAATTCTGTAATTAATTTATGCAATCTTGTAAATCTTAACTGCATAATATTTTCTTCAGGGTATTTTTCTTCAAGTATTTCGGCAATATCTTCAATATCTTTCCACTTCATAATAGTTCCTCTAACAAATATGATTATTTTTACTTTGTTAATAATGTCTAGTTATATATTAGAAAGAAATAAAGACAATAAGTAATGTAAACTTCTCAGAACCTAATAATTTATTACGGAATAGAATATAATAATTACTCTTCACAAGAAGCAGGAATTTTTACCCCTGCTTGAGTGTATGCATTTAGCTTGTTTCTAAGAGTTCTAATTGAAATTCCAAGAATATTTGCAGCATGCGTTCTATTTCCTAGACAATGGTTTAATGTGTGTAAGATCAAATCTTTTTCTACAGCTTCTACTGTTTTTCCAACAAAATTATTATTTATATTATTTTCATCTGAAATAATCTTCTCAAGCATTAAATTTTTGGATGTAATTTCATTATCAGTTGAAATTAGTACTGCCCTATAAATAGTATTTTCTAATTCCCTTACATTTCCAGGCCAAGGATAGTTTTTAATTAGTTCCTTAGCTTCTTTCGAAAGATTTTTTATCGGTAAGGAATTTGATTCAGAATATTTTTTAATAAAATGATCAGCAAAGACTATAATATCGTCTCCTCTAGCATTTAACGAAGGTAACTTTAAATTAATTATATTAAGCCTAAAATAAAGATCTTCCCTAAATCTTCCTTCTTTTACTTCTTTTAATAAATCACGATTACTTGTTGCTATTATGCGTAAATCAAGCTTAACAGGTTTAGTACCACCAATTCTATCAATTTCTTTTTCTTGAATAGCTCTAAGCAATTTTGCTTGTAACTTAATATCAATTTCACTAATTTCATCTAAGAGTAAAGTTCCGCCATTTGATTCTTCAAATTTACCAACACGCTTTGCTATGGCACCTGTAAAAGCACCTTTTTCATGACCAAATAATTCTGATTCAATAAGATTTTCAGGAATAGCTGCGCAATTAACTGAGATGAAAGGTTTAGAAGCTCTTTTGCTTTTTTTATGTATGAATTTTGATATTACTTCTTTGCCTGTTCCAGATTCACCGGTGATAAGTACATTTGCGTCAGATGGAGCAATTTGAGTGGCAAGCTTAATTATATCCTGCATTACTGGGGACTTAGAACTAAGCATATTAGTATCTTGTGTAATTGCTTCAAGTATAGCTGCTATTAATTCTTCATTTGGAGGAAGAGTAATATATTCTTTTGCTCCAGCTCTAATTGATTTTACAGCATCTTCAGTATTATTATCAAGTCCACATGCAATAACAGGAACAAAAATATGTTCATTATTCAAACTAGTAATTAGTGTATTTATATCCTTTTTCACATCAATCATTATAAGGTCTGCACCATGACCTGACCTTATAGATGACATTGCGGATTCTATAGTCTCAACTTGTCTAACACTTGCACCTTTTTTATGAGCAATTCTACTTGCTGATCCAAATTCCCCTGATAAGTCGCCAATAATCAATAATCTCATAATATAATATTTTTTAGTTTGATTTTTACATTAGATTAATTCTATTATATATAGAGTTACTTTATAAATATTTCGTAAAGTTTTTTAGCACATAAAGAATATATTTTATGTGGTTACTTGTTTTCAATATTTGATATTAAGTAAAAATAGTTAAAATAATATTTGCAATTATCTAAAATAATTAGTAATTTCCTTTACAGAATCAAGCTTCTAAAAAAATAATATAATTTGTGAATAAAAATGGCAAAAGAAGATCTAATAGAATTTAATGGGGCAGTTACTGACCTTTTACCTAATGCGATGTTTAAGGTAAAACTTGAAAACGGTCATGAAGTTATTGCGCATACTTCAGGTAAAATGCGTAAAAACCGTATAAGGATATTAGTAGGTGATGACGTCACAGTTGAAATGACTCCTTATGATTTAACTAAGGCCAGGATTAAATTACGTCATAAAAAATAAATTCTAGCTTTTATGAATAATATACCTTTAATTCTTGCCTCAGCTTCCTCAGCACGGCTAAAACTTTTAAATCAAATTTTGATAAAACCGGATAAAATTCATCCTGCAGATATAAATGAAAATCCTCTTAAAGGTGAACTTCCAAATCATTTAGCCTTAAGGCTTGCTAAAGAAAAAGCCCAAAAAGTTAGTCAGGATTTTACAAATGCATACATACTTGCGGCAGATACTGTTAGTGCATGTGGGAGAAGAATATTACCCAAAGCATTAAGTGATGATGAAGTAAGAGATTGCTTAAATTTATTGTCAGGAAGAAGACATAAAGTTTATACGGGTGTGGCTGTATCAAAAGTAATTGAGGGTAAGATAATAAAAATTTCTTTTAAAATAGTAACAAGCATACTTAGATTTAAAAGATTAAGCATAGATGAGATAAAAGAATATATAGATAGTAAAGAAGGATTAGGGAAGAGTGGGGGCTGTAATATTGATGGGCTTGCTGAATCATATTTGATTTGGATGAGTGGCTCTTATTCTAACATTATAGGTTTGCCTTTATATGAAACTAAATCATTGCTTACAGGCTTAGGATATATTATGAAAGAATAAATTTACATCGTTAAACTTTGTAGCCATGAACTAGCTTACATTAGATTCCTCTTGGAAATAGTTTCTTCTAGCGGTTTTGCTCATCTATCTATTAACTTGTGTAAATTATTATTTAATAAAATATTTTAAATGGAAAAAAGAAATGGCTGGACATTCCAAGTTTAAGAATATTATGCATCGTAAGGGTGCTCAAGATAAAAAAAGAGCAAAAGTTTTTACCAAGCTCATTAGAGAAATATATACAGCTGCTAGAACCGGTCAAGCAGATCCAAATTTTAATCCAAGATTAAGACTTGCAATATCTAATGCTAGAGCGCTTAATTTACCTAAAGATAAAATTGACAATGCAGTAAAAAAAGGTTCCTCACCTACTACAGGTGAAAATTATGAAGAGATTCGTTATGAGGGCTATGCACCAGGAGGTATTGCACTGATAGTTGAAGCTTTAACAGATAATAGAAACCGTACTGCATCAGATGTACGTTCATCTTTCACTAAGCTTGGCGGAAATTTAGGAGAAACAGGTAGTGTAAACTTCATGTTTGATAGAATTGGCTTAATTGAATATAATAAAGATATAGCATCAGATGAAGAAATTTTTGAAGCAGCTCTTGAAGCAGGAGCGGATAATTGTGAATCAGATGATCTTAACCACCAAATTACATGTAATCCAGATAATTTTAATGAAATAAGAGAAGCATTAGCAAATAAATTCGGAGAGCCAGAGAACTCTCAACTTTCTTGGAAAGCACAGAATTTTATTTCTATTGATGATTTGGATCAGGCAATTAAGTTAATGAAACTTATAGAATTACTTGAAGATAGTGATGATGTGCAGAATGTATATGGTAATTATTTGATTCCTGATGAAATAGCAGAAAAAATTTAAATTATTGATATAAATTCAATACAAAAAATTTTTTTAATCAAAGATCATTTACTAAAATTTAAAACTTAAGTATTAAATCTATTTTAGTTTTCAAATTTATAAATCTAAAAAATTAATTTAATGACGTTCATTTTAGGTATCGATCCTGGTCTTACACATACTGGTTGGGGAGTTATAAAGGTTGAAAATAATAAACTTATATATGTTGCTTGCGGCACAATTTCTTCTTCTGCTAAAACAAATATTGAACAGAGATTAGGTGATATATATACAGGCATAAATTCAGCAATAAAACTTTATAATCCTCATGAATGTGCTATTGAGCGAACATTCGTAAATAATAATCCACTTTCTTCACTTAAGCTTGGTCATGCAAGAGGTGCTGCTATGCTTACAGTTGCGTTAGCTAGTATTCCTGTAACAGAATATTCACCAACTGAAGTAAAAAAAGCTGTTACAGGAGTAGGGGGAGCTGATAAAAATCAGATAGATGTAATGATAAAATACCTTCTTCCAACAGCTAAAATTAAATCTAAAGATGAGGCTGATGCACTAGCAATTGCAGTTTGTCATTCAAGTTATAGAAGAGGGAAGTGATAATTTTATAGTAAATTATTTTTTGCAACTTTTGCTAACGCTTTATCAAAGGTTTCAATATCGTATTTTAGATATTTGCCTTCTACCACTAACATTGAATCTATAATGGACAAATTTTTAGTAGAGTAAATATTTAATGCTTCTGATATTAAGGCTTTATTGTCCATAATAATCCCTTTAATAAGAAGCAAATCATTTAATGCTTCAGAAATTTCATTTTTAGGAATGTTATATACATTTTGTAAGACAAAAACTATTTCAGCAAATATGTAATTTGTTATATAAGCTTTAACTATACCTTGTTTAATTTTATTAAAAGTTATACATGCCAAAGCTGAAAATTCTTCATGATCTTTTAAAAAATATCTTATTATTATATTAGTATCTAATAAAATATTTTTAGTCATAATTTATTCTGAAAGTTATTATTTAAATGAATTTTCCAAGCAAGTTCAGTTTCATCAATATTTGGGCTAATTGTTTTTTTGTACTTTTCAAATCTTCCTTCTAAATTTTTAATAGGAATAATAGAAATATTTTTATTTTCATCCACTTGAAGCACTATGTTTTCTGTAGAAATTATATCTCTAATTTCTTTAGGTATAACAATAGTACCATTCTTAGGAATAGTTATAGAATAAGAAATCATATCTTGCCTTTAAATAATATCTTGTAATTAAATATTATAACATGACTTTATAAGATTTCAATATAATTTAATATTTTATTATTAATTTAGTTAAAAAGAAATTTACACTGAAGATAAGCTAAAGTTTAGTATAGTTAAATCCTTGAATTTAAAGAATTTAGATATTATATTTCTTATTTAGAAATTAAACTAAAGGCAGTTGATGATAGGTAAATTAAAAGGTGTAGTTGATTATATTGATAAAGATTATTTAATTATTGATGTTAATGGTGTTGGCTATGTTGTATATTGTTCAAGTAGAACTTTAAACCTAATTTCCGCGTTAGGTGAAGTAATATCATTAATTATTGAAACTCATGTAAGAGAAGATCATATAACATTATATGGTTTTATTTCACATAGTGAGCGCGACTGGTTCCGCACGCTAATAACTGTTAAAGGAGTTGGTTCAAAAGTTGCACTTGCAATTCAAGGAATATTATCTGCTGAAAAAATATCTATTGCTCTTAGTACGAAAGATAAATTAGCATTCAGTCAAGTTAGCGGGATTGGTCCAAGACTTGCTGAAAGAATTGTAACTGAACTTAAAGATAAAATTGTTGCATCTTTTGATGATGTTAATATTGGTGGTGCAGCTAAATCCTCTAAGTCTGTTCTTCAAGAAGAATCCATTGTTCCTGATGCTGTTTCAGCGTTAACTAATCTTGGATATAGTAAAATAGAAGCCTATAATGCTGCAAATAAATTAATTAGTGCTAATCCGAGCTTAAATGTAGGAGAACTGATCAGACTTTCACTTAAGGAGCTTTCAAAATGATGGAAGAAGAACGTATTATTGATTCTAAAGAAACTCATGAGGAAACTCACGATAAAAGTTTAAGACCAGTAAGTTTAGAAGATTTTATAGGTCAATCTCAGCTAAAAGATAATTTAAACGTATTTTTAGCAGCTGCAAAGGGCCGAGGCGATGCTCTTGACCATGTTTTACTTTATGGCCCTCCAGGGCTTGGCAAAACAACAATTGCTCAAATTGTTGCAAAAGAAATGAATGTAAATTTTAAAGCAACTGCAGGACCAATTTTAACTAAAGCAGGGGATCTTGCTGCGCTACTAACAAATCTCGAACAAGGTGATGTATTATTTATCGATGAAATACATAGGCTGCATTCAACTATTGAGGAAGTACTTTATCCTGCAATGGAAGATTATGTACTTGATTTAATTATCGGTGAAGGGCCTGCAGCACGGACTGTAAGAATTGATTTGCCAAAATTTACATTAGTTGGTGCTACTACAAGGCTTGGTTTGTTAACTAATCCTTTACGGGATAGATTTGGCATACCACTTAGGCTTAACTTTTATGCAATTGATGAATTACAAAAAGTAATTGAGAGAGGAGCAAGAAAATTACATATTGCTATAGAAGAGGAAGGGGCAATTGAAATAGCTAAACGCTCTCGGGGTACACCTCGTATTGCACTGAGACTCCTTAGAAGGGTTAGAGATTTTATAACGGTAGGCAATAAAGATTTGATTGATAAAGAAGGAGCTGAAGATGCTTTGAATAGGCTGGAAGTAGATAGACTAGGCCTTGATAGTAATGATCATCGTTACTTGAGATTTATTGCTGAAAATTATGCTGGTGGACCAGTGGGAATTGAAACAATTTGTGCAGGACTTTCTGAACAAAGAGATTCAGTTGAAGAAGCAATTGAACCATATTTACTTCAACAAGGCTTCATACAGCGTACACCACGAGGTAGAATGCTAACTGAGCAGGCATTTAATCATCTTGAAATTCAATTGCCTAAAACTCTAATTGCACAGTTGGAATTGATCAAAAAAGAAGAATAAACTTATACCGAGTCTCATAAGTAATCATATTTTCTCGGAATTTGGGATTCAGCATCTGTTACTTATCATATATAAGCTCATCGGCCTTATCGCTGTTTCTCCTAGTCTAATTCATGTATGCAATTTGGTATTAAATATGAAATAGGAGATAAAAATTACAATATTATCTCCCAAAAATTTTTGTTTTAACTTAGTTATACAGGAAGTTTATTAAACTGATTTTGCTACACTTACCATAGCAGGAACTAACAGACGATCTTTTAGAACATAACCTGATTGCATTACACTAATAATATTTCCTGCTTCTACTTCAGGATCTGCCACATGTGCAACAGCTTGATGATAATTATGATCAAACTTATCGCCTTTAAGAGGATCTATTTTCATTATACCATGTTTTTCAAAAACATTTATAAGTTCCCGTTTAGTCATTTCAACGCCTTCACTAATACTTTTAACTAGAGGATCGTCATTTTTAGCCTCGTTATTAATGCTTAAACTAGCGCGTTGTAAGTTTTCCATAACACTAATTAAATCTTTTGCAAAACTACTTATTGAATAATCAGAAGCATCCCTAACCTGTTTTTCTGCACGCTTACGAATATTTTCTCCTTCAGCAACTGCTCTAAGTAGTTGATCTTTAAGTAATTTTATATCTTCTTCATAATTGCGCTCGATAACTGAATTATCCTCATTAGAATTGCTTTGTTCAGTTTCTTCTTGATTATTAATAGTTTCTTCTGTTTCTAATTCTTTATCCATAAATACCTTTTATTACTTGAAAATATTATTAATAGTTATTTTGTAATTAATTATGTATTTTATGTAAATCAGTTTTTCAAGTAAGGATCAATATTTTATTTAATTAAATATAAATCATTGTAAGATTTAAGTATAGTTTTTTCATTTGAAATTCTAACCTAGTTGTTTGTCACTCACCTAATATTTAGAAGGCTTCTCTGCGTGTGCCTTGCACAAAGTTCAATTAAAACAACTATATTTTGTTACAAAACAAAATTTTTCAGAAAGACTATAGCATTTTAGGGAAAAATCTTATAATAGTTAATATCATTATTAACTATGGAGAATTTATGCGCCTTTCAGGACGTTTAACTGATGAAATTAGAGAAATTAAGATTGAAACGGATATATGTGCCCAAGCTGAGGGTTCATGCTTGATTAAGTTTGGTAATACACATGTAATTTGTACTGCAACAATAGATGATAATATTCCACCTTTTCTAAAAGGCAAAAATAAAGGTTGGGTTACAGCAGAATACGGAATGTTACCTAGGTCAACTCATCAAAGAATGAAGAGAGAGGCAGCTCAAGGTAAGCAATCAGGTAGAACTCAGGAAATCCAACGTCTAATTGGCAGATCACTTAGAGCAGTGACTGACCTAAATATGCTTAGAGAAAAACAATTAATAATAGATTGTGATGTAATTCAAGCAGATGGAGGTACAAGAACTGCAAGTATTACAGGCGGTTATGTTGCTATGTATCTAGCATTTAGTAAGCTGGTTAAAAAAGGAGTATTTAGCAAATTGCCTTTAATTTCAGAAGTAGCAGCTATTTCTTGCGGTATATGTAATGGTGTTGCTGTAGTTGATCTTGATTATGAGGAAGATAGTACTGCAGATGTTGATGCAAATTTTGTTATGACCTCTTCAGGAAGTATTATTGAAATACAAGCTTCGGCAGAGCGAAGTCCCTTTAATGAAGATGAATTAGGTAAAATGATGCAGCTTGCGAAAGTAGGAATTGAACAATTAATTGATATACAAAGAACAGCATTGAAAATAAATTTTTTCTAGGAGTCTAATATGAGCAGCAGAATATTTGCAGAAAATAAATTATTAATTGCAACAAGCAACAAAGGTAAAATTAAAGAGTTTGAGAATCTTTTAGCAGGTAAAAATATAGAATTAGTTTCACTAGAAGGCTACAATATTGAACCTCCTGAAGAAAATGGCAAAGATTTTACTGAAAATGCTGTAATAAAATCAAAATTTTATTCGAAAACAACTAACCTTGTTGCGCTTGCGGATGATTCCGGATTATGTATTGATGCACTTGGAGGCGAACCTGGAATATATGCTGCAAGATGGGCAGAACAAGAAGGTGGATATGACAAGGCAATGGCTAAAATTGAACAAAGATTCAAAGAATTAGATATTGAAGAAAGTAATGCAAGATTTGTATGTGTTATATCTGTTTGCTGGCCCGATGGCAATATTGAAAATTTCGAAGGCATAGTTGAAGGGAAAATCAAATTTCCACCTAAAGGCACAAATGGATTTGGTTATGATTCAATATTTATTCCAGAAGGATATAGTAAAACATTTGCAGAAATGACTACCAATGAAAAATTGCCAATAAGCCATAGATATCTAGCATTTAAAAAATTTATTGATAATTGTTTTAATGAAAAATGATTTAGCTATTTACATCCATTGGCCATTTTGCAAATCTAAATGTCCATATTGTGATTTTAATAGCCATGTTAGAGAAAATATAGATCAAGATTCATGGGAGACAGCTTATTTAAAAGAAATTGATAATTTTAAAGACATAATAGAGGGAAGATATATAGGCTCAATATTTTTTGGAGGCGGTACGCCTTCACTAATGCCTCCCATTATTGCTGAAAAAATAATTGATAAATTTTCTAAAATATCTCAAATCGATAATAAGACTGAGATAACGTTAGAAGCAAATCCTACTTCGGTTGAAATCAAAAATTTTAAATCTCTTAAATCTGTGGGTATAAATAGAGTTTCACTGGGAATACAATCTTTAAATTCTAAACATCTTGAGTTTCTAGGCCGTAATCATTCAGCAAATGAAGCAAAAGAGGCTATTTCCTTTGCAAGAGAAATATTTAATAATTATTCATTTGATCTAATTTATACTTTACCTAATCAAACTCTTGGCAGTTGGGAAAAAGAATTAACTTATGCATTAGAATTTGCTGGAAATCATTTATCTCTTTATCAATTAACAATTGAGAAAGGAACAAAATTTTATAGTGATTATAAAAATAAAAAATTCTCCTTACCTAATGATGATGAATCAGCTTTATTCTATCAACTTACTCAGGATATTATGAATACTAATGGTCTTCCTGCATATGAAATTTCTAATCATGCTAAAGCTGGTTATGAATGTAAGCATAATTTAGCTTATTGGAAATATAAAGAGTATTTAGGAATAGGACCTGGAGCACATAGTAGGATCAATAACCAAGCATTAATTATGATTCATCATCCTGAAAATTGGCTTGAAAAAATTATGAGTAGTAATTCAGCAATCCAATCTCAAGAAGATTTAAATATCCAGGATAAAATTTCTGAAATATTACTTATGGGGTTACGTTTAAATGAGGGAATTAATCTAGAAGATTATAAAACAAAGTTGAATGTTGATTTGCTAGAATATATAAAACTTTCAAAGCTGCAGCAATTACAAGAATTAGGATTATTAGAACATAAAACTCCTAATATTGTTTTAACCCCAAAAGGGTTTTTAGTAACTAATAAAATAATTTCTGAATTACTTAACTAGACTTCTTGCATATCCCTGCTTTTGTGAGAAATCTAATGAATCTTTTACAGGTTATTAATTTTTTTACATTAAAATATAATATACGAAATTATTATGGTATATTATATGACAGGAATAGAATTTTCTGAAAAGGCAAATTTAAGTTCAGCCCAACTTTTAGAAATTGCTAAAACTACTAGAGATAATGTAGTTACTCAAGTTATCAATGATGATACAGAGGGTTACATTGTTTATGATGATCAAGAGAAAATTAAGGAAAGCATAAATTCAGCACTAAGAAGTGAAGGCTATATTGACCATAACAAAATAATCCACGAACTTCATATACTACGAGACCTACAAAATGGAATTAAAATATATGAAAAGGACAGCAATTTAATTAGGGATACTAGGGATACTAGAGAAAAAACTTCTGATAAATTTTCAACTAAAATAGCTTATCAAATCCAATTTTTAAACATGGTAAGAAGTGCTCAAATATTAATGGCTGAATACGTAGTAGAAGATAAAAAGGAGGATGAAATTAAAGCCAAATTAAAGGAAATGGCAAAGCATTTTTACGAGAATATTGAGAAAATAGATAATGAAAAAGAGCAACAAAAATTTTTACTTGAACATAACAATATACTTATAGAAAATGTTGCAAAAACCTTAGATATTCCTCAAAAGCAACTTCGTAAAGAAATTCAACTCACAATGGATTATGCAAATTTTGAAGATAATCATTATAATTTATCTACGATTTCAAAAATTGAAGGTAAAACTTCAGAAATTGAAGGTAAAATAGTAGTACAATCAGATGTTGCTATAGTTGGAACCACTGAAGAGCAAAAAGGATATTATCAATCACTATTTTATCATAAGTCTCAATCAGGGAATTTTTCAGAATTAGAGAATGAGCTTAAAAATGATAAGGATAATAAGTTTCCGGAGTTTTTCAAAAATCTAAGTTCCACTGAACAGAGATTAGTCTATAGAAATATTGATGATTTATATTATGGTAGAAAAGTTCATAATACCCAGCTTAGAAATATTCCAGGTGTAAAAAATGCATATAATTACAGTGTAGCGATTTGGGATGGTACGAATTTACAGGAAAAGCTTAGTGAGCTTCGTATTGGTACTGTATATTGTACTAATGAGTGTAAAGATAGCGAAAAAATTTCAGCGAGTAGTCTTAAACAGCTTAAAGAAGCAACGGGAAAAAAAATAATCCATTTTACTAGTTTAGTTACTCCTTTTGTTCCTAATATTAAATTTAGAGTTTTTAATAAGCCAATCAAAGTCCTTTCACACATAGAAACAGATGTTTTTAATGCAGCAAAAGCTGCTACAAGTGCTACTAATGATCTACATAGTAACGTAGCCTTAAATAATATGAGAAGGTTAGTTAGCAATCATTATGAGGGATTAGAAATAATTATACCTCAGATTGCTGTAGATTTAGCACCACGCCATGAAGGTATACAAGATTACTTAAACTCAGGAAAAGGATATGAAAAAGCAATCCAACAATTAGAGTCGAAATTAAGTGATAAAGAAGCTAAGATTTATATAGATGATAAAGAATTTATCGAAAATCTTATACAACTTAAGAAATTAATCTTAAGCTATAAAGGTTTAGAGCGAGATGAACATAAGGGTTTATTAGAAATCAATACTCGTGCATCTAAAATTTTTACACATATTAGCGAAAAAGGATTAATCAATTTAATTAGCTGTAAAAGTGGTAAAGATCGTACTGGAATGCAGGCTTTGCTTAATTCTGCAAAAGCATTAGAAACCGAATTAGGTAAATCACTAGAAGATATATCACTAGATCTTACTAAAACAGGTCATCTGCAGATAATGTCAGCAAAACAAGGTGGGCGACAAGGTTGTTTTGGAATTCTACCTGGTACAGGTGCAGCTTTTCCGAGTAAATTTAGAGAAACTAGAGAATTATTTGCACTCGAATCTGCAAAATTTAATAAAGATAAGCAAGGAATGCTTAAAGAATATAAGAAGAAAAATATAAAATCTCATGATCTTTTTAAATGGGAAGAAGTGGATTCTCTAAATGAAATTTCGCAATCTCAACTACCAAAAGACGCTCAATCAATTGAAGAGCCTAAACAAGAACTGCAGCCTCTAACCTTAATACAAAATGAGTATTCTAAAAGATTTAATGACAGAATTAATGAGATCGTTCAATTAAAAGCCTTGTCAAAATCGTATGAGTCTGAACTGCAAAACTTTATTGCTGAAATTAAAACATTTCCGGCAATTCCTAAAAACGTTGAAAAGACAGAGCAAGGTGGAAACAAGGTAGTATTTGGAGATAACAAGACAGGTTTTATTTCAATTATAACTAACGGGGATGGTACATATTCTTTTAAAACAAAACCTGGGGATAATGGAGGTATAAATTGTCTTTATCCTATACCGCGTAAAAATGCTCCAGGAAGCTTTGATTTGCTTAAGTTTGAAAATGGACAACTAACAGGAGTTATAGAGTCAACGAAAGGCACTTCAAGTTTAAATAAGGAGAATATAGAACATCTAACCAAAATTCATAAAAAATCAATAGTACCAGCAACACTAATTCCAGACTTAGAAAAAATTGCAAAAGAAGAACCTAAGCCACCTTCTCAAACTACAGCTAATAAAACGCGTAGGCATAGCATTTAGTTATTTTAAATTTATATAAATATTAGCATAAAATATAAAAAAATTAACTATAAAGATATTTTGTTTCTATTTTTTTAATTTCATCACGGATCTTTGCTGCTTTTTCAAAATCAAGATCACTTGCTGCTTTAAGCATTTCCTTGCGTAATTTATCAATATATTTTTCAAACGATAATCCTTTAGGAATATCTGATGAAGCTTTACTATCAATTTCTACTACAGGACTATCTTTTTCATAAGCACTATGAATAATTTCTGAAATAGATTTTTTTATTGTGTATGGAGTAATATTATGTTCCTTATTATATTCCATCTGTCTATTTCGTCTGCGCTCTGTTTCAGCAAGTGCTTTTGTCAAAGATTTAGTCATGACATCTGCATATAGAATAACTCTACCTTCAATATTTCTTGCAGCTCTACCAATTGTCTGAATAAGGGAAGTTTCAGATCTTAAAAACCCTTCTTTATCAGCATCAAGTATCGCAACAAGTGTACATTCAGGAATATCCAAACCTTCACGAAGTAAGTTTACACCAATAAGTACGTCAATTACGCCTCTTCGTAAATCCTGAATAATATCAATTCTTTCTAAAGTCAAAATTTCAGAATGAAGATAAGCAACCTTGACGCCCATTTCCCTTACATATTCAGTTAAATCTTCAGCCATTCTTTTTGTTAGGGTAGTTACTAGAACTCTTCCACCTTTGTTTGCTGTTTCCCTAATTTCAGCAAGTAAATCATCAACCTGATTAGTTACAGGTCGTACAATACATACCGGATCTATAAGCCCTGTTGGCCTAATTACTTGTTCAATGTATCTTCCACCTGTGTAGGCTAATTCATATCTGCTTGGAGTTGCTGAAACAAATATAGTTTGGGGACGCATCATATCCCATTCATCATATTTGAGTGGTCTGTTATCAAGTGCCGAAGGAAGCCTAAATCCATATTCCACTAAGCTCATTTTTCTTGCGCGGTCCCCATTATACATACCATTAATTTGAGGTACAGTAACATGGCTCTCATCAATAAATAAAAGTGCATCTCTAGGTAAATATTCAAATAAAGTCGGAGGAGGTTCTCCAGGCTTTTTACCTGATAAAAATCTCGAATAATTTTCAATACCTTTACATACACCTGATTCAATAAGCATTTCAATGTCATATTGCGTGCGTTGTTCAAGCCGTTGAGCTTCAAGCAGTTTATTTAAATGTGAAAATTCATTAAGCCTATCTTTAAGCTCAGATTTAATTTGTTTAATTGCTTTTTCAATAGTAGGTTTAGGTGTAACAAAATGACTCGATGCATAGATTACTGCTTGATTAATTGAAGCGATTTTTCTACCAGTTAAAGAATCAATTTCTGTAATTGATTCCAGTTCATCACCAAAAAAAGAAAGTCTCCAAGCTCTATCTGAATAATGGGCTGGTAAAATATCCACAGTATCTCCCTTAACTCTAAATGTACCACGCGAAAAATCAATGTCATTTCTTTCATATTGAAGTTCAACTAACTTATTTAAAAGATCAGATCTGCTAATTTTCATCCCTTTTTTTAAATAAAGTACCATTTGAGAGTATAATTCTGGTGAACCAAGGCCATATATACAAGAAATTGAAGCAACAACAATTACATCTCGCCTCTCAAGCAATGATCTAGTTGCTGAATGTCTCATTAAATCTATTTGTTCATTAATTGATGAATCTTTTTCAATATATGTATCGGTTCTAGGAATGTAAGCTTCCGGCTGATAATAATCGTAATATGAAACAAAATATTCTACTGCATTACCAGGAAAAAATTCTTTCATTTCACTATATATTTGGGCAGCAAGCGTTTTGTTGTGAGCCATAATGAGTGCAGGTCTTCCGGTTTTTTCAATAACATGTGCCATTGAGAAGGTTTTACCTGAACCAGTGACTCCAAGCAGGATTTGATTACGTTCTCCAGCTTCTATACCTTTTACAAGTTCACTAACAGCATAAGGTTGATCACCAGAAAGCTTATAGTCAGATACTATTTTAAATGGTTTTACTTCAGACATTTGAATTCATTATATTAAATTATTTGTAACTTAATATATAATTGCTTAATAACAAATTTCAAACCCAGAAAAATAAAATTACAATAATTATTAAAAATTACTTGATTTTAATGATTATTAGTGTACATGTTTGTAAAAATCTTAACTAATGTACATTAAATTCCATATTTAATAAGGAAACAATTATGAGTAATGATAACAATAAAAAATTTAGGGTCGAAGATTTAAATTTTACAAGTGAAGTAAATTTTAACAATTATATTTATAATTCACAATATGCTACTCCAAATATTCAAGAAACAGAGGAAAGTTTTTACTGGACAACTGCAATTCGTACAGTTCCAGTTGCTGAACAAAATTTAGATTGGACAACTTCAATACAGTTTACAGCTTCCGATGAAAATCAGCCTCAAAGAAATAGATAAGATAAAGTATAAAAACACTTGCAAATTTAGTTAAAATTCTCTCATAATGTTTGGTTAAAATAACAATGAGGGATGTTGCTATGTCATTTAATGATCTTATTTCTTTATGTAAACGCCGAGGATTTATATTTCAATCTAGTGAAATATATGGTGGAATAAACGGATTTTGGGATTTTGGCCCGCTCGGAGTTGAGCTTCGAAATAATGTTAAAAAAGCTTGGTGGAGCGATATGGTGACTTGTCACAATGAATTTAATGTTGAAGAAGCTCCTTCAAACTTTCAAATGACGGGATTAGAAACCTCAATTATTACTCATCCGCAAGTTTGGAAAGTATCAGGGCATTATGATTTATTCCATGACATGATGGTTGATTGTCGCGAAACAAAATTACGATATCGCTACGATCATATTCGAGGAAGATGGGTAGAGAAGGGTGGAGAAAAAATATTTGTAGCTCTTATTGCTGATGCTGAAACTGAAAATGAAATTGCTCAGAATCGTGCGTTAAAATATTTCAAATTACGTAATTCCTATGCTGATCAACTTAAATGGTTGAGCGATTTTATAAATTTAAGTGAGGTCGAAGATAAATCCAAAATATTAGCCCCAGATGCTTCTAGTCTTGATACATTAACTGAACCAAAAGAATTCAATTTAATGTTTAAAACTTATGCTGGCGCTATTGCAAGCGATGATAATAGCGTTTTTTTGAGACCTGAAACAGCACAAGGAATATTTATCAATTTTAAAAATGTAATCGATAGTTCACGTTTTAAACTGCCTCTTGGTATTGCACAAATTGGTAAAAGCTTTAGAAATGAAATTACTCCAAGGCATTTTATCTTTAGATCGCGTGAATTCGAACAAATGGAAATAGAATTTTTCTGTCATCCTTCTGAATCTAAAAAATGGTATAATTATTGGAAAGAAAGAAGGTTCAATTGGTTAATTTCCCTAGGGCTTAAAAGAGAAAAAATCCAAATGCGTGAGCATGATGCAGATGAGCTCAGTCATTATTCAAGTGGTACTGCAGATATTGAATATAATTATCCTTTCCTGAATGAAGGTGAATATGGGGAATTAGAAGGTATAGCTCACAGGGGAGATTTTGATCTTCGAAGCCATATGGAAGGAAAACTTGATCCAAACACTAATCCCCTCGAAGTAGAGAAAGATGATAATGGGAAAGCAAGATGGAAAGGGAGTGGAAAAAACTTAAAATACCGCGATGATATTACAGGCGAAACTTATACTCCTCATGTAATTGAACCATCAATTGGAGTTGATAGAGTATTGCTTGCATTTTTAGCGGATGCTTATACAGTTGACAAAGTACCTGATGAAAATGGAGAACTTCAAGAACGTACATTACTTAAACTTCATCCAAGACTTGCACCAGTAAAAGCTGCAATATTTCCTTTGACAAAAAAGGAAAATATGCCTGAAATTGCAAAGGATTTATATGGTAAACTTAAGACTAAATTAAATGTAACTTACGATGAAAAAGATGCAATTGGCAGACGCTATAGACGCGCTGATGAGATTGGTGTGCCAATATGTATAACGATTGATGGACAAACGCTTATTGATAATACAGTCACATTTAGACATAGGGATAGTTTAAAACAATGGCGTGTTAAAATTGAAGATTGTTTAAATTCTCTTGAAAAAGCTTTTGAAGAATTTAATAAGTAAGAATATATATTTTAAAGTTTTTATTTTCTTATTGTTCAAGCTGCAAAATTCAATTTGCAGCTTTTTTTATATCAATACTATTTTATAAATGTTGATACTAAGTATATATTACAATAATTAATAAAAATTAATAATAAATTTTAATTATTTACTTGTAATTCATAAAAAATATATATATTAATATTAAATTTTAAGAGAATAATATTGAAAAAGATTTAACAATAGAACTTTGTGAATTCATTAAGAAGGGAGAATTTAATAATGCTAAGTCTTTATTAGAAAAATATCCCCAATTAATAAATGAGCCTAATTCAAACTTGACTTATCCAATATTCGGGGTTGCCTTAATCGCTTTACAGCAAACAGTTAATTCTGAAGGAGAATCAGCAATAGACTTTTTAAAATTCATGCATAGTAAAGAGGCAAATTTCAATGCAACATGTGATATGCAAGATGTAGGAGAAGTTTCTTTATTAGGATATGCTATCTATATAAGTGTTAGAGAAAATTTTAAATTAGAACCAATAGCAAAACTCCTCATCGAATATGGAGCAGATATAAACCATCGATCTGTAAGTATGATTACTGATAAACTTATTGAAATTGAGTCGGTATTTGATAATAAGCAAAAAGAAAATTTAGAATTTATAAAAAATTTCAAATTTGATAAAAAAGGTAAATCTGAGGAAAAAAGTTATTCAAATGAGTATTTAAAAACAGAAATGACAGAAATATTAAAGAAATTTAAAAATTTAAATACCGATCCAAAGTCGAATTTCCGTTCGCGATATTAAGAGCAATTGAAAAACTATATTTGACTTAATATTAGTTGTTTGTTGTCAAAAATTTCAATTGAGTCTTGATGAGTTACGGCGATAGTTAAATCTAACTTGTTAGATACAAAATACATATCGCCTTCATTAAGTTCTTTATCAGCAAATAATTTGCCCTCAGCACTAAATATTTTGAGATTGCATTTAGACTTAGCTAAGAAAGCCAATTCTTCATTGTTATGAAATTTTCTTAAATTTGATTGATGATTAGTTTGAACTTCAACAAGATTAATATTTTCTATATTTTTACTATAATCTTTTAATAAATTACTTACATCCAAAGGTTGCATTTGTAAAGAAGCAATTTCCTGAGTATTAAAATTTTCTGGTTTAATAGTGAAACTATACCAGGAAAAATAAATAACTAAGGTTATCATTAATGTAGAAAATACTGTAAGATTATTAGGCTTATAATCATTATAAGCAATTTTCGGTTCTGGAATAATAACTTCTTTAACGAAACTAGATTTAATATCTTCAATCTCATTAGCTTTTATACCTAGAAAATTTGCATATAATTTAACATATCCAAGCATATAAACTTGAGCGGGTAATGACGTATCTTCAAAATTATTTTTTTCAATAGCTAATAAATATTCAATACGAATTTTTAATTTATCCGATGCTTCTTTTAAAGAATAACCTAATATCCTTCTCTTGTTTTCAAATAGTTGCCCTAATTGTTGCATAATAGATCTTAATAATTTGTTTAGCTTTTGTTTTTACCTATATATTGAATTGTTTAAAAAACTCTTAACAATAGTTGAACTTTATTGGTAATAACAAATTTATTTTATAATATTATTATACTAAATCATAATTTTACAATTAATGCTAGAAAAAAATTAAAATTTTTATAAGATATTCTTTGTTTTTACTTAAAATATTATTAAAGCTTTTTTACATATTATAATAAAGTGCAAATTCACAAGGGTGAGGTATTTTATTAACCTCTTCTAATTCTTTCAATTTTAAATTAATATATGCATCAATAAAATCGTCAGTAAAGACATTGTCAATTTTTAAAAATCCTCTATCATTAGATAGACTAATCAGTGCTTCACTTAAAGAACCACATAAGTTTGGAATATTTGCTTGTTCATCTTTTGATAAATTATAGAGATTCTTTTCAGTGGCCTCTCCAGGATGAATTTTATTATTAATACCATCAAGTCCAGCCATCAACATAGCAGCAAATGCTAAATAGGAATTTGCAGTTGGATCAGGGAAGCGGGTTTCAATCCTTTTTGCATTAGTAGTATTTGTATATGGAATTCTTATTGCAGCAGATCTATTGAACTCAGAATATGCTAAATAGGTTGGTGCTTCATATCCAGAAACAAGTCTCTTGTAACTGTTTGTTGTTGGATTTGTAAAAGCACTTAATGCTTTCGCATGTTTAATTATACCACCAATATAATAAAGCGCTGTCTCTGATAAACCACCATATTCTTCTCCAGCAAACAAAGTTTGATCCGTGTTCCATAAAGATTGATGTATATGCATGCCAGATCCGTTATCACCAAAAATTGGTTTAGGCATAAATGTTGCTGATTTGCCATAAGAATTAGCAACATTTCTAACTACATATTTATATATTTGAACATTATCTGCAGTTTTTAATAATGTATCAAATTCAAACCCTACTTCACATTGTAATGGAGCAACTTCATGATGATGTAAAACAGGTGATAAGCCTGTATTTTTTAACATTGTGACAATTTCAGCTCTAATATCATTTAATGAATCTATTGGTTGCACAGGAAAATAGCCTCCTTTTATACCAGGCCTATAGCCTAAATTCCCAGCTTTATACTCAGTACTGGAGTTAAAATTTGCTTCTTCACCATCAATTTTATAGAAACAATTATGTGGATCAACCTTAAAGCGAATATCATCAAATATGAAAAATTCTAATTCAGGACCAAAATAAGCTTTGTCTGCAATATCAGTTTTGGCTAAATATTCTTCCGCTTTTTTTGCAATAAATCTTGGATCAAGGTGGTAATATTCATTTGTTTCAGGATCAAATATATTGCAAAAAACTATAACTGTGTTTTGAGCAGTAAATGGATCAAGAATTACGTTACTAAGATCTGGGATAATTACCATATCAGATTTGTTAATCGGCTTCCATCCATTGATTGATGAACCATCAAAACTTATTCCTTTTGATAAAAGTGAATCTGTAACTTTACTTGCTACAAATGAAATATGATGCCAAATACCTTTCATATCAGTGAATCTGAAATCAACAAATTCAACATCATTTTCACGTATAAAATTATAAAAATCTTGAAAATCCATTTTTGCCCTACTTAATATTTATTCTATTGTTTTACAGAAGATTATTGTAAAAACCAATCTTTTTTTAGTTTTTGAAAGTGATTTAGTATAGAGTTCTTATGAAATTAAAATTTGATATGGTTCAAGAGCAAACCTTAAATTAATATGTGGAACTATTGATGCAAAGTAATTGTAATTATGATGGATTTCGTTATAACTTTTGTCACTGAATGGATAAAGCTTTAGCGTGCTATAAAATGAGATCCGCAAAACAAGTTCAGAATGACTATACCTCAAGAGAACCTGTGTCATGCTGGATTTATTTCAGCATGACATTTACAATATCGTCATATCAATTATCAACTTAGCTATATGCTTAAACAACAAGCAAAGTAATTACTTTTTATTTATTGAAGAGTGCTTAGTAGTATTTGAATGATCAAGAGATTGTTGAAAGCTTTTTTGTGCCTCAGAATTATTTTTTGGTAAAAGTTTAACATCACTATATATATTCTTAACTGTATGAATTTCTGGATAATTTCCAAGATATTCTTGTTGCTCAAGAGGAGGTGCCGAAGGCTCAATATTAATAGGCATACGCTTAAGCTTGATTTCATTTATTTCTTTCACTATAGCATCATCTAATTGAAGTTTTATATAGTTTTCTTTAAATTTTTTAAATTCTACTTTATCAATTATAGTACCTATTCCAATACCGATAGCTACTGCTGATGCAATTGCGATTGGCCATATAATTAGTGCAGTGGTAGCGCCTATGGTCCCAGCAGCAACTAAACTTATTGGAATTCCAATTCCTAAGCTTATACCACTGCATAAACCTACCATTCCCCCAATAAACCTAGATATATTGTTTTTTTGTTGGATATTTTGATCTCCTAAGTTTCTAAAATACCATGAATCAATTTGACCGGTTCGTATATTTTCTTCTTGAGATGTAATACTTCCGTTATACCCAAATTCTAACAGCTGAAGTCTTATTCTTTTTTCAGTACTAATATTTGATACTTCAAAACTATAAGTAGAAAAGTCATCATCAAATTTAGCACATGCTATATGTTCCTTAAATTCATCCTCAGCAATTAAATTTTCATGATTTAGTAAAATAGCCTTTCTTAGCTCTATTGTGCTAATCTCTATATCTTTTCCTTTTCTAATTAATCTTAAATCAGGACAGAACTTCTTAAGAGCATCTTCGTGTACAGAAGATAGTACTATCTTATGCTTTTTAAAGCCTCTTAGTGCTTCTTCTAAACTTGAAACTAAATTAAAAAGGTTCAAATCCTCTTGGGATAGTTTAATTTTCTTGGGTTGTTTTCCTGAGGCTAATCTGTACATAATGAATTTACTCCTTACACTTTAAACTATATTATTTTAATTCTATAAGCATAATATTAAATAATAGTAAATTAATTAACTATTATTATTTTTTAATTTTAATTTTGCTTAAAGATTGCTTTTATATAAGGTTAAGAGTCTAAATAACTATATGTTTAAATAATATCTTGTAAACTTACGCTCGCCTTTTTTAATTAAAGCAGATTTAGTAATTAAATCTTGAAAGTCACGTGTAGCTGTTGCGCGCGAAGTTTTTGTAATATTTATATAATTTTCTGCACTTAATCCGCCTTTAAATCCTTCTAAGCCTTCCTCAAATATTCTTGCAATAACTTTTGCTTGACGAGGATTTAATTGATCTCTTAATCTATCATAAAATTTAGTTTTTTTGATTGTAAAATTAATCCTATCTTGGGTTTCTTGTTGAGAATAAAGGATAATTTTACTAAAATATTCAATCCAATTTGTTATTTCCATGGACTTATTATTAAGCTTTAACATCTCATAATATAGTTTTTTAAACTTTTGTATTCTATGAGAAATTGAAATTAAAGCTGGAGATCCAATATTTTGTGATAATGCTTTTTCTGCAAGCGCACGCGCTATACGTCCATTACCATCTTCAAAGGGATGTATAGATACAAAATAAAGATGAGCTATGCTTGATCTTGCAAGAGGAGGAAGAGGATTACTTGAGTTTGGAGCAGTATTATTATACCATTCTATAAATTTTTTTATTTCCTTATTTATATTTTTAGAAGGCGGTGCTTCAAAATGTATTTTTGGATTATGTAACGGACCAGATATAACTTGCATTTCTTCCTCATGAGTTCTATAACTTCCAATCTGCTTTAAATCCCGTCTTCCATTAGTAAGCATTGAATGCCAATTGAACATCATATTGTGAGATAAAGATGCAGAAAAATTATTATATAAATCAATCATCATTTCAGCAATTCCTTGTTCAGCAGCTGAAATTTTTCTATTATCAGTATCTAAACCAAATTTGCGTCTAATAGAAGATTGAACACTTTCACGGTTGAGATATTCACCTTCTATTTCAGAAGTTCTAAGTGCTTCTTCACTAATAATATCAATAATAAAATTGTTTTTATCCTCAGTATTTATATGATCATACGAACCAATAAAAATTCCACAGTTCAATAAAAATTGTTTTTCAAATTTTTCGATGGTTGCTGAATTGTAAATAAAATTAGGCCAATTTTTTTGCTGCCAATTCCACATAATGAGTTATAATCTCCCTTTTTATAACTCATATTATACTATATTATGAGTTATAAGTCTAGCTTGTATAACTCATAATATAGTAACAGAATTTAATGATCAGAAAATACTTTAGCAATATCTATATATGTATAGCTCTTCCAGATACTGCTAAAGCAGCTTCTTTAACTGCTTCATTTAATGTTGGATGCGCGTGACAAGTTCTAGCAATATCTTCTGATGAAGCACTATATTCCATAGCAAGGACTGCTTCTGCAATCATAGTTCCTGCATGTGGTCCTATTATATGGACACCGAGAACTTTATCAGTTTTTTTACATGCTAGTATTTTTACCATTCCTTCGGTTGATGAAACAGCACGGGCTCTACTATTTGCCATGAACGGAAACTTACCTATATTATATTCTATATTATTAGCTTTAAGCTCTTCTTCAGTTTTTCCAACTGAACCAACCTCAGGCCATGTATATATAACGCCTGGTATTGTATCATAATTCACATGTCCTGCTTGACCTGCAATAATTTCGGCAACTGCAACTCCTTCTTCTTCGGCTTTATGCGCAAGCATTGGTCCTGCAATTACATCTCCTATAGCATAGATATTTTCTACATTTGTTCTAAAATGAGAGTCAACTTCAATACGCCCACGATTATCAAGTTTAACACCTACAGATTCTAAGCCTAAATTTTCTGTATAGGGTCTTCTACCAACAGAAACAAGTACTATATCTGCTTCTATATTAGAAGATTCTCCACCTGCAGCAGGCTCTGTTACAAGTTTTACCTTATCATTTTCAACTTTAGCTAAAATAACTTTAGTAGAAAGAACAAACTTAAACCCTTGCTTTTCAAGAGATTTTTGTAAATTCCTACCAATTTCTTGATCCATGGAAGGAACTATTTTATCCAAATATTCAATAACTGTTACTTCAGCACCTAGTCTTGCCCATACTGAACCAAGCTCAAGGCCTATATAACCTCCGCCAATTACTATCATTTTTTTAGGTATAGAAGAAAGTGATAATGCGCCAGTTGAAGATACTATTCTTTTTTCATCAATTTCTATTCCTGGAAGTGAAATAACATCCGATCCAGTAGCAATTATAATCTTCTTGGCAGTAATTTGCTCTTCTTTACCTTCAGACTTAACAGTAATGTTTGTTGATGAAGTGATCTTTCCTTCACCTTTGAAATATGCAACTTTATTCTTTTTAAATAAACCTTCAATTCCTTTGCACAAATTATCAACCACTTGAGTTTTTCTATTTAGCATCGTAGAGAGATCAAACTCAACATTACCTATTTTAATACCATGTTCAGCAAGCGAATGATTTACTTCACTCATCTTCTCTGAAGATTCTAACAAAGCTTTAGATGGGATACATCCAACATTTAAACATGTCCCTCCAAGAGAGCCGCGTTTTTCAACACATGCTACGTTAAATCCAAGTTGTGCTGCTCTAATTGCTGCAACATATCCACCAGGGCCACCACCAATTACTACTATATCAAAATTACTCATATCAATATCCTATAAATCAAATAATATACGTTCTGGGTTTTCAATACATTCTTTTACTCTAACTAAAAATGTTACTGCCTCTTTGCCATCGATAATACGGTGGTCATAAGATAGAGCTAAATACATCATAGGACGAATTTCAACTTTCCCGTTGATTGCAACTGGACGTTCTTGAGTTTTATGCATACCCAGAATTCCAGATTGAGGAGGGTTTATGATTGGGGTTGATAAAAGTGAACCATATACTCCACCGTTAGAAATTGTAAATGTACCACCTGATAAATCATTAACTGTTAATTTTCCATCACGGGCTTTTTTACCTAAATCGCCGATAGTTTTTTCAACACCTGCAAAAGATAATTTATCCGCATCTCTCACAACCGGCACTACCAAACCTTGTTCGGTACCAACTGCAACTCCTATATCATAGTAATTCTTATAAATTATATCATCACCATCAATTTCTGCATTAACTGCAGGAATTTCTTTCAATGCCACAATTGCTGCTTTTACAAAGAAAGACATGAATCCAAGTTTAACTTGATGCTTTTTTTCAAATAAGTCTTTGTATTGATTGCGGATGTTCATTATATTTGTCATATCCACTTCATTGAAAGTAGTAAGTATAGCTGCAGTATTTTGTGATTCTTTTAAGCGCTGTGCTATGCGTTGACGCAGACGCGACATTTTCACACGCTCAATTTGCTTTTCGCTTGGCTGTGAGCTTTGAGATACTTGTGAATTTTCCATCGAATTAATTACATCACCCTTAGTTAACCTCCCATCTTTTCCAGAGCCGCTAATATTAGCAGGGTTGATGTTATTTTCAGCTACCATTTTTTTAACAGAAGGTGGTAAAGCTTGATTCATGTCTTTTGAAGACGGTCTTTCTTCCTGCTTTACATTAGAAACTTCTTTTGGAGCAGATACTGGTGCTTGTGCATTTACTGCGCCCTCTTTAATTGAACCTAAGATATCTCCAAGTTTTACTGCTGCTCCTTCGGTTTGGGCAATTTTTTCAAGTATTCCAGAACTTGGGGCATTAACTTCAAGCGTTACTTTATCAGTTTCAAGCTCAAGAAGAAGCTCATCAACCTTGATTGAATCACCTTCCTTTTTATACCATTTAGCTATGGTTGCTTCAGTAACCGACTCACCAAGGGAAGGTACTTTAATTTCAATACTCATAATAATATTCTCCGTTTAAAATATTTATAGCTATTTTTATTAAATCTTAAAATGAGATACCAAAAAGAGTTCAGTAAAACAGTTTAAATTGGTTATCCTGAGCTTGTTTCAGCATCTTGGAAATTAACCTACTGTGTATAAATCCATTTAGTATCTCTAATTTTAAAACTATCTTATAGTTAATGCTTCATTTACTAAATCAGCTTGCTCTTTATCATGGATTTTTTTATAGCCCACAGCTGGTGAGGCAGCTTCTTTTCTTCCAATATATTTGAGCTTTTTATTATCTATTATATCTTCCATTTTACTAGCAATAAAGTTCCAAGCACCCATATTCTTAGGCTCTTCTTGACACCAAATAATTTCAGCATTCTTATATTTATTGAGTTCAGCAATAATCTCTTCTTTAGCAAAAGGATATAATTGTTCAAGCCTTATGATTGCAATATCATTTACATTACGTTTTTGTCTTTCTTCAACTAAATCATAATATACTTTACCTGTGCACAAAATAACCCTTCTTACCTTGCCTGAATCAAGTTTTTCAACTTCGCTAAGGACGGGCATGAATTTAGTATTCTCTGCAAAATCTTCTAATTTCGATACAGCTAATTTATGACGCAGTAACGATTTTGGAGTCATTATTATTAGCGGCTTTCTATAGTTGCGGTATAATTGTCTGCGCAATATATGGAAATATGAAGCTGGATTAGAACAATAAGCAACAATAATATTATCTTCAGCGCATAATTGTAAATATCTTTCAAGTCTTGCAGAGCTATGTTCCGGCCCCTGACCTTCATAACCATGTGGAAGTAACATAACAAGCCCGCTCATCCTCAGCCATTTTGTTTCAGCTGATGTAATGAATTGGTCGATCATTATTTGTGCACCATTAGCAAAATCACCAAATTGTCCTTCCCATAATACCAATCTATTTGGGTCAACTAAACTGTAGCCATATTCAAATCCTAGCACACCATATTCGGATAAATTACTATCAATTACTTCATATTTTGCTTGGGGCTCCCCTAAATTGTTTAATGGCAAGTATTTTGATTCATTTTCTTGGTCGGTTAGAACAGAATGTCTATGAGAAAATGTCCCTCTTCCTGCATCTTGCCCACTTAATCTTATAGGAATGTTTTCTGACAAAAGCGAAGCGAATGCTAAAGCTTCACCTGTGCCCCAATCAATATTTTCCCCAGTCTCAATCATTTTAGCTTTCGCTTCAAGCTGACGTATAATTTTATTATTTATATTAAAATCAGAAGGAGGAGTGGATATTGCTATTCCTAGTTTTTTAAGCCTGTCAATAGGTACGCCTGTAAGATTATTAACATTACTTCTTCTTGAATCTTCTAAGCCCTTCCATCTACCCATTAACCAATCTGCTCTATTAGGTTTATATTCTTTTGAAATATCGAATTCTTTATTGAGCATTTCTTTGAATTTACTTTTCAATTCTTCAATCTGAGCTTCACCTAATATATTTTCAGATTTTAATTTTTGCGAGTAAAGCTCTGTTGCCGTAAGATGATTAGCAATAGCATGATACATTTTTGGTTGAGTAAAAAATGGTTCATCACCTTCATTATGACCGTAAAGCCTATAGCACACTACATCTATTACAACATCTTTTTTATATTCATTTCGATATTTAGCAGCAAGTTTACTTACTTTAACAACAGCTTCAACATCATCGCCATTTACATGGAATATTGGGGCTTGAATAATTTTTGCAAATTCTGTGGGATAACGACCAGTTCTAGCATTTCTTGGATTAGTAGTGAATCCAATTTGGTTATTCACTACTATATGTATTATACCGCCTGTATTATATCCTTCTAAATCAGATAAGGATAAGGATTCAGCAACGACACCTTGCCCTGCAAAAGCTGCATCACCATGAATTAAAATACCTAGTGCTTGAAGCCTTGTTGCATCTTGTATTACATCTTGCGTGGCTCTCACTTTTCCAGCAACTACCGGATTTACAGCTTCAAGATGCGATGGATTGGCAGCTAAAGATAAATGCACCATATTTCCATTAAAATCTTTATCCGATGAAGTTCCAAGATGGTATTTTACATCACCTGAAATGTCCATCTCTTCAGGATAAGCTAAATTTCCTTGGAATTCAGAAAGCATTGCATGATACGGCTTACCCATAGTTTTTGTTAGTACGTTTAATCTTCCTCTATGAGCCATACCTACAACTACTTCTTTAACCCCTAAATTAGCTGAAGCTTCAATTATGGTTTCAAGTGAATTAATAGAAGTAGCACCGCCTTCAACTGAAAATCTTTTTGTACCTGGAAATTTTACATGAAGATATTGCTCAAAACCTTCTACTTCAATTATATCTTGAAGTATTTTTTTCTTTTCATTCTCTGTAAGTTCTGTAAATGCTAATTGCTCAAATTGATTAGTAAGCCATTCTTTTTGTTTCAAATCTTGAATATGAGCTAATTCAACACCTATAGTGGTTGAATATATTACTTGAAGCAAATTTATTAGGTCTTTAATCGAAATATTATTCACACCTAAAATTTTACCTTCAAGATTTACTTCTTTAGATAAATCCTCTTCATTAATACCATAATGCGAAAGATTAAGCGCAGCTTCTTCTAATGTTTTTTTTACTTCAAGACCTAAAGGATCAAGATTAGAAAGTAAATGCCCTTTTTCTCTATATGCACGAATAATGGCATGAGCTTTTGCTATAAGAGATTGATCAGTACTAACTGTTTCGGATGGTGTTTTTTTAGGAGTAACAACTGCGTTTTGATCAGCTACACCAATAATTTGTTTTTTAATTTTTGACCATGATGCGTCAGATTTTATATTTGCTTTCGTGCTTTCAATATTTTTAAAAAAACTTACCCAAGTTTCATCAACTGAAGCTGGATTATCCAAATATTTATTGTACAATTCTTCTATAAAAATGCTATTTGCACCAAATAAATATGTCTCGTCCGATCTACTCATTATAATCTCTAATTACGAATCGAATCCGTAATCCCCTTTTGAAACTAAAATTTAAAATTTTTATATAAGTTTTAATAGTTTACTGAGTTAATATCAATATGAAATTTCAAAATATTATAATAAAATAAGTATACTTGACTTTAAATATTCATATTAGTTATTAATTAATATATTATTAACTTAATAACTAACGGAGAAAATATGAAAAATTTTAATGAACTTGAGAAAGGAACAATGTTTCCTTATAACTTAAATAATACTTCTAAACCCGCAGTGATAATAATAGAGTCCAAAGCAAAAATTGATAAATTAGGAAATTTCGAGCCTGCACGTGATATCGATGAAAATTTTGTAACAGCGGTTCAAAATTTGTATCAATATTTAAGCAGTGCTGAAAAATCATTACCTGAGGAATTGCTAGTAATAAAGGGCAAAGGATTGTCAGGTGTACCTCATATTCTTATAGACGACAATTTAGAAAAGTTTGAAAGAGAATATACTGCAAAAAAGAATAAAAATAATTTTAATGAGGCATATCTTAAAGCTTTTGCAGGAACTGCTCAAAAAATAATAGGTGAAAAATTTAATGCATATGCTGCTGAAGTTTATGATAAGCCTCAAGATTATAGTTATGAATCTATACTTATACAAGTCGGAATAACTTGCCCTAAATCAAAGCCTAAGCCTGTTACTAGAACAAATGTTATTAGCAGATAGAAGTTAGAAGAATAGGGGTTTAACTTGTCATTATAACTTTATTTCTACCTTCTTGCTTTGCTTGATATAGACCCTTGTCTGCACGCTCTAACAATGTTTCAGGTGTGTCTATTTCATTAAGTAAGGTGACCCCTATGCTTACTGTTTTTGCTAATTTTCCAATTGGTGCTGAAACTGTAAATACTTCATTTTCTATGGAGCTGCGTACACGTTCAGCTACCATTTGGGCATCAGTAATCGAAGTATTTGGCATTACTACTACGAATTCTTCACCTCCAAAGCGAGATGCTAGATCAGTAACCCTTACATTTTGCGTGATGCGGTTAGGTAATTGTTTTAAAATTTCATCTCCAACTAGATGTCCATAAGTATCATTCACACTTTTAAAATGATCGACATCAATTATCATAAGAGATAAAGGTTTTCCTAGGGTTTTTGCTTGATCAATTAAGCTTTTACAGTGAGCATCAAAATATCTTCTGTTAAATAATCCTGTTAAGCTATCAGTAATGGCCATATTAATACTTTGTTGGAAGTTTGATTTTAAAGCATCCTGATAGCGTTTTCTTTTAATTTGCGTATTAACACGTGCTAAAACTTCATTTCCTTCAATAGGTGTAAGTAGATAATCATTTACCCCCATATCAAATCCCTTAATTAAAATGTTAGTGTCATTTTCTTCAACTAATATTAATAAAGGTAGATGTCTAATTTTTTCGTGACTCCTTATATGAGAGCATAATCTTAAACCATCAGCATCAATAAGCTGAGTGCTAACTATAACAAGATCGAAATTATTGTTAATAATTTCTTCAAGAGCCTTGTTTATATCGGAATTAATAACTACTTGACAATTTTTCATTGTAGCAAGTTTTGTAGAAATATGCTTAGCTTGTACTGCATCATCATCAACAATCATAATTGATGCATCATCAATATTGTTAATAATATTATTTGTATTAGTACCAAATTGTATACCAGTTTGGTCTCTTAATCTAAGTTCATCAAGCATTATTTTGATCCTTACAAGAGACCTGATACGTGCAAACAGAGCCATATCATTTATGGGCTTAGTCAAGAAATCATCAGCGCCACAATTTAAACCTTGTACACGATCTTCAATTTCACTAAGGGCCGTTACCATTACAATTGGTATATGGGAAGTTTTAAGATTGGATTTAATTCTTTTGCATACTTCAAACCCATCCATTTCAGGCATCATTACATCAAGTAATATAATATCTACAGTATGTTCTTCTATTATTTTTAAAGCTTCAGCACCACTTTTTGCAGATAAAACATCATAATATTCGCTAGTTAATTTTACCTCTAATAATTTGATATTTGGCAATAAATCATCAACAATTAAAACTGTAGCACTCATAATAACCTTAACTCAATAACATTATATTTTATAGAATTTCTTTAAATCTTATTATAATCATAATTCTGTAAAAAACTGGTTAATTATAAAAATGTTAAGAATTTATTTTGAAATATTTTTGTAAAAATTCATTTGATCCCAAATATTTATAAAAATCGTTAAGAATAAATTCAATTTCAATAAGAGTTTCAATCTTCTCCTTAATGCTAGTAAATTCATTTTTCATGGAATCATCGAACTGATTAATAATTTCCAAAGCTGCTTTAAGCTCACGTTTGATTAAATGATTTTTGATGGCTTCGATTTTGGTTTTGTATAAATTCTCTTTGCCAAGAGTTTTGATTTTAATAATATTAAATATAAAGCCTTTGACAGGATGAATTCCATCGTTGTCAGCTTTCTCATCTTTATTTAAATCAACTTTATTTAATTCATCTAACAAGTTTAAAATTGAAATATTGTTATTTATATATCTATTTAAATTATCTAAAAAACTTTTAATTTTTTCATCTTCAATAAATTGATTAAATTCATAAAGATAATTACTATAATCTCCGCCGTTAAATATAATTTCTTTAATTTGAAATAAGTGTAAAAGTAAATTCGAAAGCTTATGATAGGAGATTTGCAATGCTGTTTTATCCACAGCAGGAGCTTCAGTATTAGTAAATCCTTCTTTTGTCTCTCCAATTTTAGAAAGAGTAGAGGAAATTTCATCAAATTTATTAGTTTCATTATTATGTTTTGCTTTAATCTCACTTAATTCAATTTTAATATCATTAAGATTTTGGCCAATTTCACTATTGTTAACATCATTATTAGCAGTTGGGATATTTGGTTTTAAATAAATTAATGTTGATAAAGATAATAGTATTAGGAGTAGTAATATTATAAAGTTAAATTTAAAATTATAAGATTTATTTTCCATATATTTCCTCTTTAATAAGTTTAATTATAGAATCTTCAGAAGGACAAGAAGCAGTGAAAAAGTTTTTCCATTTAACCCCCGAAAGTGTATTAGTGACTTTTTGACTTATAGTAATTGCATTAATATTTCCTAATTTTTCAACCAAATTACTATTCATAGCCAAATTTAAAAAATATTCTGCTGTCTTTTCTGAAAAAAATAAAACTATATCTATAAGATTTTTTTCAAATGAGTCTATTGCTTCTTTACTAAAAGTTTTTATTGGGACTGCTTCGTAAGTAACTAGTTTATAAATATTAAAATTTTGTGAAGCTAAAGTTTTTACTAAATCAATAGTTGTAATCTTTCCAGAAAGATATATAAATCCAGTATTTTTAGCATATTGATTAATAATGTTTTTAACAAGGGAATTTACATCATTAGCTACTATACTAATATTGTTAAAACCTAACTCTCTTGCATATTCTGCTGTTTTTTCGCCAACAATATTCAATATGGAATTTTTCGGAATAAATTTCCACGCAGCCCTTAAAGAATTTTTACTTGTTATAATAATGATGTTAGTTCTATTTAAATAATAGCGTAAATCATTTTGGAAGTTAGAATAGAATTTTATATCCATTATAGGTTCTATAATATAATTTAGTGATAAGCTATTCAATTTGATTGCTAGAAGTTCAGCATCAAATCTCGGTCTTGTAATTAATATCATTATCAAGCTTTATTTAGAGGCCAATATCGAAAGTAAAATCATGCTACCTAGAATACTATTAGATTTAAAGTTTTTTGCACACTCATTAGGATTATTTAAATCCAATTTCCTTAATTTTATTAAAAACCATATGATATTACCAACACACAATATTATAAATATATTATTCAAATTTTCTAAACCTGCAGTTCTTATAAGAAAAACTAACATTAATATATAAAATGATGAAATCCATAATTTTGGAAATTTATTCAATATTAACGCAGTTGATTTCAGGCCTATTTGTTGATCATCAATCTTATCTTGATGAGCATATACTGTATCATAACCAAGAGACCAGAAGATTGCAGCGATATATAAATATATTCCACTTAAAGTGACTTTACCGGTTAAAGCAGCATTTGCCATCAGAACACCTAAATTAAATGTTATACCTAAAATCACTTGCGGAAAATATGTTATCCTTTTCATAAATGGATATAGTATAACTAAAAAAGGAGCAATTAATGCAATATAAACTGCTTCTTTACTGAGAAAAAGTAGCAATATTACTGCAACCACACATAATAGAGCAAGTAAAATTAGTGCTTCCCAAATAGTTACTTCACCTGAAGTAAGGGGTCTATTCTTAGTACGCTCAACTAATCTATCAATTTTGATATCTACTAAATCATTCACTATACATCCACTTGAGCGCGTTATTATACTTCCGATAATAAATATAATAAGCAATTTAATGTCTAGTCCGTTAGAAGAAAATATAACCAAGCTCCAAAGACACGGTATTAACAGTAAATAAATTCCTATAGGCTGATGAAAGCGCATTAAGAAGGAATAATTTGTCAATTTTTTTAATAAATCCATTTTACAAATATATAAATTATTATTGTGAAAATTACTTTTACTCTATAATTTAAAAAAAATATAGTAAGAAACAATCTAAATATTGTGAGAAAATAAAATGGTTAAAGCCTTAGGAAATTATAATTTAGAAATAGAAAAAAATTGGCAAAATTTTTGGCAAGAAAAGTTAACTTATAAGTGGGATTCTTCTGAAATTAGAGAAAATAGTTTTGTAATTGATACTCCACCGCCTACAGTATCAGGGCAATTACATATGGGTCATATATTTAGCTATACACAAGCTGATTTTATTGCGCGTTATCAAAGGATGAAGGGTAAAACAGTGTTTTATCCAATCGGATTTGATGATAATGGACTTCCAACTGAAAGATTAGTTGAAAAAATCAAAAATATTCGTGCTACTAATATGTCGCGAGAAGAGTTTATAGCAATATGCCAAGAAGTAGTAAAAGACTCTGAAGAGGATTTTCGCGAGTTATTCAAATCAATAGCGCTTAGCGTTGATTGGGATGAAGAATATCAAACAATTAGCAGAACTTCTACAAAAATTTCTCAATTATCATTTTTAGATTTATTATCAAAAGAAAAAGCATATAGAAAATTGCAGCCTACTCTTTGGGATCCTATTGATCAAACAGCACTTGCGCAAGCAGACGTTGTTGATAGCGAACAAGTTGGGATAATGAATAATATCATTTTTAAAACTGAAAATAATGAGGATATTATCATTGCAACTACTAGGCCTGAATTACTTGCTGCATGTGTTGCTGTATTTTATCATTCATCGGATGTACGCTATAAGCATTTACATGGTAAATCAGCCATCACTCCTCTCTTTGGGGTAAAAGTGCCTATAATTGCTGATGATTCAGTTGATATGGAAAAAGGTACAGGGCTTGTGATGTGTTGTACATTTGGAGATATTGCAGATATTGCTTGGTGGAAAACTCATAATTTGCCTACTAGGGTAATTATAGATAAAAGAGGAAGAATTACAGGACTGGATGAATTAGGTTCGGCAGAATGGAGCAGTGTAGATCTCGATAAAGCAAAAAAATATATTGAGCAAATTAATGGAATTAAAGTTAAAGAGGCAAAAGCAAAAGTGATTGAATGGCTCAAAGAGCAAAATTTAATTACTAAGCAAGTTGAAGTAAATCAAATTGTAAAATGTGCTGAACGTTCAGGCGCGCCACTTGAGATATTAGTAACACCTCAATGGTTTATTAAAATATTAGATAGTAAGCAAGACCTTTTAGATAAAGCAAATGAATGCCAGTGGCACCCTCCATATATGAAAGTTAGACTGGATAATTGGATTAATGGTCTAAATTGGGACTGGTGTATCAGTAGGCAAAGGTTTTTTGGTGTACCATTTCCTGTATGGTATTCAAAGCGCCCTGGTGAAGAAGGTAAGATTATAATACCAACTTTAGAGCAGTTACCAATTGATCCATTTAAAGATTTACCGGATGGATATACAAAAGATGAAATTGAACCAGATTATGACGTAATGGATACCTGGGCAACTAGTTCTGTTTCACCGCAACTTAGTAGTCATGGAATAAGTGAAGATTATTCCATAGATTACGCGCGGCATAAAAAGTTATTCCCAGCTGATTTAAGACCTCAAGCTCATGAAATTATAAGAACTTGGGCATTTTATACTATTGTTAAAGCAGCTTATCATGAGAATAATATTCCATGGAAAAATTTAATGATTAGTGGATGGTGTTTAGCTTCAGATAAAACAAAAATGTCAAAATCTAAAGGGAATGTTGTAACCCCAACTAAACTGATTGAAGAAAATGGTGCTGATACAGTTAGATATTGGGCTTCAACTTCAAGGCTTGGAGCTGATACTGCATATTCTGAAGATGTAATGAAGATAGGTAAGAAACTTATAAATAAACTTTGGAATGCATCCAAATTTGTAACTATTCATTTAAATAAATTAGAGGAAGCTCCGCTTTCTGCAAAAGAAGAAATATTAGCTGGCAATATATATTTACCGTTAGATCTATGGATAATTTCTAAACTTACTAAAGCTACTGTCCGCGCAACTGAAGAGTTTGAAAAATTTGAATATTGTAATGCAAGAATAGCAATTGAAGATTTCTTCTGGCGTGATTTTTGTGATAATTACTTAGAATTTATCAAAGTGCGTATTTATAATGAAAATAATATTGATGATGTAGCATCGTTTAGTGCGATTAAAACTATATATATATGTTTAGAAACATTACTAAGACTATTTGCACCATTTATCCCGCATATTACTGAGGAGATTTATAATAGTTTATTTAATAAAGAATCTATTCATGTTCGAGGTAACTGGCCAAAAATTGAAGATTATAAAATCAGTGAAGGTGCTGAGCATGTGGGTGAAGACGCAGTAAGCATACTTGATGTTGTAAGAAAAGTGAAAGCTGAACAAAATCTATCACTCAAAACAACAATTCAAGAGCTTAAGATATTTGCCGAACATAAAATTCCAGAAACTGTAATTGCTGACTTAGCTAATGTAACAAATTCAACTAAAGTTACTTTATGTAATAAACTTGAAGGTGAATTAGAAGCTAATCAATGTTTAACAGAGAATGGTAGATTTGTTGTTGAAGTAATTATTTAGTATAAAAATTCATAATTCATAATTTCTAAAATATATAAGTTAATTTTTTAACATTTAATAAAAATTTAACTTATATATGCTCTAATTAAGTAATAAAAATATCGTTAGAGGAAAAAATGAAAGATCAGGATGAAAATAATTCGTACAATTTACAGGTAAAAATTGAAGAACTGCAAAGGCAACAAAAAGAGATAGAAGCTAAACGTAAAGAATTTCAAAAATTACAGAAAGAAGTTTCTATATCAGAAAAGAAAGCACATGCTGAACAAATAAATAGGCATAAATTTTTAAGCAAGGAAGAATTATTTCAATCTAAAATCGAAGCTAAAAGAGAAATTCTTATTGCTAGTGCTGAAAGAAGAAATAGAATAAAACAAGGGATGCAGCAACTAGTAAATGCCGAAGCATTAATTAAATTTGAAACTAATCCAAAATCTGAAAAATTAAAAACTGCATTAGAAAATACCTCAAGAAAAATTGATATAAGTAGATCAACCTTTAAATCATTATTTAAAAAAGAAAAAGAATTAGCATATAAAATATATAGTTTAGAATATGATCATGATCTGAAACAATATAAAAAAGCTTTGAAAGAATTTAACATGAATCCTCATGATAGAACAGAAGTAAATAATATTTGGTCTAAAATGGTTGCTTCAAAAGCAAGATATAATCACAGTATTGGTTTAATTGAAAAGGAACTTAGTGATCTTATAGGCATGACTTCAACCGTTGCTCAGAAAGAAAGTAGAATAGAAAATCTAAAAGAAGCTAGCAAATTGATTGAAACGGGCGTTAAGAAAATTCATGAAAATGCTAAAAAAACAAATTATAAGGATTTTGGTGCTAAGGCAAAATCATACCTAGATCATAAAATTGAAAATTTAGATAAGCAAGAAGCAGAGAAAAAGATTAAATCAGAGCTTAAAGGTCAAAGAGAACAAAAATCAAAACTAGAATCTGAAAAGAAAATTATTAGAGCTGAAGAAGAAAAATTGGATGCTGTTGAAAAAAAGATTGATAAAAATGTTAAAAAACTTGAGAAGATGCTTGAGAAAACTAATATGAATACAAATATAAAAAAGGATATTAATATTGGAAAAGAAAAGCTAGCAAAAGAATTTGAAGAAAAAGATAAAGCAATAAAAGGAAAAACGGCGAAAATTAAAGAACTTGAGAAACAGCTTAATAAAGATGGATTATTTAAAAAAATAGTTAATAAAATGAGCTCAGTTAAAATTAAACCAATTGAAGTAGGTAGAGAAGAAGAAGTTAAAGCGAAAACTCCGTCAAATGGAAAATCTGAGCGTCATGATAAGAAAGGCGGTGTTGATCTTCCATAGATGAGTGATCGAAGACCTTACGAATCTTTTTTGCTAGACCTAGGATGAGCAGACTTATATACTTCAAATAATCTTGTATGATCTATTTTAGTATATCTTTGGGTGGTTGATAGGCTTTCATGTCCAAGTAATTCTTGAATTGAACGAAGATCTGCACCACTTGAAAGTATATGGGTTGCAAAACTATGGCGAAATGCATGTGGGGTAGTTTCTTCGCGTAGACCTATCGAATTACGTAGTCTTCGTATTTGCCTTTGAAAAACACCAGCATTTAAAGGTTTTCCTTGGGCGCCGATGAAGATAGGCTCTTTATCTTCTATTTTATATGGACAAATAGTCAAATATTTATTTATAGAATCTTTCACCAATTCAATGACTGGAACAATTCTTTCTTTTTTTCCTTTGCCTTTGATAGTTATATAGTTATCTTTTATTTGAGATTTTGTTATTGCTAAAGCTTCGCTTATCCTTAAACCGCATCCATATATTACCATAAGTAAAGCTCTATCTCTTTCGCCTATCCAATCAATAGTTGAAATAGAACTAATTAACTGAATTGCAGCTAAACTATCTTCTTCAACTAAAGCTTTAGGAAGAATTTCACCTAACTTAGGAGATTTAATATTAAAAATAGTCAAATTGCTGAAATTAGTATTTTTTTGCAAATATTTGAAAAAGCTGCGAATTGTCGATAAGGCTCTTCTTGATGAAGAGTTAGTATAATTTTCTTCTTTACGGAAACTGAGCCATGCCCTTAGATTGCTAGCATCAATTTTATCTAAGTTAGTTAAATCAACAATTTCGCCAGAATGTAGATTGAAAAATTTAATAAATGATTGGAAGTCAGTTTTATATGCTATTAAAGTATGGTTAGAATATTTTCTCTCATTTGTTAAATATTCTAACCATTTATTATAAAATTCATTGAGCTCAGAACTCAAGTTTGTTTGAATAAGGTTACTACCGTCCAAAATTATCTAAAAGCTAAATTTCGTTATTTTTAGCTAATTCAAACAATTTTTTTAAAGGCATTTTTTGCTCTTCAACTTGGATTTTAGTTAAAATACTATCAACTACTTTATCCTCTAGAATAGGGCCTTTAAGTAACTCTAATGCTTTTGGATTATTTCTATAGTAATCAATTACTAAATGTTCTTGTCCTGCAAATTGACGAGCTTGCTGATAAACAGCTTCTCTAATATCATTCTGATCAATATTTATATTTTCAGCTTTACCAATAGAAGAAATTAATATACCAAGCTTAACTCTTCTTTCAGCGAGTTTTTGATATTCTTCTTTTGCTTCAGCTTCTGACTTAGCCAAAGAATTAGGATTTTGGCTTTTTTCTTTAAGATAGCTATCCCAAAGATTTTTAAATTCATTTTCAAGTAAAGATTCAGGACATAAAAAGTCACATTTACTTTCAAGTTTATCAAATAATTCTTTGCGCAATTTAGTTTTTACAATTGAGGCAGCATCGTTATCTAGTTTTGTTCTAATTGATCCTCTCAATTCATTTAAGTCTTTCAAACCAAATTTCTTTGCAAACTCATCATCAATTTTTGCTTCTTCAGCAATTAAGACATCATGTATTTTAACGTCAAATACTGCATCTTTACCGGCTAGATTTGGAGAATGATACTCATCTGGAAATGTTACTTTTACTTGAGTTTCTTGTCCTTTTTTCATGCCAACTAATTGATCTTCAAAGCCTGGGATAAATGTGTTAGAACCTAAAGCTAACTGATATTTTTCTCCCTTACCACCTTCAAAAGGCACATCATCTAGCTTTCCTTCATAATCTATTAAAACTGCATCACCTTGTTCAGATTTTTTAGAATCTTTTGCAGAAACATAATTTTTACTGTTTTTTGCAACCTCTTTGGCAGATTCATCAATATCTTCTTCGCCAATTTCTGGAACAATTTTTTCAAGCTTTATATCACTAAAATCAGGAATATCAAATTTAGGAAATAATTCTATAAATAGTTTATAAATTAAATCTTCTTTTTCTTTGAAGGATTCAACTTCAATTTTAGGCTCTATAGCAAGGTCAAATTCTTTTTCTTTAATTAGATCAGTAGTAGTTTTATCAAGAGTATTTTGTAAAACCTGAGAAAGAATTTTATCGTGATATTGTTTTTCTGCAATATGCTTGGGAACTTTTCCGGGTCTAAAACCTGGAGCTTTCATTGTTTTAGAAATTTCATCTAATTCACTATCATAGCGCTTAGTAATTTCTTCAGCTGGAACAATAATTTTATATTCTCTTCTTAGTCCTTCATTAGTAACTTCAGTAACCTTCATAAACTCTACTTAAAATTTATTAATTAATCATATGGTGCGGATGAAGGGAATTGAACCCCCACAACTTGCGTTACAAGAACCTAAATCTTGCGCGTCTACCAATTTCGCCACATCCGCATAATTTTGTTTTAAATAATTAATATTATATTGCAATAAAAGCAATAAAAATATTGTTATAAAGCTAATATTAGCAAATTTTTTTGAAATTTTGTTTTTTTTGTGTAAAGAGGTTGACACATAAATATTAACTTTTATTGTAGGTTCAAAATTATATTTAAACAATGATAATAAAATCTGAGCACAAAGTGACTAAAATAGAAAAAATTATTGGACGTGAGATAATTGATAGCAGAGGTAATCCTACTGTAGAAGTTCAAGTTACACTTGAAGATGGCAAGACATCAATTGCATCTTCTCCAAGTGGTGCTTCAACGGGTAGTCAAGAAGCAGTAGAATTAAGAGATGGGGATTTGGAACGCTATAAAGGCAAGGGTGTATTAAAAGCTATTGAATCAGTAAATGGGAAAATAGCAAATCTTTTAATAGGCCAAGATCCCGCGCAGCAACGATTCATTGATCAGCAATTAATCGATTTAGATGCTACTCCGAATAAAAGCAATTTAGGGGCTAATGCAATACTTGCTACTTCGCTTGCGGTGGCAAAAGCTGCTGCTGCCTTGTATAAATTACCTTTATATAAATATATAGGAGGCATTAACGCACATAAACTACCAATTCCTATGATGAACATAATTAATGGCGGCGTTCATGCGGATAATCAATTAGATCTACAAGAGTTCATGATTGCTCCTGTTAAAGCAGTTAGCTTAAAAGAAGCAATAAGAATGGGAGTAGAAATTTTTCATAATTTAAAATTAATATTAAAAAAATCTAATTATAATGTGAATGTTGGTGATGAAGGAGGATTTGCACCTAATCTATCTTCATCTAAAGAAGCGCTAGATTTTTTAGTAAAAGCTATTGAAGAAACAGGCTATAAAGACAAAGTTTCAATAGCAATTGATTCGGCGGCTTCAGAAATATATTCTAATGGTACTTATAATTTAAAAGGAGAAAACAAATCCTTTAACAGTAGTGAATTTGTCGAATATTACTTAAATCTGGTTGATAAATATCCAATTTACTCTATTGAAGATTCCATGGCTGAAAATGATTTAGAAGGATGGCATATAATTACTGAAAAACTGGGTAAGAAAATTCAATTAGTAGGAGACGATTTAATAGTTACTAACCCTTCAATATTACGTAACATTATAAATTCTAAAATTGCTAATGCTGTTTTAATAAAGCCAAATCAAATCGGAACATTAACTGAAACGATTGATACAATTGAAATAGCGCATAAAGCTGGATATAAAACTATTATCTCTCATCGTTCAGGAGAAACTGAAGATACATTAATAGCGCATTTGGCAGTAGCAACAAATTCTGGACAAATTAAAGCAGGATCGCTTTGTCGTACGGATAGGCTAGCAAAATACAATGAACTCATAAGAATTGAAGAAGAACTTGGAACTAATGCGAAATATAATGATTAAAAAATTAAAAAATAATGTTTTTTAATGATTTATTTAAGAAATAAACTTATTATATTATATATGTTTAAGGTTATAAGGAAATGAATCAAGTTTTTTCATTTAAAAATAAAAATAAAAAGATTAGTATATCTATATTATTTATAGGGTTGTTTATATATTTTTGCTATCATGCAATAAATGGTGATAGAGGAATTATTGCGTTGTTTAAACTTACTCAGCAAGTAAATAAGCTGCATACTGAATTAGATAATCTACGAGCAGAAAGAATATATCTTGAGCATAAAGTGAGCATTATTAGACCTGAATCTTTAGATCTAGATTTAGTAGACGAACAAGCTAGAAAGCTATTAGGATATGCTGATAAGGATGAAATTGTTTACTTTATTGATTGATAATTAAGTCTAATCTAGAAATTTTAAATATCTGTTTTAGTTTACATTATTTTAAAATAATGTAAACTCTGTTCACTTTATAATAAATCAAATTATTTTAAATAATGCAAAATATTGAAATACAAAGAAAAGGCTTTATGTTTGTTCTTTCATCACCGTCTGGTGCAGGAAAAACTACTATAGCACGGGCTTTACTTGCAGATGAAAAAAATTTGGCGCCTTCAATATCAATTACTACGAGAGAGAAGCGACCAAATGAAATACATGGTAAAGACTATTATTTTGTAAGTGAAGATGAATTTAAAGCTTTAGTAAGTCAAAATGCATTTCTTGAATATGCTAATGTGTTTGGCTCGTATTATGGCACACCAAAATTAGAGGTAGAAAATACTTTAGCTACAGGTCAAGATATTCTTTTTGATATTGATTGGCAAGGAACTGCTAAACTAGCAGAATTTAATAAAGAGAATTTAGTTAGTATATTTATTCTGCCTCCATCAATTGCAGAACTTGAAAATAGGTTGCGCAACAGAAACACGGATAGTGAAGAAACCATTTTAAAAAGAATGTCTAAGGCGTATATAGAAATTACTCATTATGATAGTTATGACTATGTAATAGTAAATAATGATATTGCAGAAAGTGTAAAAAAAGTAAGTGCAATTTTGAATGCGGAAAGGTTAAAAAAATACAGGCAAATTGGACTTGATAAGTTTGTTGAAAATTTACTTGAAGGAAATTAAAAAAATGAATGAAACATTAAAAACTACAGAGCTAGTGCAAAATGCTGTAAATACAGATATGTCAATTATTGGGCTTATAAGCCATGCAGATAGTATAGTTAAGATGGTTATAATTATATTGATAATTTTTTCGCTCGTGTCTTGGGCAATTATTTTTGATAAATTAATTAAATTTAAGATGATTAATAATGTAACTGAAAAATTTGAAAAATTATTTTGGTCTGGACAATTACTTGAGCAATTATATGAAAGACTAAAAGGTAGAACTGATCATCCATTCGCTAATGTTTTTATAAGTGCTATGCATGAATGGAGTAAATATAACAAGAATTCTCCTATAAAAATAGAGCAAATAGCAGGAATAAAAGAAAGAATATACCAATCAATGAACTTATCTAAAGGAAAGGAAATCGATAAGTTAGAAAAAAATACAAATTTTTTAGCAACAGCTGCTTCTAGTGCGCCTTTTATTGGATTATTTGGTACAGTATGGGGGATTATGCATAGCTTTCAATCAATAGCTGCAACTAAAAATACTACATTAGCCGTAGTAGCCCCAGGAATAGCAGAAGCACTTCTTGCAACTGCAATAGGATTAATAGCTGCAATACCAGCTGCAATATTTTATAACGTACTTGTTAGTAAAAATAATCAATTTGCTAATAGAATAGAAGATTTTTCAAATGAGATAGGAATAATTCTTTCAAGAGAACTAGATGAAAGGATGTAATAAATTATGGCGGGAAACATAAAATCTACAGTTTCAAAAAGGGAAAGAGGAGGAAGAAGCTCTCTAAATTCTGATATTAATATAACACCTTTTGTAGATGTTATGTTAGTATTATTAATAATATTTATGGTAACTTCTCCTATGTTAGTGACAGGTGTAAAATTAGACCTGCCTGAAGCAAGCGAAGCTACCCCTCTTAAACTCCAAGATGAACCCCTTTCAATAGATATTGATGCGCAAGGTGGAATATATATACAGGAAGTGCCAATTGAGCTCTCTGAATTACCTATGAAACTTAAGGCAATTACTAAAGAAAAGAATGATAGTAAAATTGTAATTAGGGGTGACAGGGTTACAAATTACGGTAGAATTATGGAAGTAATAGTTGAAGTCAATAATGCTGGCTTTGACAAAATTTCATTAGTAAATCTTTCAAAAATCGGTAAAAATACTGGAAAATAATTATGAATAAAGGAGTATTATATTCTCTTACATTACATATATTATTATTTCTTGTAATATATTTCGGTTTACCAAATCTTAGGACTAATCCTCCAGAAGAGTTAGTGATATCGGTAGATATCTTACCTATTTCCGAAATTTCAAATGTAAAGTCTAAGCAAGAACAAAAGGAAGAAACTAAGGTTAAAGAAGAAAAGAAATCAAGCAAAGATGTGCCTAATTCTGTTAAAAAGCAAGAGCAAACGAAAGAAGAAACTAAATCATCTAATATCAAGCATAAAACTGAAGAAAATAAAAAGGAAGATAAGCCTGACTTAATAATTAAAGAAGGACCAAAACCTGCAGAAAAGCCTAAACCGAAAGAGCAGAAAGAGGAAAAATCTAAAGATAAAACAAAAGAAAAAGAACCATCTAAAGAAAAAAAGCAAGATAAAGCAAAAGAAGTTAGTGAATTAGATTCTCTATTAAAGACTTTAGAAAAACCTCAACAAAAGTCGAGTGATGAAAAGAAAACAAAAGAGGATGCTAAAGTTAATCAAGAGGCACAAAAAAAATCTCAAGGAAAATATAATGAAAATATACCTTTAAGTATTAGTGAGAAAGATACAATTGGTAATCAAATTTACAATTCTTGGTATTTTCAAGCAGGCGCAAAAGATTCGAAAGATATGTTTGTTATACTTAGAATTGCAGTAAGTCTTGATGGTACAGTAACCCAAATAGAAATTGTCGACATGAATAAATATAATAATGGTTCTACCTACTATAAAACTTTTGTTGATAGTGCAATTAGAGCTGTAAAAAAAGCTAGCCCTTTTACAAATTTGTCAGTAGAAAGATATAATGCATGGAAAGAGCTTGAATTAAATTTTGACCCTAGAGGAGTAGTATTTTAAATGAATAAATTATTGACTATTATTATTGGCATATTGATTACTCAAAATGCTTTTGCAATAAATAGAATTGATATAACGCGTGGTAATCCTGATCCTTTACCAATTGCTATAAGCGAATTTATAGGTGCGAGTGAAGAAGAACGAGAAGTTGGTGCTGAAATTTCAAGAGTCATCTCTGCAGATCTTGAGCGTTCAGGTTTGTTTAAAATTATAGATAAAGCTGCATATATTGACCATCTTAAAACTAGTAGCCAATTACCTAAATTTTCAGCTTGGAGGCAAATTAATGCACAAGGCCTAGCGATTGGAAAAACCGCAATTAAAGGCAATGAAGTAGAAATAGAGTTCAGACTATGGGATCCTTTTAACGAAAAACAGGTTGCGGGCAAGATCTTTACTTATAACGTAAATAAATGGAGAAGAGTTGCACATAAAATTTCTGATGAAATATATAAAGCATTGACTGGTGAAGATGGATATTTTGATACAAGAATAGTCTATGTTGCAGAATCAGGACCTGCTCTTAAACGTATCAAAAGAATTGCAAGTATGGATAGTGACGGGGAGAATCATAGATTTGAAACAGATGGTAAATATCTCGCTCTTACTCCAAGATTTTCTCCTAATGCAAATCAAATACTATATTTATCTTATGCTAGTAGAAAACCAAGAGTATATATAAGGGATTTGTATAGCGGTAGAGAAAAAATATTAGGGGATTTTCCTGGTATGACTTATGCACCACGTTATTCACCTGATGGTAATAATGTTATAATGTCTGCTGCTTATAATGGTAATAGTGATATTTATGAAATAGACCTAAAA
>JBKBYG010000001.1:69615-135420 GCA_046313435.1 Alphaproteobacteria bacterium
CGACTTACGCTTGATATAGCAATTGATGTATCAGCCTCATATTCACCAGATGGAAAACAAATAGTATTTAACTCTGACCGAGGTGGAAGCAGACAAATTTATGTAATGAATCGTGATGGATCAAATCAAAAAAGAATTAGTTTTGGTAATGGTTTATATACCACACCTGTATGGTCACCTAGAGGAGATTTTATTGCATTTACAAAAAATATAAAAGGACAGGGTTTCTATATAGGTGTAATGCGCCCAGACGGTAGTGGTGAAAGAATTTTAACCCAAGGTTATTTAGTTGAAGGTCCAACATGGTCACCTAATGGCAGGGTAATTATTTTTACAAGGGGTGAGCCTGGTTTTAAAGGAAAGGCAGAAAAATCTAAACTTTATTCTATCGATTTAACCGGATATAATGAACGTGAAGTTATTACACCAATTGATGCATCAGATCCTGCATGGTCGCCACTACTAAAGTAAAAAAATAAAATATTTTGCGTTTAATAATGTAATTTTATTGACCAATAATAATAAACATTGTATTTGGACTAAAATGCATAATAAAAATAATTTAAATGGAGAAAATAAAATGCAAAAACTAATAATGGTAGCATTTACCCTTATGTTCGCTGTAGCTTGTCATAAAGCTGGTAATAAGACAAATTCACATAGCAATGTAGCTCATCCTGATCATTTGCATCATAATGCAAATGTTGTTCCAGGAAGCCAAGCTGATTTAGAAGCTAATGTTGGAAATACTGTTTATTTCGCTTTTGATAGCTCAAGCTTAAATGCTGAAAGTCAAGCAACTTTATCTCGTCAAGCTGCTTGGATGAAAGCTAATCCTAAAGTTTCAGTTGCTGTTGAAGGTCATTGTGACTTAAGAGGAACTCGTGAATATAACTTAGGTTTAGGTGAGCGTCGTGCTAATGCTGCTAAAAACTTTTTAGTAAGTGCAGGAATTGAAGCTAGCCGTATCACTACAATTTCTTACGGTAAAGAGCGTCCAGCAGTTCTTGGTGATGGTGAAGAAGTATGGAGCAAAAATCGTCGTTCTGCGACTGTTGTTGCTCAATAATTTGATTTTGATTAAATTATACAACTAGATAAACCCCAGTTTTATTAAACTGGGGTTTTATATGAGATTATGCGTAAGATTTTATTTATTTCAGTATTTATATTATTAGTACAGAAAGCATACTGCTTCGATGGTTATAATGACCAAGAAAGCGATATGTCAGCAGATAGATTAGACCGTATAGAAAAAGATTTAAATATCTTACAAAAACGATTTTATCAAAATTCTAACAAATCCTCATCAAATAAAAAAAATAATAGTGCTGGTTCTGACGTAAGTGACTTAGGGCCTAATATTGAAATTAGATTAAGCAATATTGAAGAACAGATAAGAAGCTTAATCGGAAATTTAGAACAAGTAGAACACTCAGTCGAAGAAAACAAGAATAAACTTGAAAAACTATCAGAAGATATTGAATTTAGATTACGTGAACTAGAGCAAAAGAATTCTTCTTTAGATGTAAAAAAAGAGGAAAAAAGTGAAAATAAAAAGGATAAAACTTTAGAGGTTGAGCTTAAAGAAAAGAAAGATATTACTGAATCCAAATCAACAGGTGAAGGCTCACTGGGAACAATAAAAGTTACAGATGAAGAAAAGATTTTAAAGGAAATTAATAAGAAATCTTCAAAGAAAGAAGTATCACAAGCAGAATTCGATCAAGCCTTTGCTTTAATACGTACAAATAAATTTAATGAAGCTGAAGAAGCATTTAAAAAATTAATTCAGAAAGAATTAAATGAAGATATAACAGCACGTTCATATTATTGGTTAGGAGAAATTTATATAGCTAAAAAAAATTATGAACAGGCTGCTGTAAATTTTTTACAAGCTTATAAAAAAATTCCTACAGGAAGTAAAGCTCCAGATAGCTTATTAAAATTAGGTATTTCTCTTGGAAATTTAAAAAAGAATAGTGAAGCATGTAATATATTTGCAAAACTGGCTAAAGAATTTCCTAATGCAAGCGAAAAAATAAACACCAAACTTGCAGCAGAAAATAAAAAATTAAGTTGCAAAATCGAATCATCAAATTAGTATTTTCATTTTGTATCTTGAATTGATAAAGTTTAGAAATTACCTTATTCTTATAATAAAAAAATTTAATAATATAATTATATAGTTGTTTCAGTTAAATTTTAGGCAAGGTGGGAGGAGTGAAGCCTAGTAATGCTAGGTGAGCGACGAATCATGATGCGTAAATTTCAAATCAAACTACTATTATGGAGAGTGTAATGCCAAAAATAATTATTTATACAAAAAATAATTGTCCATATTGCGATAAAGCAATAGCTTTACTTAAAATGAAAAATGTTAAGGATGTAGAATTAATTGATGCTACAGAAAGTGAAGCTTTACGTGAAGAAATGATACAAAAATCAAATGGTAGAAGAACTTTTCCACAAATATTTATCAATAATCAACATATAGGTGGATTTGACGATATGAATGCACTTAATCAAAAAGGGGAGTTAGATAAATTATTAAGCCTGAGCTAGATAATTTTATGACTAGCATTAAGGCAAAGAAAAATTTTTCTTCTCAAATTATTCCTAACGATATCGCTCAAGATATGATTGAAAAGAATATTTGGAATGAGAAATGCCCTGTATCTATTGATAGATTACGTCTATTAAGTTTGTCATATTATGGTTTTGATAATAATGTCCATGATGATGGACAAATGATAGTGTTAGATATAGTCAGTGATAGAGTATTAATTATATTCAAAGAATTATATAATAAAAAATTTCCCATAAAAAAAATCAAATTAATGAATGATTATAATGGTGACGATGATTTATCTATGAAAGATAATAATTCCTCCGCTTTTATGTGTAGAGAAATTACAGGCGGAGGTAAGGCTTCTTTACACTCCTACGGTGTAGCAATTGACATTAATCCAATTCAAAATCCATATTTTAAACCTTCAGATCAAAATATTATATTATCTCCCATAAAAAGCAGTTATTTCGTTAATAGAACAAATATCAGACCGGGAATGGTAGAAACAGTAAAAGATATTTTTATAAATAATGGATTTAAAATATGGGGTGGGAATTGGAATGATCCTATTGATTGGATGCATTTTCAATTAGATAGAGAATTAACAGAGAAACTTATTAAAATGGATAAGGATTTGGCAATAAAATATTTCAACAGTATCTGAATATCCAAAAAGTATATTAATTTTGTAATAGACTATAGACGTTTTGAGAAAAGATTAATAAGGATAGTCAAAATAAATTGGAAACAAATTTTTAAAGGATATTTAGCTAATGGGAAAGTTATGAATACAACTATTATAATAAATGGTCCTTCTTGCGCAGGAAAAACAACAATAGCAAAAGAAATATGTAAACAGTCTAAAAATGGATTTGTACATTTGCAGATTGATAAAACTGGTGATTATTATAACACAATTTTCCCCAATAAATTTCAGTTTGTAGAAAATGAAGTTGGTACAGAAAATAATGATGATACACTTAAAGGTTTGTTTAACAATAATAGACTTGCGCGTAGAAAAATAATAACTTCTATATTACTTGCAACTGCCAAAGAGTTATTGAGCCAAAATTTTAACATTATAATAGATACAGCATTGGACGGCCCTGATGCTCAAGAAATGGCAGAATATTATATGAAATATTTAAAAGGCTATGAGATCAAATTTGTAGGAATATATTGCCCAGTTGAAGAAAGATTAAGAAGACTCAAAACAAGAGATGACAACCTATTTTTGACAGAAGATTTTATACGATTACAAACAGACCAGTATAATGTCTTTGATCTTTGCAAGCAGTTTTACGACGCTTGGTTTGATAGTTCGCAGTTGAATGGCCAAGAGATAGCTTCAAGAATATTGTGTAGTGAAGATCTTAAAACAAGTTCAAGATAAATAAGGCAGAGGAAAAGGAATATGACACAGAAGATTCATTTTGAAAAAGCTAGATTATAGCATATAGATAATATTTCTAATTAGTTTGTTCGGGATTTTATAGTTAAATTGTAAAATAATACCATATTTATCACCAGTGTCATCCTGAACTTGTTTCAGGACCTCTTAATTTTAAAATACAACTAAGTACTTGTAAAGAGTTACAATTTGATGCAATTTAAGCTTTTCTACCAATAATCAACTTCTAAGAAAGTAGGACAAGTATGAACAAAGATAATATACATGTTTTAGCTAGAGGCATCATTATTGATCAAGAGCACATCTTGCTTTGTAAAATTCTTGATCTTCCTATCAGTTTTTATTTTTTACCGGGTGGGCATATAGAACATGGTGAATCTGCTCAAGATGCTGTTTTGCGTGAATTAACCGAAGAAACAGGTTCGAAGTGCAAAGTAAAAAAGTTTTTGGGTTGTCTTGAATATAGTTTTGAGCCAGGGCATAACAGCATTTGCCATAATCATGAATATAATTTTATTTTTGAAATCGCATCAGATGATTTGAAAATTGAAAATAAAATTCCACAAATTGAAACCCATATTGAATTAGTTTGGATTTCTCTAGATAAACTATCTGAAATAGATTTTAGAGCAGAACCTCTTAAAGAACTAATACCCTATTGGCTAAAATCCGTAACTCAAGATGTTTTTAAGTAATGATATGAACGAACTTGTTTTACAAAATAATTCTATAACAACAGAAATATACAACCTTATATCAAATATAGTTCCATATGACGAGCTTGAGAAAGAACATATTACAGATACTCTTTCATGGATTGAAACTGGCGTTCCTATATTCCGTATTGAAAAACCTGATACGCCAAATAAACATCTTGTATCTTATTTTGTGCTATTTAACCAAAATAATAAAAAAATTCTCTTAGTAGATCACAAGAAAGCTTTGCTTTGGTTACCTTCTGGCGGACATTTTGAACCTGATGAAGACCCAAAAGAAGCAGCTAGAAGAGAATGTTTTGAAGAACTTCAAATAGAGGCTGATTTTTGGATAGAAGACCCAATTTTCTTAACATCCGCTACAACAGTTGGAGTGACTGCTGGACATACAGATGTAAGCCTATGGTATGTTTTAAAAGGAGATAGTAACCTTTCCTACAAATTTGATAGAGAAGAATTTAATGATGTAAAATGGTTTAGGTTTGAGGAGATTCCTTACGGCAAATCCGATCCTCATATGCACAGGTTTATAGAAAAATTAAAAGGGTATTTATGAGCATGAATTTAAAGCATAGAGAAGCAAAACAAGGGATTTAGATTTACTTAGATCTTGAAACAAGTTTAGGATGATTAAAGCAAGGAATGAGGAAAATAGTATACAGAATACTTATTTAGAACTAAACACAAGTTTAAGATGAATAATACAGGGTTTGATTAAGGAAAAGAAATATGACACAAAAAATTCATTTCGAAAAAGTTACATCAGATCATATAGATATTATTTTTAGCTGGCTTAATCAGGGTTTTATTAAAGAGTTTTGGGACAATACTCAAGGACATAAAGATGATATTATCAATTTTGTAGAGGGGCGAAAAACACTTTCTAATTATGCAGATGGCAAATATGTTTATTGGATTGCATCAGCGGGTGACGTGCCATTTGCAATGTTTATGACAATTCATGAAACTCAAGATGAGGATATAGGCCAAGAAAAGTTAGATCATCTATCTAAAATAGGAAATACTTATGGGCTTGATTACATGATTGGTAATTCCAATTTCTTCGGTAAAGGTTACGGGGCAACTACATTGACTAAGTTCATTGATTTTTTCCGAGAGTATATTGACCCAAAAGCTGATACTTTTATAATTGATCCAGCTAGCGATAATCCCCGCGCAAAGCATGTTTATATGAAAGCAGGCTTTACTCATATATGTGATTTTATGATGGAGGGTGATTATAGTGGTGCTGGTCAAATGCATCATTTGCTTATAAAGAATTTTAAACGCCTATAGAACATAATCTTACAAGGGTAGAGAGGATAATATGAGTAATATTCAAGAAATCACACCCCATATTGCCCATAAATTGATTGCTGAACAATTTCCTGAATATGCCCATCTACCTGTGACGGAAGTTGAAAAACAAGGGCACGATAATCGCACTTACCGTTTAGGCAATAAATTGCTTATTCGCATGCCAACAAGTGAAGAATATGCTTTAAAAGTTGGTATAGAACAAGAATTATTACCAAAGCTTGCACTGCATTTGAGCCTCAATATTCCGGTGCCAGTTAAAAGGGGTGAGCCATCAAATTACTACCCATATCCATTCTCAATTTACAGCTGGCTTAAAGGAGTAAGCATTAATCTTTTAACTTTATCTGAAGATGAGCTTAAGCAGCTTGCATTTGATTTAGCAAAATTTTTAAAAGAGTTGCAAAGCATTACAAAAGTCAGTGGTCCAGCGCCTGGGCAGCATAATTTTTGGCGCGGTGATCATCTAATGGTATATAATAAAGAAACTCATGAGCAAATTCAAAAACTATCAGATATTATTAATGCTAATCAAGCACTCAGTATCTGGGAAGAGGCTTGCAAAACCAAATGGCATAAACCTCCAGTTTGGATTCATGGCGATTTTGCAATAGGTAACATATTATATAAAGATGGGAAATTAACTTCAATTATTGATTTTGGAGGTATGGCATTAGGTGATCCTGCGTGTGATCTTGTAATTGCTTGGACTTTTCTTAAAGAAAAAGCCCGGGATGTTTTTATACATGAAATAGATTTAGACAATGATACTTGGCTTCGTGCACAAGGATGGGCTTTATGGAAGGCAACATTTGAGCTGTGTGAAATTGAAGATAAAAATAGCCTAGAAGCACGAAAACAGAAGAAAATAATTGAGGATGTACTGGAGGCTTGATAATATTAACTCTATTTAAAAAAATAATAGGCTATATTTTTAAGTCTCTTGAAGGATTGAGACAAGAATATATTTTTATTAAACAGCAAAGTAATAAAAAATTAATATCTATAATATACTATTTATTAATATGAAAATAAGAAATATTAGAAGTGATAAAGTTATGGTAAAAAGAAATTTAATGATTAAAAAACTCACTAATTTAATTTTTATTGTAAGCTTAGTTTTACCTTTTCAAACATTCGCTAATAAAGAACATAAATTAACAAAAGATGAAATTGAGTATTACGTATTAAATAACAAAACTTATTCAAATGCAGTTAATATAAGTCAGAAATACGGTCGTGATTTAACTAATTTAGACTTAAGAGGAGTTTATTTAAAAGATACAATATTATCAGATATGAATTTCACGAATACTATATTTGATTTAGCTAATTTGAGTAATGCTTATTTAGTAAATAGTAATTTAACCAATACTAGCTTAAAAGGGATTGATGCAAGTGGAACAATTTTAAATAGGGCAGTTTTAAGTAAAGCTAATCTTCAATTAGCTTGGTTAGATGAAGCCTCCTTAATTGATAGTAATCTAACATCAGCTAAAATGAGAGGTATAAATCTTTCAGGTACTAATTTAACAAGAGCAAATTTGACAGGTGTAGATCTTACGGGCGCAAATTTAAAAGATGCAATTTTAGTAGATGCAAATTTGAAAAATGCAATACTCACAAATGCAAATTTGAAAAATGCAGATTTGACAGGAGTAAATTTGGAAAATTCTAATTTAAAATTTGCTAATTTTGAAGGGGCTACTCTCACTCAGGTAATTCTAAAAGGCGCAAATATTGAAGGGGCTGACTTTAGAAGGGCAGATTTAAGAGGAGCAGATTTTAATAATATCATATTCAAAAATACAATATTTAAAAGAGCGAAAGTTGATTTAATTAAAGGTTTAAGTGAAGCTCAGGAAAAAAATTTAAGTGTTTTAGTTAGAGAATAATATTTATACTTGCTTAAAATTATTCTTTTCAATAATTTAATAAATAGACGTCTTGTACAGCCTTACTTTTGTATCGGATTTGTACGTTGATTTGGTGCTCGAATCTTAATGTACCTTCTTGGCACACTCCGATTCTGTAAGACTTCTAATATAATTATTGAGAAAAGAAATGCCATTAAATAAAGAAATTTTATCAGATCATCTAAATGCTGCAGCAAATCTAACAGGATCTTCAATACTGAAGATTAGTAGTAAAATACTGAAACAAACTTCAAAAACTGTTGAAGATGTAAGTACTAAAACTTTTGGTTTAAGTATATTAGTTTCTACTGTCACAGGGAATCCTTTCCCTATTGCAATAAATATTATAGGCCAAAACCAAAGGTCAAAAACTGATTTATTAAGTACAAAATTGGAAGAATTATCTGATCAATTATATAATAATTCGGGTAAAATATATAAAGATTTAAAAAATAAACAGCGAGAAATCAAGGCCCAAGAATGTAGCAAAAATTGGGAAATGGTAGAAAGAGAAGACACAGATGTAAAAAAATTATACGAAGAAGATTGGGAAATAGTTGAAAAAGGAACTAGCGAAAGTATTGATGATTGCTCAACTGAGTCTTGTGTTGCAGCATATAAACTTAAAAAATCATTAAGTGTAGGCGATTTAAAATTCTCAGAGTTTACAATATAAAATTTTAATTTAGTTATATTTGAGTTTTATCAATAAGTTTGTTTCATATTTGTAAATTGTCGATAGAATTTACATCCTTTTCAATATTATTAAGAAAATTCTGCTTTTTTGCAAATTTAGAAGCAAAATTATTATCTGATAAATGCTTTTTCTCATTTAGTTTATTTATAATTTTATTTGCAATTTTTATATCTATATAATTTTCATCTAAATGAATTAAGATTTTGTACATTAATTCATAAGGTAATTTGGTAGATTGGCTAAAGTCATTTAGAGGCGATTTACAAACCCTAGCGAAAGAATTAAGTTTTTGAATAAAATGATAATATTTATTTTGCTCTTTATATGCTGCGCATAGATTATTTAATTCTTCTACAATATTTGATTGGTAATTCTTCATCTTATTTAAGGATTCTACATTAATAATCTCTGTGTTACCATATTGAACAAGAAGTTTAATACAGCTAACAAGATTAATTTTTGCTTTTGAATCCTTTATAATAGTATTAATTTCTATATTATCTATATTTATATCTGCATATATAAGATGTTTAAGTATAATATAATGCCCAGCTTTAACTGCAGCAGATAGAATTCTTGAAGAGGATTCAATTTTTAAATTTGTATGATTTTCAATAAGCAGTTTAACTGTTTCATGTTTATTATGGAAAATAGCAGAAATAATAGGAGGAAACCCCTGATCATTTAACTTATTTACATCAGCGCCTGCGTTAATAAGTTGTTCTATAATTTTGTTATTTCCCCAAACTGCTGCTTTATGAAGGGGAGTGTCATTATTATAATTTTGAGCATTTACATCAGCTTCAGCTTCAATAAGCAGTGTAACTATTTGTTCATGCCCATATAAAGCAGCTACATGTAAAGGTGAAGATAATACAAGACGCATCTTAGAATTAGCTAGCCAAGGATAACTTTTCAAAGCAGAATGTACACTATCAAAATTTCCAAATTCAATATTATGAAAAAATATCTCTTTTACATAAAAATGCATTATAGCTTTAAAAGGGTTAATAATATAATTAAACATAAATTAGCTCTATTATAGAGTTGTTTGATTTAAAGTTTGCGCATCGTTACTCGTTGCTTACCTAACATTTAGTATGCTTGGCCACTTATGCTTTGCTATAAAATTCAATTAAAACAACTATAGTAATTAAAACCAACTAAAAAATTTTTTTAGGGCTGCAAATTTTCCTGAATCTTTATCTTTTATAGTATATTTTTCCTGTAAAAATTTATTATGAGCATAAAGTAACATACCAATACTAGCAGAAAAGATAGGTGTGCGGCAATTATCGGTGAGTCCGTTTATTGATTTAGGGATACCGATTCTAACATGGCTATTTAACATATGAGAAGCGAGCTCTTTAATTCCTGCAAGCTGACTTACTCCCCCAGTTAATATTATCTTTTTTGTCAAAACTTTACTAACCTTTGCTTCTTGTAGGTGAAGTTTAACAAATTCAAATATTTCTTCTACTCTCGGTCTAATTATATCTGTTAATTCGCTATTTCTAATATAATTTGGTTCACTGTCAGTTTCTTCGTCAGGGTCAGAGTTTATTTCAATCATGTCATAACCATTAAACGAGGTGTTAATTGCATTTCCATGAAGAATTTTAAGTCTTTCAGCATCATTTGTGTTAATAGATAAACCATGTGCTATATCAGAAGTTATATGATTTCCTCCTATCATTACAATTCCACTATGTATAATATTACCACCGTTAAAGGTTGCTATTGATGTAGTAGCACCTCCAATATCGATTAGTGTTGCCCCTAGCTCCATTTCATCTTTTGTAAGGCACGATAGGGATGAAGCGTAAGAAGAAAGCACTAGATCTTGAATGTCTACACGACAACGAGCTAAACAATTTGCTAAATTTAATATTACATTTGAAGCAACTGTAATTAAATGAAGCTTACAGCTTAAAATATCGCCAAACATTAATCTAGGATCTTTAATGCCAGCCTCATTATCAAGTGAATATTCTAAAGGAAAATAATTTACCAGTTCTTGATGCTCAAAATCAAACTGTTCAAAAGTATGATCAATTAGCTTATTTAAATCATTGTCAGTAACGGGATGTCCACTCACAGGAATATTAGAGTCAATAATAATAGATTCTGTCTTATTGCCATTAATATTTATTATTGCTTTTTCTATATTGACTCCAGCAATAGATTCAGCTGCTTCAATAGCTGAAAGTAAAGAAGATTCAGCAAGTCTGATATCGGTAATACTTCCACCTTTAAATCCTTGGGCATAATGATGTCCCTGACCAATAACTTTTAAATTGTCAGTACTGTCTATAACAGCAATTAAACATATGATTTTAGTAGTGCCAATATCAATGACAGTTATTAAATTATTTTTAGATTTCACGGTTTGAGATAAATGCTAGATATTTAATTAAAACTAATTTGAATTAGTTTACTTAATGTATAATTTATTTGCAATTCTTAAATCAATATTAGATATGGATTTGCCAAATAAATTTTTTTTATTATATAAATCTATCACATAATTCCAAGCGGCTTCAGGATTTTCCTCAGGGAGTTTAATTTCTAAACCGTTTTGGAACTTAACATTCCATCTTCTTTCACCAATGCGGGTTGCATAGGATATTTTCTCAAATAAAGATTTATCTTTAGTTATAATTTCTAAAAGAGCCTTTGCGTATAAAGGTGCGTCTTCCCCTATTAATACTATAAAATTTGAAAATTTTTTTAAATTAGTTTCATTTATAATTGCGCCAGTCTCATCAATGAGAAAAAATTTACCTCCATTTTGCCACAAGGCAATAGGCGTCTTCTCAATAATGCCAATATATAATGTATTCGGAAAACTACGTTCTACTACAGCATATTTAACCCAATTGGTTTGTTCTAATTGCTGTTTAAGCTTATTAATCGATATTGATAATATAGGTTGGCCTATTTTGAGTTGTAGAACATCCATAAGAGTTTTTGTATTAGTATAGTTTTGACCTTCTAAATAAACATTCTGTAAAGTAAGACCAAATTTTGACGTCTGAGAATAATAGTAATTTTCAAAAGGAGTAATAAATTTTTTATAATTCTTTTTAGAATAAAACCCCATAGCCCCTATAATTAAAAGAATAATAAAAATTTTCCCATAAATAATAAAATGTTTAAAAGAAAATCGTGTTTGTCTTCTAGCTGTATTAGACTTAGACTGTTGCTTTTTTGAAATTTTATTTTTTAAGGGCATCTTGAATCAATAATTCTACTAAATCACTGTAACTAATGCCATGGTAAGCAGCTATGTCTGGTACTATGGAGAGAGGAGTCATTCCAGGGTGCGTATTAACTTCAAGTATATAAAACTCACCATCATCGCCTTCATGCTCATCATATATAAATTCTACTCGACTGATATTTTGGCATCCTATTGCTTGGTGTGCTTTAAAAGCAAGTTCAAGAACACGCTTATAAGCATCCTCAGTTAGGGGAGCAGGCATTATATGTTTTGCAGCTTTCTCTGGATTGTATTTTGCATCAAAGTCATAAAATCTTCCTTTATATTCTAATTCTAGAGCGCCAATTGCTTTATCTCCAACTATAGCTACTTGAATTTCTCTACCTTTAATGTATTTCTCAACTATTACATGGTCACCATATTCAAATTTATAGTCTCTTATGTCAAAATTATCGCCTGGGAATATTAGATGTATGCCTATACTAGAACCCTCACTAACAGGTTTGATAACATATGGACGTTCCATAGGTTCATTATTTAAATCATCATTTTTATGAATAATTACATGCTCAATAGTTTTAATACCATTTGCAGCAAAAAGTGCTTTAGAAGCTATCTTATCTATGCCAACAGCGGAAGGAAAAACTCCTGAATGCGTATAAGGAATGCCCATAATATCTAACATCCCAGAAACTGCTCCATTTTCTCCATAACCTGCATGTAAAGCATTAAAAACTATATCAGGTTTTATTTTTATTAAAATTTCTGCAATATCTCTTCCCATATCTATTGGAGTAACTTTATAGTTTAATTCTTTTAAACTGTTAACTACGCCTTCAGCAGTCGAAAGAGATACTGATCGCTCATTAGACATGCCACCCATAAGTACTGCTATATGCATTTTATTACTATTCGGATTGATTGTAGGAAAAATCTTACTTTTAGATGAATCTTTCATAAATATTTATTTTAAGGCTTTGTAGTTAAGTAATACTAGGACCTGATTTCTTAAGATTAGGGACCTTAGGCCTATCACGATCATCAGGCTCAGTTACTTCGGGATTATTTAAACTTTTACCGATCTTTTTAATCTCATCCGGTGAAATTATAGAAATTTTTGCAAACTCTTGTACTTCTTTGATTGCTTTAGAGGGCATTGAGTTTTCACCAAATATATCTTTAAAGAAATCTACAAATTTAGCAAGAAATTTTTCAATAATATCTGCTTTTGGTAAAGATTTATTACTGTTAAATAAAGGAAAAAGCATTTCTTCAAGTTTTGAATGGATGTTTTCCTCTTGTTCATCTGTAAAACGCAGTATAAGAGATTTTTTAAAAGCTTTGATCAAATTCGAAGCACATTTTGTTTTATCAGGAGCGTTAGAATCAATTTCTTTTTCAATAATTTTTGAAATTTCTTTATATAATTTTTTAGAATCAATGCGAAATATATTACTTTGAGCTGAGCCCAAGTAAATATCTCTTAAATTTTCTGCATTTATAACTAATTGTTCTAGATTAGGTTTGATATTGTCATAATTATATCCACCTTCTTCTGCTTTTTCATAAAAAACTTTAATATCTGTTTTTATACGCTCTACTCTTAAAGTAGCTTTTTTAGCTTTTATATTAAAAATTTCTCTTTCAGTTAAAGGGGTTTCACGGGTTTTTAAAAGTTTTTCAATTTCTTTTATAATTTCTTCTTTAGAAAATTTAACTTCCCCATTATTTTCAATAAATTTATTCTTTTGTTTATCAATTGAATATTTGTTAGTATTTAAGTCGCCATCAAGCGCGACAAATGTAAATAGAGTTGTTAATTTATCAAGATTTAATCCTTTTAACATTTTTGGAGAAAGTAGCATATCCAATAAATCAAGCTGACTCATGTTGATTACCTGAGAACTTACACCATCTAAAACTAATTTTTCTAAAGAAAGGATGTCGTTTGAAGGAGGGCGGTCATCTAAAGGATGATTATCTACTGATTTATTCATTGTTCATTCTCCTAATTATAATAAATTATCTTGTGTAAAATATTATAATGGATAAAGGTTAAAAAATTCTTGTAAAACCACCATAAATATTATATATGTCTTACATCAAAATCTATAAATATTGATTTTTGAAATTCACACGCAGGTATAAATCCTTAAAAAGTGTCTATTTAAATATTTTTTAAATAGATTAATTCTTGCGGAGGTTAAACTTTATTATAAGGGAAAAAAATGGTTGAAGTTCCTACATTTTCTATAAAACAATTAATTGACGCTGGTGTGCATTATGGCCACAAAACTATGCGTTGGAATCCTAAAATGGCGCCATATTTATATGGGAGTCGCGACAATATCCATATTATTGATTTGCAACAAACAGTGCCATTATTACATCGTGCACTAGAAACAGTAAGAGAAGTAGTCAAAAATAATGGTAGAGTACTATTTGTAGCTACTAAAAGACAGGCTTCAGATATAGTTGCTGAAGCTGCAAAACGTTGTGGACAGTATTATGTTAATCACCGTTGGCTTGCAGGGATGCTTACTAATTGGGGTACAGTTTCGCTTCAAATTAAAACTTTGATAAATATCAATCAAAAGCTTGCAGAACAAGAGACTAATCCTACAGTTATTTTGACTAAAAAGGAAAAATTACAATTAACTAGACGCCGTGATAAGTTAGAACGTTCACTTGGTGGAATAATGGAAATGGGTGGAAAGCCAGATTTATTGTTTATAATAGACACCAATAAAGAAGATTTAGCAGTAAAAGAAGCTATGCGTTTAAATATACCAGTAGTTGCTATATTAGATAGTAATTCTAACCCTGATGGAATAAATTATCCAGTTCCAGGTAATGACGATGCTACAAGAGCTATTAAGTTATATTGTAAATTGATTTCTGATGCAGCCTTAGCTGGTATTCAAGGTTCACTTGCTGAAAGTGGAGCAGATATTGGTGAATTTAGCGAAGATATTTTAGCAAATAAAGATGCTAGAAATATGAATTTACAGGATAAGGATAAAAAGCATCCAGCAAAAAAAGCTCCTATAAAGAAAGCTAGACCAGCAGGAACAAATAAAAAAGATACTGAAAATAAGTAATTAGAGAGGATAATTATGGCTGAAATTACAGCTGCTTTAGTAAAAGAGCTGCGTGAAAAAACAGGCGCAGGAATGATGGATTGTAAAAAAGCTTTAAATGAATGCAAAGGTGAACTTGAAGCTGCGATAGACTGGCTCCGTACAAAGGGATTAGCTGCTGCTGCTAAAAAAGCTTCAAGAGTTGCTTCTGAAGGATTAGTTGCTACTTATATTGAAGAAAATAAAGCTGCAATCGTAGAAGTAAATTCTGAAACTGATTTTGTTGGTAAGAATGCACAATTCCAAAGCTTGGTTCAAAATGTTGTTAAATTAGCAATTAACTCAAGTGATGTAGAAGAGTTGAAAAATGCAACTTATCCTGACACAGGACGTAAAGTAATAGATGAAATAGCAGAGCATGTTTCTATTATTGGTGAAAATATGAATTTAAGGCGTATGCATAATTTATCGGTAAGCCAAGGTGTTATAGTTAATTATACTCATAATGCTGTAACAGGCAACTTAGGTAAAATTGCTGTTTTAGTGGCACTTGAGTCATCTGCTTCTCAAGATAAACTTAACACTCTTGGAAAGCAACTTGCTATGCATATTGCTGCTGCAAAACCGGAAGCTTTAAATATTGAGAATGTTGATGCTAGCGCACTTGAGCGTGAAAAACAAATTTTTTCAGAGCAAGCGCGTGCTTCAGGTAAGCCAGAATCTATCATTGAAAAAATGGTTGAAGGGCGTATTAGAAAATATTACGAGGAAATAGTATTACTTGAACAAATATTTGTAATGGATGGAAAAACAAAAATTTCTGAAGTTATTGAACAAGCGTCGAAAGAATTAGGTTCGCCAGTTAAAATTAAAGAATTCGTAAGATTTGCTCTTGGTGAAGGAATTGAAAAAGACGAATCAAATTTTGCTGATGAAGTAAAAGCGATGTCTAGTAAATAACTATTTAAATAAATTAAATAAGCGCTAGAGAAAGAATTTTTTCTTCTAGTGCTTAAATTTTCTGATTGTATCCCTTCTATTTTTATATCATTATATTATAATTATTTTTCTACCATAGTATTCTGCGTTCCAAATCCCCTCATAAAAGTAAATGCTGTAAAAAATCTAATAATTTTTAATATCTGTTCTTATTTTGTAAATATGAAATATAGTTAATTTATAATAGCTTTAATATGCGTTACTGGGTATATAGATATTATGCATTTGGCAGTAGCGCTAAAATTTAAATAGTCTTACTACTACTAATTTATAAAAATACAATTTTTATCCTTGCCTCTTTTATAAATTATTGTATTTTTAATTAATATTTATTTCGCTATGTATAGGGATAAATAATTTAAATAAGTATATTAAAGATTTTACACTAATGACCATTGATTTTAAAAATTACAAAAGAATATTGTTAAAAATTTCAGGTGAAGCTATGATGGGCTCACAAAAATTTGGTCATGATATAGAGGTAATTAGAAGAATAAGCAGAGATATAAAAGAAGTTGTAAATATGGGTATACAAGTATGTCTTGTAGTTGGCGGTGGAAATATATTCCGAGGGGTATCAGTTTCAGCAGCAGGTATGGAAAGAGCTAGTGCAGATTATATAGGAATGCTTGCAACAGTGATTAATGCGCTTGCATTACAGAATTCACTGGAGAAAGAAGGAATATATACTAGGGTATTGTCAGCTATTCCAATGATGACAGTTTGCGAAACTTATATAAGACGCCGGGCAGTAAGACATATGCAAAAAGGAAGGGTAGTAATTTTTGCAGCAGGTACAGGTAATCCATTTTTTACTACTGATACTGCAGCAACGCTTAGAGCTGTGGAAATGAATTGTGATGCAATATTTAAAGGAACTCAAGTAGATGGGGTTTATACAGAAGATCCAAAGAAATCTTCAAGTGCCGTAAAATATACTGAATTAACATATAGGGAAGTTTTAAACAAAGAACTGGCTGTTATGGATAGTTCAGCCATTGCACTTGCAAAAGATAATAATATACCAATAATTGTTTTTTCTATACATAAAGAAAAGGAATTAGGTAAAGTAATTAATAATCAAGGAAGTTACACATTAATTAAAGGGGAAAAAAATGGATAAAAATAAGTTTATAAATGAGTTAAAAAAGCGCATGGATGGAGCTATTGGGGCTTGTGAACATAACCTAAAAGGAATTAGGACTGGACGTGCTTCACCAAATTTTTTAGATCCTGTAATTGTAGATGATGTGTATGGTGATAAAATGCATATTAGCCAACTTGCAAGTGTATCAGTTTCTGATGCGCGAACTATTACAATACAGGTTTGGGATAAAGCATTGGTTAAAAAAGTAGAAAAAGCCATAAGTAATGCAGATTTAGGTGTGACTCCAATGGGTGAAGGGCAAGTGATTAGAGTCATACTTCCGCCATTAACTCAGGAAAGAAGAAATGAGCTTGTAAAAATTGCTTTGAAATCAGGAGAAGATAGTAAAGTTGCTGTTAGAAATATTAGACGTGATGGAATGGATCAATTAAAAAAATTTGAAAAAGATACAGAAATTTCTAAAGATGAGCATCATAATCTTTCAGAAGAAATTCAAAAAATTACAGATGATTATGTGAAAAAAATTGATGGTCTAATTCAAATTAAGGAAAAAGATATTAAAAATACTTAAATCAAAGAGTATTATTTTATGAAGTTCTTGAACAAAATTTTATATATATTTCTTTTCTTAATATTAACTAATTGTAATGCAGATATTAGTTCTGAGATCTATAAACCTTTAAGATTTACTAAGGATCCATATAAATTTGATGTAAGTAAAATTATAATCGATACAGAGAAGAATTCTATAGATGTTCATGATAGGAATTCACAGCTTTTATTAGATGCTTTAAAAATATGGGTAAATGATCGGTTAATTGCTAATGGTGAAAATAAAATTTTAAAAATAGTAATTAAAAATGCAAAAATTACAAATTATCCTGATGAACAATACCAAGGCGATTTAAGTATTAGTTTAGAAATCTATGATGAAGATTTGTTATTTCCTGTTATGGAAAGTAATTTTGAATTATCACATACATCATATATTCAAGAAGATGCTACAATTTACGAAAGACAATCAGCTGTATATGAAATTATAAAGAAGCTTATTAGTAATTTTAATCAAGATATTGATAATAATATTATAAATTATTTTGGAAGATTTTTATCAATTTCTAATTGAAAAGCAAATTTTAATCTGCTTATTTGACAGAAATTCATAAGCAGACTAAAATTTAGACTTAAGTTGAAGTTTTTAATGTCGCGTTCATCACTTGCTTATTATTTCTGTAGGCTGGACTGCTTGCGGCTAATTACCTCAACTAATTTACTATAATACATATAATACCTATTTAATCATTTCCTGGACCATCTAAGCTATAGCCTGCGGAGCGGATAGTTTTAATAAAATGTAAGTCTTCATTAGGATCTTTCAGAGCGCTTCTAAGTCTATTAATATGTACATCTATTGTACGTGTCTCAACTTGACTATCGTAACCCCATACGTAGGACATAATATATTCACGAGACAATATACGTTTAGGATATTCCATTAAACATTGAAGTATTTTAAATTCTGTAGGACCTAAATGTACTTCTTTACCATTTCGTGTAACTTTATAAGAAGCAAGGTCAATTTTTAAGCCTTTATATTCTAATATTTTAGTGGTAAACATTGGTCTTGTTCTACGGAAAATAGCCTTGATTCTTGCTACTAATTCATTAGGTGAGAAAGGTTTTACAATGTAATCATCAACTCCACTATCTAATCCTTTAACCTTATCAAATTCCTCACCTTTAGCTGTAAGCATTATAATAGGAATATTTTTAGTTTCATGTTTAGTTCTTAAAATTGTACATACTTCAATTCCTGATAAACCTGGTAACATCCAATCTAAAATAATTATATCAGGTTTAATTTCTTTAACCATTTTTAAAGCTTCATCACCATTGACTGCCTGCTTTGTAGTGAATCCATGGCGTTCCAAGCTATATGCAAGCATTGTACGAATTGGTTCTTCATCATCTACAATAAGTACTAATGGTGTTAAAGGTACCGTGTTTTCTGATAATGAAGAATTTGCAGTTACTGTAGACATAATTTAATCCTATATTTTAATTTAATTAAATTCTTTTTCCAATTTTTAAAGAAAGATTTTTAATTAGTATTCTTATTACATAATAGTAATATATAATTTTTCTTAAAATTTAAATAGAAATTTACAATTGTAATAAAAGAATTTTATATAAATTATTAATTTTAGCTATATCGTCCAGTAATATAGTCCTGAGTCAGTTGAAGAGTTGGATTAGTAAATAATATTTGAGTTTCATTAAATTCAATGATTTTGCCACAATTGAAAAAAGCTGTATAATCAGATATGCGTGCTGCTTGTTGCATTGAATGAGTAACTATTACGATTGTAAAATTTGTTTTTAATTCGTCTATTAATTCTTCAATTTTAGCTGTAGCAATAGGATCTAGCGCTGAACAAGGTTCATCCATTAAGATTATTTCAGGATTTATCGCAATAGCTCTAGCAATACATAATCTTTGCTGTTGTCCTCCAGATAATGAAGTGGCAATAGTATGTAAGCGATCTTTTACTTCGTTAAATAACCCAGCTTTCTTCAAACTGGTTTCAACTATTTCATCAAGATGATTCTTATTCTTGACCATTCCATGAATTTTTGGAGCATAAGCAATATTTTCATATATTGATTTTAAAAAAGGATTAGGTTTCTGAAAAACCATACCTACTTTTGTTCGTAACAATACAACATCAATTGATTTATGATATATATTTTTGCCATCAAGCAGAAGTTCTCCGGTAACCTTACAATCAATAATATTATCATTCATGCGGTTTATACAACGTAAGAAAGAGGATTTACCGCATCCAGAGGCACCAATCAAAGCTGTAACCTTATTTTGATATAAGTCTAAATTTATATCAAAGAGAGATTGCTTAGTACCATAAAATAAATTTAAATTATGTGAAGAAATCTTAATATTCATATCATTCCACTATCGCAAGTTAATTTAATTCTCTCATTAAACAACAATGTAGATTCAGTCCCAAAAGGCAAAGGATGATTAATTTTGCCATGTCCAAATCCAGCACCATGAATTACAGGTATAGTCATTTTATTTGCAAATCGGTTAATTGCCATATCGATCATTTCTTTATTTTCTTCAGCTGTCGGAGTAAAATCACCAATGATAATTGCTTTTGAATCTTTTAATATTTTAGTTTGATATAGATGTTCTAAGGTTCTATCGACTCGATAAGCATATTCATTTACATCTTCAAGTAGCACTATTTTATTTTTCGCATCTAATTGCCAAACTGTTCCAATACTGTTTTGAATTAAGCATAAATTACCACCTGTAATTTTTCCTCTAATAGTTTGAGAAGTTTTTGCAGCATTATTTAAAGGAGTAAAATGATCGTATGCTACTTGATTTCTTTCTCCAAAAATCAAACTTACTAATTCTTTTTCAGAAGCTGAATCATAATAATCATTTATAAATTGCTTTAAACATTTGCCATGAATACTAGGCCAGCCCCACTTATTTTGAAGAAATAAATGAAGTACAGTGATATCGCTAAATCCAATAAGTAATTTAGGAAAAGGAGGAGGAGAAAGCTTATCTAATTCTTCAATTAGTCTTGTACAGCCATATCCACCTCTAATACACCATATTATCTTAGAATCTTCTGAATATAATGCATTTTTAAGATGTTCTAATCTTATTTCATCTGTATTTGCACAAAATATATCATATTTTTTAGCTTTTAATTCCTCTTGAGAAGCAATAATGTTACCCGGAATTCTTGGTATGAGTTTAAGCTTTTCAAGAAAATCTTTAACTTTATTAATTTCATCACTATAAAAATTATGTGCTGAACCTGGGGCTATAACTTCAACAATATCTCCTGTGTTTAATTTTTGCCAGCCGTAAGGATTATAATTTTTTTTCATATTTTTTTCTAATAAAAATTACAATAATATTTAAGAAAATGATGATAAATACTAAAAGCAATATTGCAACTGAAACTTTATTTTTAAAAGCTATTTCAGGGCTATTTGCCCATAAATAAATTTGGGTCGGAAGTACGGTAGTAGCAGAAAATATATTTTTAGGTGAATTGATAATAAATGCAACCATTCCAATAAGAATTAAAGGAGCCGTTTCACCAATTGCTCTTGTAATTGCAATAATTATACCATTAAGTATTGCTGGGAAAGTAAGCGGAAGTATATGATGCATTACTACTTGCATCTTCGATATCCCTAATGCTAACACATTTTCCTTTAATGATTTAGGTACTGACCTTATAGCTTGTCTAAAATTAAAAATCATTATAGGTAAGATGATTAAGGATAAAGTTAATCCTGCAGCAATACTTGAAGATCTGGGGAATTGATAGAATTCTATAAATAAAATTAGTCCAATTAAACCAAAAACAATAGAAGGTACAGATGCAAGATTACTAATAGTTAATTCTATAAAATTTGAAAATTTATTTTGAGGTGCAAATTCTTCTAAATATATTGAAGTTATAAGGGCTATAGGTAATGATACAGCTATACAAATTAATATAGTAAAAATTGAGCCAATTAAGGCAACTTTAAGGCCTGCCTTTTCTGAATATCTTGAATCAGAATTATTAAATAAACTATAATTGAAATTTAATTTTATATAATTAGATTTTTTTAAACTTTCAAGAATGGAAATTTGACTTTTAGTTAAATTATTAGAGTTAAAATTACCTTTTAAATATTCAGTACTTAAAGAATTCAATGGTAATTTTATCTTTATGCAATTATCTTTATAAGAGAGTTGATGTTTTAATTTTAAAATATTAGATGCTTTGTATAACCCTGCTTCTTTGTACGCTTCACTACTGCGTTCCAAGTCACCTTCGCATTCTCTTGAGCAAGCGGCTTCTGCAAGGCGTCTAATATCTAATATAGCAGAATCGCTAATTAAACTTTTTAATATAATAACATCCTCTTCATTTGATACAAAAGGTTGTAAAGCTGAATCATAAATTTTACTATAATCCTTATTTTTAATTAAATCAGAATTTATATATACTCTAGCTTCAATTTCATATTTTTTTAAAGCCGATAATGCATTGCTAATTAAATTACTAAACATAACGAATATTATTACAAATAAAAAGGTAATTGCGGCATAACAACAGGACTTAAAAAAAATTTCAAACCAATATCTTTTTTTTAGATTCACTTTTATACTTGGATTAACTGATAAATTATTCATAATATTTACTATATTTCTTCGTTATTAGAAATGAGATCAAATTTAAGATTAGCGTCATTACAAATAAAATAAAAGCGAGCCCAAATGCGGCTAATGTCTTTGGGCTATTAAATTCTTGATCACCTGTAAGTAATAGTACAATCTGAGCAGTCAAGCTAGTAACAGAATTCAATGGATTGAAAGTTAAATTAGCTGCAAGTCCTGATGCCATAGTTACAATCATTGTTTCACCTATGGCCCTTGATATAGCAAGTAAAATTACACTCAGTAAATTTGGCATTGCCGAAGGTAGTATAATCTTTGTAATTGTTTCAGCCTTTGTTGCCCCAAGGGCAAAAGACGCATCTCTATGAGTTTTTGAAATAGAATTAAATACTTCATAACTTAGTGACATTACAAATGGGATTATCATAATTCCCATTACTATTCCAGCATTCAATGCACTTTCTGTGGAGATATTAATGTTAAAATATTCTCCAATATTCCGTATTTTAGGACCAATAATTAAAGCTGCAAAATATCCATAAACAATCGTAGGAATAGCGGAGAGTATTTCAATTACAGGTTTTACTAAAAGTTTAGTCTTATTAGAAGCATATTCCGATAAATAAATTGCTGATAATATTCCTATTGGTACAGATATAATGATGGAAATTATAACAATTAATAATGTGCCAAGTAAAACTGGAATAACTCCAAAACTATAGTTTAACTCTTCTATTGAATCTGTCTGCGGGCTCCAATTGAGTCCAAAAAGAAAATCTCCGACATTTATTAAATGAAAAAACTTTAATGTTTCTTTGAACAATAAAATAATTATGAGACTTGATATTAATATACATATTAAACTAATTAATAAGAAGAAATTTTTAAGTATCAAATCATAATTTTGGCGCGCGTTAAATGAAAGATCAATTTTATAAAAAATAAATGATATAAATAGATTCAGGGCTAATAAACTTGATATATTGAAAAAAACGCTTTCATTTAAAAAAAAGATTTTTTTAATTAAAAGGGAAGATACAAATAGAATATTGAATAAAGATATTATAAATAATCCATAATAATGAGGATTACAAACAGGCTTAATAGACAATTTATAGGATAATCGCTTAATTTTAGTTTTAGCTAAATTATAATACAGGAAATTAGATATAAATAAAATCAACCAAATCATAATTTATCGTAGGTTATTAACCATTTTATCTACATGCCAGCCTTGGAATAGCGATATTCCTAAAGCCTTCCCGTATTCAATAGCATCTTCATTATCGCATCTACATAAAATAATTCTATTTACTCCACATTTTTTTATTGATTTAATTAATTTTAAATTTTCATTACTACCTAATGAAGATATTGTATCACAGTTCCATTGTAATTTTACTAAATCAAAACCTAAACTTTCGCGATCTAATTGATTAAAACTCAAATTATTTAGTCCATCTAAGCATACTTTGTACCCGGATTTTTGTAAATATTCTTTAGCAGTAATAAAAGCAGAAATATTACTAAAAACATCTGATACATTTATTTCTATTATGATTGAAGTTTTTTGAGCAGGCTGAATAACTTTGTCAAAACTATAAAATTTTTCTGACAAAATTGTATTTATATTTAAATTTATACTTATTGATTTATTAGAAAAACTATTAATTTTATTTTTAAGCATTTCTAGTACTTGCTCATCTAATCTATGTGTAAGATAGCGGAATAATATTGAATTTGGATTAGTTTTAAGTTGATAATCAAAGGAATGACAAAGATGGGCAATGCTTACATATATTTCCGAAAATAAGGGTCTTGGAATATTTGTAGATAATGCAACAATATTTTGAGTACGCATTAAAGGCAATATTTCAGCATTCATTATATCGCTTTCAATAGAAAACAAAGAATTTGCAGTCAACTCTAGAACAGTTGTTTTTTTACGGGAAAAATCTTTTTCAGTAGCTTTTACTGATGAATCATTATTCAAATTATTAAAGAATTTTTCCCAATCAGTAAGTAAATAATAAGAGGTACAGAAATCTGGATTTTCAATTCCTTCAGATTTAAATGCTAAAGGGTCATCTATAAACAAATAGCGCAATTCAAAAATTACTTTGCGTAGTACTTCTTTATCTTCATTCTGATAAATTACAACTATATCGCCGTCTTTTAAAACAAATATGTCAATTTCATGATTTCTAAAGAATACATTTATTATATTAATACTTATTTTAGTCTGATATTCACTTTTATTGTTTTCCTTTAATTTAGAGAAATGAAAATGAACAGCAAAGTGATTTTGACATTTGTCTTTTAAAAATTTAAGTTGCTCTATTAATCTTAATTTATTGTTATCCATAGAATCCGCATTTATAATTATTATAATCTATTATCTTATATAATTTGTCCTAATTAAACATAAATAATATTTTTCTCAGTTACTATAATATCAACTTTTTGATCATGCGCTAAATAAGGCAAAGATTGCACAATTTGGAAATCGAAACAAGGAGCAATAACAGTAATGCCATTAGTTTTTTTGATTTGATTTAAAGTATAGTCATAATAGCCTCCACCATAACCTAATCTTATACCGTTAATATCGCATGCAATAGAAGGTACAATTACTATTTCTGGAAATATTTCTTCATTACTTGTAGGTTCAAAAATATTATATTGTCCAATAAACATATTTTTAATATTTTGAAATTTATAAAATCTCAATAATTTAGTGTTTGGAAAAATTTTTGGTAAAGCTATATTATAATGATTTTTCAATAATATTGTATATAAATTTAATAAATTTACTTCATTATTAGTAGGGAAATAACTTGCAATATTTTTAACAAAAGGAAATTCTTCTAATAGAAGATCAAGAAGATTTTGTGATATGAAATTTGTTTTATCATTTAACAAAGATACATCTGAGTTTAGACGAATATCTAAATATTTTTTTCTTAAAAATTTTTTATTCAATATTTGATTACTATATTATGTAGCGACCCACATCAGCCGTTGATTAAGTGATCCTCTAAGACCTGAAGATTCAGGTGGGTGCCATATTACTTAAGCCACGGCGAAAGTAAGGAATAGCTCCCTAAAGGAGATTATTGGTCTCGGGAGATAAGTAATCTGACGCGCTGCGCAGGCCATAGTTTTAAAAATTCTAAATATCAGTATATATTTTTTCTAATCTTTTTGCAAGTGTTTCAACATAATCAGAAACTGCATTTATTGTTTCAGTTACAGCTAAATCAGAATTTGTATTATTAATTTTATTAGGATTTTCACTCAACTCTTTTATTTCATTTTCCATAATTAAACCCGACATTATAAGAAGCATTAGATCGTTTGCTTTAGGAAAGTTTGAAGATAAATTTTTTACTCTTTTATCTAAATTAATTGCATAAGCTTTTACTTTTTCTTCTTGCCCTTCATCACAAGCTATTTGATAAGTACTGTTTCTAATCGTTATGTTTACTATCGTTGCCATGTTCACCGTGTAATATATCTTCTATATCATGAATTGAATTATTTAATTCTTCAACTACTTCTAAATTTAATAATTTTATATTAGCATATTTTTCATAAATATTAGTATAATTTGCTTCTAATTTTTCTTTTTCATGAGTTATTTGTAAAAGTTTTTCTTTAAGGGTGGTAATTTCAGAAGTAGAATCCTTTTTAAGTATAGAAAGAAACTTTTGTTCAATAATTGATTCTAAATTTTGAAAAGCAAGTGCAAGTCTTTCTTTGCTTGTATCAAGTGCATTTTTTATTTCTTGGTTTTCTTCCATAGTCTATAAGTATAATTAAAAATTTATTTTATGGTAAATTATAAAGTTTCGATGTCAAGCTTTTTAATTCATATTGATAAGTAAAATTTATGTAAAAATTCAAACACTACATAGATTTTGTTCAATCAAAATTTTATTATTTTCTACAGCAGGTTGATCGAAAGGATTAATATCTTTGAGTCTTGATACAATAATAGTTTCAAGCATGAATTTCATTATTAAAGCACCCAGTTCATGTTCCCCTAAATCATTCATTTCAATAATCCTGGTTGGGCAATTGTTTTTTACTAAACTTTCAATAGTTGCATCTTGCTCAGCAGCCATTATATCGCCAATCGTCTTGTTAGCTATATTTCCTAAAAATTCATTTGAGTCAATAAGATCGATTTTAAGACCTTTTCCTTTGGCAGTATTTTTTATAACAGTAAATATCTTATCTTTAGGTCCATCTAAATAAAGCTGCAATTGACTGTGCTGATCAATAGTTCCAATTGCAGGTATAGGCGTTAGTCCAAAACCACCCTTTCCAATGCTTTCAGCCCAAATCTGTCTATATAAATTAGTAAACTCTATAAGCTGATCACTGTAAGCCATCATCACAAGATTTTGAAAATGATTATGCATACTATAAACAAAAGCAGACCCAAAAGAAATATCAGATCTTTCTTTATGATTTAGCAAATCATCTATAACAGTTTTTGCACCTTCTCTAATATTTGTTGGATCAAGGCCTGCAACTGACGCTGCTATTAATCCAACATTAGTGAAAGCTGAAAACCTGCCACCAATATTATCATGATTTAATATTACTGCACCAATCGATTGACCTATATTTCTAATTGGATTATTTGTAGGGTCTGTTATGAAATAAAAGCTTTTACTAAAGTTATAATTGGAAAACTCTTTTTTAATTTTATTAATTGTAAGGGCAAGCAATGAAAGAGTCTCATATGTTTTACCGGATTTGCTTACTATTAGAAAGGCAGTCTCCTCAATATTTATTTGATTCAAAAATCTTTCGGTGACTATAGGATCAATATTTTCTAAATAATAGATTTTTATTTTATTTACATAAATATTTAAATTAACTAAAGCCTTGCTACTAAGGCTTGAGCCACCAGTGCCTATAATTACTAAATTAGCAAAATTATCTTTAATTCTTGAAGCGATTTCTTGAATTTCAACAAAATCTGAACTTTGATAAGGAATATTTAAAAGAGGGAATTTATTTTCCTTTTTTTGATTTTGAAATTCAACACATATACTATTTATTTTTTCTAATGTTAGAGCAAATAAAGGATCATTGAAAATATCTCTTTTTTGGTATTTAAATGTCTGAGTATAAAGCATATTATTTATTAGATGTCTGTATAGTAGTTTGATTTGAAGTTTGAGCCTCGTTGCTCATCTAGCATTTTGCCTTTTCTCATTAATATTACTATGTCGTCGTAAGTGCAGTCTAAAGGCTTGGGCACATATTATAATACGCTCACTCGCTTTCACCTTATATTCCTAGTATTAATTATAAAGCAGAAATGGTATTGCTTTTCTCAAAATTCAACTGAAACAACTACATTAAATCTTTATCCCCAACTATTGAAAAAATTACTTTAGTATCATCTAGAACAGTATTTGCAAAATCATTAATTTCATTTAAAGTGATTTTACTTATATTTTCTGTTCTTGTCTTAAAAAAATCTGTGTTTGATTCTTCTAAATTTGCAGAAGTCAATATGTTTGCGATATTAGAATTTTTATCAAGTTTTAAAATAAATGTATTGATCAAATTAGTTTTAGCATTATCTAGCTCTATTTGAGAAATACTACTTAACTTTAATTGTTTTATTTCTTCTTTAATCAAATTTATAGCCTCAAAAACATTTTTATTATTTACAGCAACATTACCTTGCCAAATATTAGCCAAATTATATTTTTCTATATTTGTGTGTACACCGTAAGTTAGGCCTTTTTCTTCTCTAAGAGATTGCATTAGACGTGATTGAAGTCCTCTTCCACCAAGAATATAATTTAAGATTTTTGCTTTATAATAATCATTTTTATTAAAATCCCATTTTTGCCCAAAAACTATGCTAGCTTGAGGAAATTTCTTATCTATAATATATTGAGTACGAATAGCTTTGAACAATGCACTATTCTCACCATCTTCCAATTTAACATTATTTTTTGGCAAATTTAGTAAATTAAAGAGATCGTAAGCTTTATCTTTATTTATATCGCCAACGATATATATAGTCAAATTGCTATAAGAAAAATTATTTTTTATAAACTGCTCAATATTTTTTCTTGTAATTGAATTGATAGTATTTTTAGAGATATTAGCTTCTTTCGAATAAGAATGATGATTGAAAATAATTTTCATCCATTCATTATCAGCAATTGAGCTAGGATCAGAATTTCTATAATTGACTATATTAATTAATTTGTCTTTAGCAATATCTATTGCTTCTTGTTTTAATTTGGGTTGATTAAATAAAATATTGATCAATTCGAAAGTTTCTTTTGCCTTTAACTTTAAGCATGTAATTTTTAAATATATATTATCCAAATCTTGTTCAAATGAGATTATTGTTCCCATTTGTTCAAATTTTTTCTTAATCTCATTACTAGTATATATGCCCGCATCCTCTAGCATAAGCATTGAAGTAAGATGAGCTAAGCCTTCTTTGTCTTTAGGATCATAACTAGTACTGATATTTTTAAATTTTAGATTAAATGATATTATAGGCAAAGAATTATCTTCAACTAAAAATATCTCAGCACCGTTATATAATGATTTATCAATATTCTTCTCAATATTGATGAAAGTTTTTTGGCTAGAAATTTTTGAATTAACACATGAAGTTAAAACTAATATTAAAGTTATGAATATTTTTTTAATTAACATAATTCTTACAATTTTTTTCATCATTATATAATAGTCCTGTTACTGATTGCGTAGATTGAAATACTTCTTTTATAACAGAATTCACTTGGTCTAAACTAATCGAATTAATATTATCTGACCAGTTTTCAAAATAGCTAAATGGTATAGAATATATTGACATTATACCATAGATATAGCCTAGCTCTTTAAAACTTTCTTTGTCATATATATTTTTAGCACTTAAAGCTATTTTAGCTTCTTCAAATTCATTTTTAGTAACACCATGATTTATTAATTTATCTATTTCCTTATTTAGCTCACGCTCAATATCAGACAATTTTACTTTTTCTTTTGCTGCAATATAAACGTCTAAATATCCCGGTGCTTCTGGCTTAACAAGATTATAATCAACCCTAACATTTGTAGCTAATTTCATTTTATTTACTAATAAATCATATAAACGGCTAAATTTATTACCGCCAACAATATATTCCGCAATAGCTAAAGCAAAATCTTTTGAAAGATTATTTAGATCAGTTGGAGATGTTAGATAACTACGGTATAATGTATCAATATTAACTCGAACATCACATGATAAAATTCTTCTAGCTGCAATATGTTTTGGCTCATGTAAAACTATTTCCTTATGTTTTATTTTTGGAACTGTTATATAACCATAGTATTTTTCTGCAAGAGGCTTAAGTTTCTCCATTGTTATATCGCCTGCAACTACTAAAACAGCATTTTCTGGTCGGTAATAAGTTTTATAAAAGCTTCTTACATCTTCTAACTGCAAGTCTTCCATTTCATGCCTCCACCCAATAACTGGCCTATGGTTAGGATGGTTAATATATAAGGCGGCAAGCATTTGTTCGTGAAGCAAAGCTTGAGGATTAGTGTCATATCTTAAATGTCTTTCTTGAATTATTACCTGTCTTTCTTTTATAACTTCTTCTGGATTCAAATTTAATTTGGTCATTCTGTCTGACTCAAGTTGCATAACAAGAGGTAATTTATCAATAGTTATATTTTCATAATAGCCTGTGTAATTTAGATTAGTGAAAGCATTAAGTTCGCCCCCATTCTCTGAAACTTTCTTAAAAAAATCACCTTCTTTTAAATTTGCTGTACTTTTAAACATCATATGTTCTAAGAAATGAGCAAGACCTGATTTACCAAGCGGATCATTTACTGAGCCCACATTGTACCAAACCATATGACTAATAGCTGGAGTTTTATGGTTAGGAATTAAAACAACTTTCATTCCATTTTTTAATTTAAATTCTTCTGATTGGGTTATGGTATCAGCCGCGAGAAGGTTACAGCTTATTAGTATAAAAGATATAATTAAAATGATTTTTTTAAACAATTTTATCTCCTGATGAATTTGAGCAATTAATACATATTATTGAGACTTAGGAGGAGATGGAGAAAATGAAAAACTTTTCATAAAAGTATTTTTATCACAATATATCACTTCCCCATTATCAATATTGCAAATTTTTCTATTTGATGAAGTATTATTAGTTTTCATTAATTTCAAAGACTTGCTTTTATATATTCGATCTTCTTCATTTGCGGCAGGATGTTCAGTTGCATCTTTAGAAAAATCAGTTTTTTTGTTAAATAATTTTTGGAAAAAACTTTTCTTTTTAGAAGATTTTCCTTTTGCTTCTAAAACTGATCTATAATCATTATCAGCTTCTGATGTAGCTTTATTTAAAAGCAATTCTTCACCTTTAGAATAAGATCTATTAGAGGCATTACTATCCGAATAAGGAAAATAACTATTTTTTGCATTATTGTTTTGATGAGTAATATCTAAATCAAAATTTGGTGGAATGGATAAAGGGGGATTTGATATTACACTAAATTCATCAGGACTATCCTTGCCATATAAACCCATTTTTTCTTTGAAACTATTTGAGCAAGCTGAAGTAATTAAACCCAGCATTAAAATCATTAAATTTATCTTTTTCATATTCTTACTTTTCATTTATTAACTTCTTATTAAAGTCACTTTTAAAATTTTCGTATAATAGAATTATTACACCAATACATATTGCAGAATCTGCAATATTGAAACTATACCAATGATAATCTTTTATATAAAAATCTAAGAAATCAGTAACCGCACCATATTTAATTCGATCAATAACATTACCTATCGCGCCACTTATAATAAAACTGATTGCAAGTTTAGTAATATTATTATTATCTTTTTTAAACCAAAAAAATAATATCGTTATAGCTATAATTCCAATTAAAGAAAATATAATATTTCCATATTTTATATTATTAAATATTCCAAATGTCACTCCTTTATTTTGCACCAGAACAATATTCAGAAAAGGAGTCAAGGATATATAATTATCATTTGATTTACTAATTAAATTAATAGCTAAATTTTTAGTAAATTGATCAATAACTATTAACAAGAATATTATAATAACATAGATAAAGATCTTATTTTTCATCTGCTACTATTTCCTAGTGAGTCATTTAATTAAATATTGGAATTCCTACAAAAGCTGGTTTCGCAAGAATTCTATTAAAGTTAAATTATGGACAGAAATTGGTTTTGTCAAAAGAATAATTATCTTAATTACAAATAAAATTATTAAAACAGTAATTTAACCAGATAGATAATCAATCTGATTATTATACTCAAATATTTTAAGCAATTCTCTCAAATTTCTTCCTTTCTCACTCAAAAGCTGAGGGTCATTTTCTAAAATATTTCTTGCAGTATTTGATGCTTGGATTAATAAGTCCTGATGATGTTCTAAATCTCCAATTTTAAATTTTGCAAGACCACTTTGTTTTATACCTAAAATTTCTCCTGCTCCTCTGATTTTTAAATCTTCTTCAGCAATTAAAAATCCATCTTCAGTTTCTTTCATAATTTTAAGCCTAGCTCTTGAACTGGCACTTATAGGTGTATCATATAGTAAGATACAGTAAGATTGTTTGTCACCACGCCCAACCCTTCCTCTAAGCTGATGAAGCTGCGATAAGCCAAATTTTTCTGCCTGCTCAATAATTATTACAGTAGCGTCTTTAACATCAATACCTACTTCAATCACAGTTGTAGCAATTAGGAGTTGAACTTCGCCTGTTGCAAATTTCATCATTACTTTATCTTTTTCATCACCTTTCATTTTTCCATGGATTAGCCCAACTTTTCCTGGAAAAATTGCCTCAAATTCTTGATAACGTGCTATTGCTGCAGCAAGATGTTTTTTAAAATTAGATGATTCTTTTTCTTGCTCTTCAATTAAAGGGCAAATCCAATATGCTTTTCCTTTATCATTTATCAAATTACGTAAAGAATTTACAAGCTCATCCATATGGTTTTTAGAAACCAGAGAGGTAATTATAGGTATTCGCCCTTTCGGTTTGTCAACAAGCCTAGATATATCCATGTCACCTGATAAGGTTAAAGTTAAAGTCCTAGGTATTGGGGTTGCACTCATAACTAAAATATCAGGGTTATTACCTTTTTGAGCAAGAGCTATTCTTTGCTCAACGCCAAATCTATGTTGTTCGTCAATGACTATGAATCCTAAATCTTTAAACTCTACTTTTTCTTGAAAAGTAGCATGCGTACCAATTAAAATATCAATATCACCTTCTAACAAATTTTTAAGTAAAATTTCTCTTTTTTTGCCTTTTATCCTACCTGTTAACAACGCCGTTCTAACTGGTAAATTTTGACATGCTTTCTGCATCCATTGATAATGCTGGCTCGCTAATATATCAGTTGGCGCCATTATGCATGCTTGCTTTCCCGCTTCAACAATATTTAATGCTGCAATAAGCGCTACAACCGTTTTGCCACTTCCCACATCTCCTTGTAAAAGCCGCATCATTCGATACTCTGATTCTTGATCTGCTACAATTTCCTTAATAATTTCCTTTTGCCCAGAAGTTAGTTCAAATTCTAATTGATTAAGTAATTGCTCCTTTAACTTACCGGGAACAGTAATTGCATTACCTTTGATTTTATTCTTATAAATTCTAATTAATCCTAAAGATAATTGATTAGCCAAGAACTCATCATATGTTAAGCGCATCCTAGGTTTTGTTCTAGGAAAAAAATCTTCAGAATTTTTAGGATTATGCAATTCAGTAATTGCTTCTTTAAATGTTGGCCATTGATTTGCATTTATAGTTTCTTCTTCAATCCATTCAGTAAAATTCGGAACTTTAAATAATGCTTGTTGTACAAGTTTCCTTATTTGCTTTGAAGTAATACCATAAGTTAAATTATATATATATTCTGCAGAGTTTGAAATTAAAGAATGAGTGAATTCAGGATGAGAAATTTGTAGCTTATTTCCAAATCTTTCTATTTTGCCACTTACAACAATTTTTGCTCCCTCATGTAAATTTTTAATTAAATACGTTGGATGATAATTAAAAAATACAAGCTCGATATATCCAGTATTATTGTACACATATAATTTAAAAGGAGTGTTCTTGCGGGCAAACTTATTTAGTTGATCAAAATGATCAATGGTAACTTCCGTAATAATATAAGTTCCTGATTCAACATAAGATAGATCAGGATTAATTTGCTTTATAATTAAGTTAATAGGAAAATGCCAAACTAAGTCAATAATTCTTGTGCAATTAATCCGAGAAAGATTTTCATAAGTTTTTTCACCCACAGATTCAAGATTTTGCACTGAGGAAAATAATGCTTGAAGTTTTGGTTCTTTATGAAAAAGCATAAATTAATTAGGTTTTTTTTCTAAGCTTAATTCTTTTATAAAATTATCAAAATCTTTAGTTTCTCTAAATTGTTTGTAAACAGAAGCAAATCTTACATAAGCAACTTGATCAAGTTTAAGAAGTTCCTCCATTACATATTCTCCAATCAAGGATGAATGAATTTCACTTTCACCAGAGCCTTCCAACTTCCTGACAATGCCATTTACTATATCTTCTACTTGCTCTGCTGAAATAGATCTTTTGCGGACAGCCATATTTATTGAGCGTGTAATTTTATCTCTATCAAAGACTTTGCGCTCATTATTATTTTTAATAACTACTAATTCGCGCAATTGCAGTCTTTCAAATGTAGTAAAACGTGAATTACATTTAATACAGAAACGTCGTCTTCGAATTGCCATTCCATCTTCACTTGGGCGCGAATCTTTAACTTGAGTATCGTCAGCAGTGCAAAAAGGACAACGCATTTATTTATTACTCATCAGCTGCGAGTATATAGGGAATTTAGCACAAATATTCAAAACTTGAGATAAAGTTTTTTGCTCAACTTCAGAATTATTATCCGAATTTTTTGCTAATCCTTCAATTACATCGCTTATTAAATTTCCAACAATTCTAAATTCTTCTGTCTTAAATCCTCTACTTGTGCCAGCTGGTGTTCCAAGCCTTATACCTGAGGTAATAAACGGGCTTTTTGGATCAAATGGTACGGAATTCTTATTGCAAGTTAAACCGGCGCGTTCTAAGCTTTCTTCAGCTGCTTTACCAGTAATATTTTTTGATCTTAAATCAACTAGTACCATATGCGAATCTGTACCATCAGTTACAATATTAATGTCGCGTAGTTTCAATGTTTCTGCTAAAGCACGCGAATTATCTAAAACTTGTTTAGAATATACTTTAAACTCTTCATCTAATGCTTCATTGAATGCTACTGCTTTAGCGGCAATTACATGCATTAGTGGTCCACCTTGAATGCCAGGAAAAATAGCAGAATCAATTTTTTTAGCTATATCTGCGTCATTTGATAAAATTAAGCCTCCACGAGGACCTCTTAATGTTTTATGTGTTGTACTAGTTGTGATATGTGCGTATTGTATTGGTGAAGGATAAACTCCGGCTGCAATTAAACCTGCATAATGAGCCATATCAACCATTAAATAAGCCCCTACAGAATCAGCAATTTCTCTAAAGCGAACAAAATCAATTACCCGAGGGTAAGCTGACCCTCCAGCAATAATTAATTTTGGTTTATGATCTTCTGCCAATCTTTTAACTTCATCATAATCTATTAGTGCATCCTCTTTTCTTACCCCATATTGAACAACGTTAAACCACTTACCCGACATATTAGGTGCAGCGCCATGAGTTAAATGCCCCCCCGCTGCAAGAGACATACCAAGTATTGTATCGCCTGGCTTAATAAGAGCAAACATTACAGCCTGATTTGCTTGAGAACCCGAATTAGGTTGAACATTCGCAAAATTACAAGCAAAAAGTTGTTTAGCGCGTTCGATTGCAAGCTTTTCTACTCTATCAACAAATTCACATCCCCCATAATATCTTTTACCGGGATAACCTTCAGCATACTTGTTTGTAAGAACGCTCCCTTGAGCTTCCATAACCGCGCTACTTACTATATTTTCAGAGGCAATGAGTTCGATTTGGTTTTGTTGTCTATTTAATTCTTCTTTTATCAAATTAACGATTTCAGGATCAGTTTGTCCTAAATGTTTTTCAGTTATATTCATATATTTCCTACATCAATTTTATTTATTCGATTTAAATGTCTTCCTGCTTCAAACTCAGTATTTAGAAAAGCTTTTACAGAATCAATGGCATCATTAGAATTTATCATTCTAGATCCTAGCACTAAAATATTAGCATCATTATGCTTTCTTGCTAATACTGCGGCTTCCTTATTATAACATAGTGCAGCCCGGATAAATTTATGTCTATTAGCTGCAATTGACATTCCTATACCAGTTCCACAAATTAAAATTGCTTTTGCTTCTGTATCTTGCTGAATTGCATTAATAGCTTGATTGCAAATATCAGGATAGTCAACTGATTCTTCACTATCTGTTCCTACATCATTTAATATGTAATAGTTTTTATCAAGAAACTCTTTAATTAATGTTTTTAACTTATATCCAGCATGATCTGAACCAATTATAATATTGTAACTCATTTTGTAAATATCAGAAATTATTTAATATATTTTTTAAATGAATTTAATATTATTAATATTATAACGCAACCATTAATTTATAATTGAGTATAATATTATCAAAAATCGATACTTTTTAAGGATGCCTTAAGTCTATTTCATATGTTCATTATTAGATAGTAATTTTGAGCGTTCAATACTTATTCTATTTACATAATTAGTTTCTGTACTAATAATTAATTGTTTTTTGTTTTTAATAAGTATTTCAATATCACTAAGCATCATTCTATCCATTAAAGCGAATTGATTGATTTCATACTTATCGGGCTTATACGAATCAGCTCTGTTTTCGACAAATCCTACTGCTTTATCTACTGAAGGATGTAAAATATCAGTACCATTATTAAATAAAAACTTTATGATTTCTGGATCATGATTATTGATAATGAAATGAGCAATAGGATTGATTTCGCCTTGATAACAGATATATTTATGAAAATTTCTTAAAGTAGATTTTCTGTAACATCCAACTCCGAAGTCGGAAATATTTTTAATTTCTGTAGAAGTAGAAAATGTTTCGTTTAAGTCTATGCCATATTTTTTTAATTGTTTTAGCAACGGTAATTTACTATTGTAATTAGCATGATCTAATACCATGTATAAAGGGGATAATCCTTCCTCAGATCGTTCTAGAATAAATTTTGGATCTTGTTTAAATAAATTCTCTATTGCTATTTCACAATGTAAGCTTCTTATAATTTGAAAAAAACTTTTCAATGTAAGCTCCTTGAATTATTTCAAATCAAAATCCTCAAATAGTCAGTATGTTTCAGTTAATTTTTATTTAATAAACTTCTCTAATCCAAGCTTACTAAAAGAGTTTAGAAACGACTTTTAGCTGCAGGAGAATTTTGGCTCTTGTCCTTCCATGTTTTTTGAGAATTACTTTTTTGTTTGCATTCTTCTTGTAATTTTTCAATATATTCAATTATCTTTTCATCATAAGGCTTATATTCATCTTCCTCAGGATGATAATCAGTTATTCTCTGTTTAATAATATTAGTCACTTTTTCAACTGAAGGATGTAAAGGATCAGATCCGTTCGATGTTAATGTATCAAGCAAACCTTTATACTGATCGCCAAGTAAGCGTACAGTGCCTAACACATGGGCTATAGGATTAATTTCGTCATTAGGGCTATAAGTTTTTTATCATATTTCTTTAATAAATCAAAATTATAAGCTCTATTAGTCCCAATACCAAGCTTTGAACTGAAACTATGATGATTACAAAATCTTTGTTTTGCAGATATTGGGTCTGACGTTGGAAAATCACGTTCATCAACAATGGTACAAAGATCTTCAGACAAGTCAGATTTAACTCTGCTATAAGTTTCATTAAAATCTGCCCCATATTTTTTCAATAAATTAAGCATGTCAATCTTGCTTTTGACATGATCCATTACAAAATAAAGAGGAGATAGGCCTTTCTCATTTTTAGCGTTTGCTAATTCTGAATTGGTTTGAAGCATATGGTTTGCTTGTTTAACCATTCCTAGTTCCAAATAAACAAACAATTTTTCTTGCATTTCTATCATTTTTGATCTCCTCAAATATTGATAATATTTCATAGAATGGAATAAAAATAATTATATACCTGAAAAAAGTATCTATCAAGATTTAAAAGGAAATTTCTAGTTAAATCAAACGGTTATATTTAAATATAAGTGATTTATAACACAGCGGTTGGAATTATATTGTTTTTTCAAATAATGATTTATCCATGCCTTTCGCAATGATATTTTCTTTAGCATATAAATAAAATATAATTGTTAATACGTAAGATCCTCCAACAACGCAAAGACTAAAAATGGCAGATATAATTTTTACAAAAACAATGCTGGTAATAAGGGCTGCTTGTGAGTTAATATTTGCTAATATATTTATTACGAGAAACAGTATTACTTTGTATAATAAGGGTGCTGTAATAAATGCACTAATAATTTTAATAATTTGTTTTTTATGTACGCATACATCTATCAGTAATTGAAAAGATTCTTTAAATGCTCCAGTTACAGTTAGATTTGGGTTAAGATATATTAGAATGTTTGTAAACCATGTTAGTATAAAAAATATAAAATTTATTAAAAGTAGCAAATCAGTTAGAGTACTTTCTACTTTAATTGAGGAGAGTAATATAGAGGGGAGTAATATAATAGAAGGTCCACCTGTAATCAGTTTTACTATTAAAGATTTAAAAATTTGAGGAAATTTAGATATAGTATGTTTAAATAATTGTTTTATCGGTTTTACTTCTTTATTTGCTAAATAAGATTCTATTGCTAAGATTCCAACAAATTCCATAACTATTGATATATATACAATAAATGCTATACAAATAGCCCCTATAAACCAACTTAAAGCTCCAATATGCTTTGTTAAATGCCACTGTTGATTGGCTATAGAAATTCCAAATATAATTCCAAGAAGTGATCCTAATAACGCTATACTCAAGAGTAGCAGAAATGCAATTTTCTTATGTTGAAGAACAAATTTATAGCTGAAAATGCTGATTTTAAAACCGGACTTTATTTCGGTTATTAAATTATTTAATTTAAACATATTTTTTCCTAATTTTTAAGATATTATTTTAAGAAATTATGTTTAAAATAAGATTAATATAAGATAGATCTCTAACTTAATTCAGATTTAATTTTATTTACAAACATACTACCTGCGAGTGACAAAATAAAGTTGATGAGGAAATATGTAAATGAAAATGCTACGCCTATAGCAGGATCTACATTAAGATATTTAGCTCCATAAATAAAACTAACTTCTCTAATTCCAGCTCCGCCAATTGAGATCGGTAAGATTGACAATATTGAAGAAATTAGAAAAACTATGAAGTAGTTCATACTAGGTATGTTATTTTCAAAACCATAGAATAGTAGTCCGGCCGCTATTATCCCTAGAAGTTGAATTGTAAAAGAATATTTCATAGCGGTAAAAGCTATTTTCAAATGCTCTTTCAATATGAATTTAGCCATTATGAAATACCCAAAGAAACATAATAATGACATAATTATTATATAATTTTTGATATAACAATTCGAGAAATCAGCAAATATGCTGAACAATCCAAGCAATAATATTAAAGCAGCGAGTCCATTAAATCTATTAGCTAAAGCTAATTTCAAAGAAGTTAATTTTGGTAATTGATATAATTTTGACATTATATAAATTTTATAACCGTCCCCCCCAATGCCTCCTGGAAAGATAATATTGTAAAACATGCTTACAAAAAATAATTTTATAGAGAAGCTATTACTACAATTGACATTTGCTGTAGAATAGTAATATTTCATTCTATAACTGCTCATAACTTGCGCCAACAATAAAGATATGAATGCCACAATAATATACTGAAATTTTATTTGACTAAAAGTCTCAATTACTTGTTTTAAATCAATTTTACAGTAAACTACATAGAATGTTAAAATTGTGAGTAAAAATTTTATAAGAAATTTTTTGTTAAATCTCTTGATCATTTTTTCTATAAATTTTATTTATTAAATACGGTTTTCTTTGTTGTGAACCATAATATGTTCTCATTATCTGCTCAGCAAGAAAGCCTGTAGTAATAAGTTGAACAGAAGTAATTATGAGTAAAATACCTACATAAAATAAAGGCCGTCCTCCAATTGCATAACCAAAAATTTTTAATAATAATAAGTATGTTTCTATTAAGAAACCTGCTATAAACATACAGATCCCTAAATTTCCAAAAAGATGCATAGGTTTTTGTTTATATTTCTGAAAAAAATACATAAGTAATAGATCGCTTACCACCTTCAATGTACGGCTTAAGCCATATTTTGACTGACCAAAAATTCGCGCATGATGTTTTACATCTATTTCTGTAATTTTTGCGCCTTGCATATGAGCTAGTATTGGAATAAATCTATGTAATTCCCCGTATAAATCCAGACGCTTAGCAAGTGTTGATTTAAAAATTTTAAGTGTACATCCGTAATCTCGAATATTTACCTTAGTAAGCTTTCTAATTAAAAAATTTGCTATTTTACTTGGAATTTTGCGCAAAAATAATTTATCTTGTCTTTTAAGTCTTCTGCCTACTACTATATCAGAATTTTCTGATTTCAGTTTATTTAGCATTATAGGAATATCATCAGGATCATTTTGAAGGTCCCCATCAATTGTAGCTATATAATCGCCTTGCGCTATTTCAATTCCTGCAGCAAGTGCTGAGGTTTGGCCATAATTTCTATTAAATTCTACAAGTATTATATTATCTTCAAGAAGGGAGATTATTTCCTCTTTAGTATTATCATTTGATCCATCATCAACAAAAATAATTTCATAATTAATCTTATTTAAAGCCGTTCTAATGTTATTAATTAGTGGCGCAATATTTTCTTTTTCGTTATACACAGGTACAATAATTGATAATAATTCCATAAAATTTCCTAAGAGTGTGAATAAGTGATTGATAATATTTTTAATAAACAAAATCCTTTTAAGCAAACAAATAATACTTGGCTATTAAAATTCATAGTAGAATATCAATATTTAGAAGTTTTTACTGATAGATTTGAGCATATGTCTGAAACGATTTCAAGCTTTGAATATGATGCCTCACCAAATTATGAAAGCGCACCTCAAGATAAATGGATGTTAGAAATATATTTTGATCATGAACCGGAGCGGTTAGTTATAAAATTAATACTGCAAGAAATTGCTGCTAGCCTAAACACTCTATCACCGGAATTTTCAATTGAAAAACTGGAAGACCAAGACTGGGTTTCTAAAGTTCAAGAAGCGTTTAAAGCTTTTGCAGTTGGAAAGTTTTTCATATATAGTTCATTCTATAAGAATTCTCTTCCTACTAATAAACATTTACTATTAATTGATCCTGGTAGAGCGTTTGGAACAGGTGAGCATGAAACAACGACAGGGTGTTTAATGGCTCTATCAGAACTTAGTAAAAAATATAAATTTTATAATATGCTAGACATGGGTTGTGGGACTGGTGTTCTAGCTATTGCTATGGCTAAATTATGGAAAAATAGAATATTAGCTTTAGATATTGACTCAGAAGCAGTAAAAATTACAAATGAAAATATTAAAAGGAATATGTCCTCAGAATATATTTATGCTAGTGTAAGCAATGGATACTCATCTAAAAAAATTAAACAATATGGAAAATTCGATTTAATTACTGCAAATATTCTAGCGAAACCTTTAATTAAATTTGCTCCGGATTTAAAAAATTCTCTTGCAGAAGGGGGTATAGCTGTATTGTCTGGACTACTTTCTTATCAAGAAAAATCTGTGATTAAAGCACATATTGCCCAGAAATTAACTGTTGTCAAAATAATTAGAAGAAATAATTGGTCCACAATTATTTTACATAACTAAAAGTTTTATAAATGAAGTACCTATTGATTAGTATATCATTTTTTCTGATTTCCTGCAGTTCATTACTACAAGAAATCAGTATTAGTAAGATTAAACCTTATAATTTTAAGCTTGAAGAAGAATGGCATATGGCTCCGCCTTTTTTATTAGAATTTTCTAAAGCTAACAAAAAGCTTTGGTATATAGGAGCAGTGCATTCTAACGAACTAAATAGCGAAACATTTAAGCTAATTGATAGTTTTTTTAGTAAACATACGCCTGATATTGTGATTATAGAAGGATTGGAAACTAAGGAATCAAAAAAAATACATAATTTAATTAAAGCTAAATGCTCTAACCTTAAATCAATTACAAACCAATCCTTTTGTGAAGAAAATTTATATACTGCTTTAAAAGCGCAAGAATTTAATATACCTGTTATAGGCGGAGAGCCTATAGATGAAGAATTATTGAGAATAGTAAAACAATATGGCTATGATGAAGAAGATTATATTAATTTTTGGTTTTCTTCTGCAATACCTCAATTATATAGAGAAGGTAAACTAACCTTATTTAATCAAATAGAAAGTAACTATACAGAATTTGCTAAATCTTTTCCATCAAGAAATCTTAAGTATGCTAGCTATAAAGCATGGTTAGAAGATAAAATACTAAAGGTAGAATTTCAAGAACTGATAAATGCAAATTTTACTGCGCCTATAAAGGATGGAAACTATTTGCAACAGCTTTCATCGATTATTGGAATAGAAAGAGATAAGCATATTGTTAAAATAATATTTAATTCATTGAGCCGATATAATAAAGTACTAATTGTGTATGGGCATAGTCATGTTTTAACTCAGCTACCAGCATTTGAAGCGTATATAGATAATTATATAGCTTTAGATCTGAAATATTAAACAAATGATTTAATTGAAATAAATCATTATATAGTTTACGTATATAGTTTACGTCAAATAAACGGGGAATCAGTGTTTAGAAAAATTTTTTGTAACGGAATATTATTTATTATATTTAACTTTGTTTTCTGCAATATTTTACTTGCAGCAGAAATAGAATTTAAGCCAAGTTTTGATTGTAATAAAGCTATTACAGATATTGAGAAAACTATCTGCAGTAATTCAACTATATCAATTTTAGATAATAGTCTTAACTTTTTTTATCACAGTGCTGTTAAAGTTAAACCTAGTTTAAAAGAGGAACAGAGAATATGGCTAGAAAATAGACTTAATAATATTAAAGAATTAAAAAATTCATATCATAATCGAATAATAGAAATATTATTGGATAAGTCTGTTATAGATAATGTGTTAAAGGATTTTTTTAAAGCAAATATTAAACAGAAACTAGCTAATAATAAGATCACTCGACTTAGTGTATCTTTACAAAATTCTGTAGATTTAAAATATATTATGAATGCTATTACAAATCTCTATTTGCCAGACATAATTACTGATCCTAAAGATTTTTCAGATACTATATTTTCTTCGAAAGGTAACATGGAAATAGAACATATTAAACAATATGATGATTTGATTTTCAATGCTTCTCCTAATAAATATTTGATTACACATTGTTTGAATTTTGGCTTAAATGATGATTCAAGTAGACATACAATATGGCTAATAGATTTCAAACATGAAAATGTTTTAATTCGTAGTTTGGATCTTCCCGAATATGATATACATAAAAATACTATATTCAGTAGTATCGACTCTCCTGGACCAATTGGATTTGACAATAAAAAACAAGCTTTTAGTCAACTCACGCATGTTCATCCGCAGTATAGTGTTAGCAGATACTTCAATTTTATAGAAGAAATGAATGGAAAAAGTAAGCTAATTTTACTTGAACAGAGGGGACATCCTGCAAGGCATGATCATAATTACGATCCAGAAAAATATTACCCAGATTGGATTAAGGAGTATCCTATGGAGAATAAGATAATAAACTGAAAGCAATTAGTTAGACTATGTAATTCTAATTAATCAAATACCAAGCTCTACAATTTCGTAATGGGTCATCCATAAGATAAGATATTGAGGAAGCAGTTGAAGTAATTACAGCATTCACACAAGTAGTTGTTCCATTAACAGAAGATCCTCTGCCAGCAACAAATTTTCCTGTAGAAGGGGCTCCATCATCAATTTTAACATCTATTGCATAACTATCTTCAGCATTTAAGGCTCCCTCATTACCAACATTATTGTCTTTTAGTAAATTAATTGTATTAAGTCTAGAGGGATAGCTATATAAGCTAGAACTAGTACCTCTTAGGGCATAAACACCATTGTTTGTTGGCATAGACATAACATTTACCCCACCAATATAACGTGAACTGCCAAGGCCGGTATATGAGCCTTCAATCATATTAGCCAAGCTTAAATGCTGCCAAATTTTATAGGTCTCACTGCTGTCAAAAAATCCATTTCCATTTCCGTTACATCCAGCAGCTGCAGCGGAATCAGGGCAACTAGCAACGGTGCTCCAGATAGCACCAGCATTTGAAAAATCTCCCGGTAGAAAACCAAATTTTTCCCTAAAAGCGTATATAGCAGTTTGAATTTTTTGTATGTCTTTTATAACTGCTCTAATTTGTCCTTGTTTTATTAAGGCTGAGCCTGCTGCTATTCCTCCCATTATGATGCCTACTATTATTATTACAATAGCAAGTTCTATTAATGTGAAAGCGCGATTCGTTTTAATCATTGAATTCTAAATTTGTTTTTAATTATGATTTTAAATTTAGCAATAAAAAATTAAATTTAAATTAAAATTAGAATAGTTCGGCTTAAGATTCAAAATTATCTTAATTATTAATAAAAAATAAAATATTGCACATATATCAAATTTTGCTATAAATTAATCAAGAAGAAGTTTTTATAGGGACTTTAAATTTAAGTAAAAATAACTATATTATATATCACTAAGAAACGAAAAATAGGGTTAAAATGGATAGACAAAAAGCTTTAGAAACAGCAAAAATGCAAATTGAACGTGCTCATGGTAAAGGTCTTATTATGATGCTTGGGCAGAAAGAAGCGGTGGAAGTTGATACAATTTCTACTGGCTCAATCAGTTTAGATATGGCACTTGGGGTAGGGGGCTTGCCTCGCGGAAGAATCATTGAAATATTTGGTCCTGAAAGCTCAGGTAAAACTACATTGACTTTACATGTTATAGCAGAAGCTCAGAAAAAGGGTGGTTTGTGTGCTTTTATCGATGCTGAACATGCTCTTGATCCTATATATGCAAAAAAGTTGGGAGTAAATATTAATGAGCTAGTAATTTCTCAACCAGATACTGGTGAACAAGCTTTAGAAATTGCTGATACCTTAGTTAGATCAGGTGCAGTAGATGTTGTTGTAATCGACAGTGTTGCAGCTCTTGTGCCAAAAGCCGAAATCGAAGGCGAGATGGGTGATTCACATATGGGTCTACAAGCGAGACTTATGAGCCAGGCTTTACGTAAGCTTACAGGTTCTATTTCTAAAACTAATTGTATGGTGATTTTCATCAACCAAATTAGGATGAAGATAGGCGTAATGTTTGGAAGCCCTGAAACTACTACTGGTGGTAACGCTCTTAAATTTTACGCATCTGTGCGCATAGACATACGTCGTATTGGATCTATTAAGGAAAAAGAAGAAGTTACAGGTAACCAAACAAGGGTGAAAGTTGTTAAAAACAAAGTTGCCCCACCATTTAAAACGGTTGACTTTGATATTATGTATGGTGAAGGAATTTCTAAATTTGGTGAATTAATTGACCTTGGTGTTAAAGCTGGTATTGTTGAAAAAGCTGGTTCATGGTTCTCGTATGACAATATTAGAATTGGTCAAGGTAAAGAAAATGCAAAAAATTATTTAAGAGAGCATCCTGATATGGCTGCTAAAATTGAAGAGCAAATTAGGAACAATAACTCTTCAATAGTAGATAATTTAATTGAGGAAGACGCAAGTGCTTCAGAAGGAGATAATGTATCATCTTCAGGTGGAGATATTTAAATAAAATGATGCATTTTAAAAAAATCTAGTTTTTTGAAATGCATCATTGACAAATATTAGAAATGGTAATATTTTAAGATTTAGTTTTAAAACTCAATATAAATTTGGAAGTAATATGTTCGCAGTTATTAGATCAGGTGGTAAACAATATAAAGTAGCCAAAAATTCTATAGTTAAATTAGAGAAGATAGCAGGTACGCCTGGTTCAGAATTAGAATTTAATGAAGTTCTTATGATTGGAAGTAATGAAAAGCCTATTATTATAGGTAGTCCTTTAGTGAAGGGTGCTTCTGTGACCGCAGAAATTTTATCTCAAACTAGAGATGCTAAAATCATAATATTCAAAAAGCAACGTCGTCAACATTATAGACGTAAAAATGGTCATCGTCAGCACGTGACTCATGTTTTAATTAAAGACATCAAAAAAATATAATTTTTGATTAAATAATAGGTATAAAATGGCACATAAGAAAGCAGGTGGTAGTTCAAGAAACGGACGTGATTCAGCAGGTCGCAGACTTGGGGTAAAACGTTCTGATGGACAAGCAGTAATTCCAGGTAATATTATTATTCGCCAAAGAGGAACAAAATATTATCCAGGTGAAAATGTTGGTATGGGAAAAGACCATACATTATTCTCACTCATAGCTGGAAAAGTAAAATTTAAGCGCAAAGCTGGGAATAAAGTTTTTATTTGTGTTGAAACAAATCAAGTTGCATAAGTTTTTTATATAATAAAGAGCCTTAAATAGTCAATTTAAGGCTCTTTATTATTCAATATTTCAGGTTAAACATTAATTAAGAACGCATAAGCTTAATTATTTTAGCAATATGTGAAAATATATTCTAAAAAATATCTATAAAATAACAATTGTAACTCTTACCAGCTCCTACAGTAAATAGTAAAACTCTAAGTAAATCTTTTGTTTCTCTAGTACAGTTTTTAAGTTAAAATTCTAAAATTGTTGCTCGTTAATTATATAATATAAACCTCTCTTGTTGCTCCCAGGCTCAATGAAGTTTTTTATTTCAAGGATAATTTTGTTATCATTTTGATTCTCGAATTGTCAAGCATATTTAAGTATGCGATGATTTTACAAGTAGAAACTCCTAAAACTCATTCTCTTGAAATAGGAAACTCTACATAATCTAGTATTATACTCAACTTAATTAACTATAATTTAAAAACTAATACATATGTCAAAATGTACAAACAATATTAAATATTCTTTTTTTGCTATAATGATTTTCCTAAGGGTTTATTAGGAACACTACGCTCAATTAATTTGTCTAACAATTCTTGAAAAGTTTTTTGCTGTAAGCTTGCTATTGTTGAAATAAAACTATTGGAAGGGTCGGAAGGAAAATTTTGTTTTATCGTGCAATCAGACAATACCTCATTAACTTTAGGTCTTATTTCAATGTTATCTATATTATATGTTATCTGATCATTATTACTAGGTTTTGAAATTCTCTGACCGTGTAAAATATTATTTAGAAAATTTTTCACTTCAAGAATAATATACTTAAACTTAAATTCGTTGCTTAAACTATTAGATTTATCAATTTCATCAATTTTTTCTACGAACATTGTACTAAATTCTGTAATCGAATCTTTATAAAAGGTAAAAGTTTGTGAGAGCAAAGAAGCTATTTTAGAAACTTCTTGTGAATTTGCATTAAAAAGACTGCTTGATAAAGTTTCAATAAAATTCTTAGAATTTGGGAAAATGAATACCACCAATGGCAAAAATAAATTTTTAATAGTCAGTTTAACGGAAGAAGTAACAAAATTTTGTACCAAATTTTGTATAGGTTTGTAAATATTATATAATCTTCTTACTGTTGTAAAAATTCCTGGAAAGTAAGAGAATATATAAGATAAATTATTAACTATATTTATAGATTTTGGAAAAATATATACAATAGAAGGTATTATTATTTTACCTATTACAGATCTGAAAAGTAAACTAGTTAAATGGTCTAAGTTTTTTATAAAAGAAATTACAGAAGCCTGAATTATTTCTGCAGCAAAATAGGCCTTGTTTTGAATATCATACTTATCATTTAAAGGTTTAAGTATTTTAGTTGAAATAATTGTATATAGTTTTGTAAAACTTTTATTTAGTTTCCAAACTAAAAAAGTAAATTTTTGAATTTTATTTATCATTACTTAACCAACAGTGTAAAAAATTTAATACAATAATATTTTAAAAATTTAATTGTATCAAGTATATTTTAAAAAATTTATAATAAGTGACTAATTTTGAAACTAAATACAAAGATCTTTAGATTGAGTGTATAAATATAAAAAATTTGTTGCAGAAATATTATTTTTCCATAAGTATCAAGATAAATAAAAATTTATATACATAAGTAGAAAATCATCTTAAGGAAATATATTCATGGAACATGTACAAGAAGCAAGATTAAAAAAACAGCCGCAAAATAAAACCAAAAATTTTTTTTCATGGATTAATTTTCCTAAACTTATAAATTCTTGTCCAAACATTGCAGTATTGCGTATGCAAGGAGTGATTTCAGCAAGCAGTGCTAAATTTAGTAGCAATCTGTCGCTTGAAAATTTAACTAATTCGATAAATGAAGCTTTTTCTTTATCAAACTTAAAAGCTGTAGTACTTCAAATAAATTGTCCTGGTGGTTCGCCAGTACAATCCGAACTAATTTTTAAATATATTAGATTTAAAGCTGATAAAAAAAACATTCCTGTAATAGCATGCATAGAAGATGTAGCTGCTTCAGGAGGATTATATTTAACTTATGCAGCTGATGAAGTATACGCACTACAAAGTTCCATAGTTGGGAGTATTGGTGTAATAACAACAGGCTTCGGGTTTTATGACGCAATAAAGAAATTAGGTATTGAAAGAAGAATATATACTCAAGGTGAAAATAAATCTGTATTAGATCCATTTTTACCAGAAAAAGAATCTGATATAAAAATTATTCATGGAATTCAAAAAGATATACATGAAAACTTTAAAAATTTTCTAAGAGAAAGACGTGCAGGTAAGCTTACCGCAGATGAAGACAAATTATTTAGTGGGGAGTTTTGGAGTGGTAAGGAAGCTATAAAACTAGGGCTTATAGATTATATCGGTGATATGAATACGGTTATAAATGATAAATTCGGTGATAAAGCTAAAATTAAAATGATTAATACAGAAAAGAGTTGGTTTAAAAGGAAGTTTAGAATCAGTAATATAATAGAAAATATTACTGATAAAATTTATTTAATAATAAAAGAAAAATTTGAACTTAATAAGCTAGGCCTGTAAGAGAATAAAATGAATAAAAAATGGGTATATAATTTTAGCATTAATCAATCAGACGGCAATGTCTCAATGAAAGAATTATTAGGGGGGAAGGGTGCAAATCTTGCTGAAATGTGCTCTTTAGGAATTAATGTCCCTCCTGGATGTACAATTATTTCAGATGCGTGCAATTATTATTTAAAAAATTCTGAATCTTTTCCTGAAGATTTAATATTTCAAGTGAAAGCAGCAATTTCTTTAATTGAAAAAGAAATTAATGCGAAATTTGGTGATACATCTAACCCATTACTATTATCAGTTAGGTCAGGCTCACGAAGCTCTATGCCAGGCATGATGGATACAATATTAAATCTCGGTTTAAACGATGAAACTGTTGAGGCACTAAGTAAAAAAACGGGTAACGAAAGATTTGCATATGATAGCTATAGAAGATTTATTCAAATATATTCAGATGTAGTGCTAGGAATTGATCATTATCATTTTGAAGAAATGATTGAATTGAAAAAACAAGAGTTAGGTATCCATTTAGACACTGATTTGACAGCTGTACATTTAAAAGAATTAGTCGTTTTATTTAAAGATAAAGTTCTTAAAACATTAAAAAAACAGTTTCCAAATGATTTAGAAGAGCAATTATGGAATGCAATAGGAGCAGTATTTAAGTCATGGATGAATTCTAGAGCAGTTACCTATCGTAATATAAATAATATACCTGAAGAATGGGGTACTGCTGTCAATATCCAAGCAATGGTTTTTGGAAATATGGGCAATAACTCAGCTACAGGTGTAGCATTTACACGTAATCCCTCCAATGGGGACAAGTTGTTTTTTGGAGAATTCTTAATAAATGCTCAAGGTGAAGATGTTGTTGCAGGAATCAGGACACCTCAATTCATAACTAAAGCCGCTAAAGATGCAAACGCTTCTCCCTTGCCTTCTATGGAAGAAATTATGCCTGATTTATATAATGAACTCTATCTAACTGCAAACAAGCTCGAAAAGCATTATTGTGATATGCAAGATATTGAATTTACTATTGAAGAAGGTAAATTATGGATATTACAAACTCGTTCTGGAAAACGTACTACTCAAGCTGCAATTAAAATTGCTGTAGATATGGTGGAAGAAGGACAAATTAGTGAAGAACAGGCTTTAATTAGAATTGATCCTTTAGCAATTGACCAGCTACTTCATCCAAGTATAGATCCTAATTCGGGCTATAAAGCAATTTGTAAAGGTTTGCCTGCATCACCAGGAGCAGCATCAGGTATTGTTGTATTTAATTCAGATGATGCTGAGATTAAAGTTGCGTCATATCAAAAAGTAATATTAGTAAGAATTGAAACAAGTCCTGAAGATATACACGGTATGTATATTTCTGAAGGTGTCTTAACAAGTAGAGGAGGCATGACCTCGCATGCTGCCGTAGTTGCAAGAGGTATGGGCAAACCATGTGTCTGTGGTGCATCAAATCTTAATATAAACTACAATAAGAAAGTTTTATCCATTGGAAATATAATAATTAAAGAAGGCGATTTGATAACTATCAATGGTTCAACTGGGGAAATTATATTAGGTGAAGTACCAACTATTCAACCAAAATTATCAGAAGAATTTCAAAAACTGATGAATTGGGCAAATAATGTTAAAAAGCTTCAGATAAGAGCAAATGCTGAAACGCCTCTTGATACAATGGCTGCAAAAAGATTTGGAGCGGAAGGTATTGGTTTGTGTCGGACTGAACATATGTTTTTTAATGAAAAAAGGATAAATGTTGTAAGGCAAATGATTATCTCGTCAAATAAAAAAGATAGAGGAGCAGCATTAGCTCAACTTTTACCTATGCAACAACAAGATTTTGTTGAAATATTTAAGATAATGAATGGTTTGCCAGTAAATTTAAGATTACTAGACCCGCCTTTGCATGAATTTTTACCTCACACTCAAGCAGATATTGAAGGATTAGCGGAAATATCTGGGTTGTCTATTGAAACAGTAAACCATCGGATTAATCAGCTCAAAGAAGCAAATCCTATGCTTGGGCATAGAGGCTGCAGGCTAGGAATATCTTATCCAGAAATATACAAAATGCAAGCAGAGGCAATATTTCTAGCCATGGTAGAAGCAATAAAGCAAAATGTTAATCCAATTGTAGAAATTATGGTACCACTTATTATAAGTGGTAAAGAATTGGAAATATTAAAAACTTTAATTGAAAAAGTTGGAATTGAGATTAGTGAAAAAGAAAACTTGCCATTAAATTTTAATATCGGCACAATGATTGAATTACCAAGGGCTGCTCTTCAGGCAGAAGAAATTGCTAAATTTGCAAGTTTTTTCAGCTTTGGTACAAATGATTTAACGCAAACTACCTTAGGAATTTCTAGAGATGATTCTGCTTCTTTTATGAGAACTTATAAAGAGCAAAATATTATGAAATCAGATCCTTTTATAGAGTTAGATAAGGAAGGAGTAGGTGAATTAATAAAAATCGCTATTGAACGGGGTAGAAAAACTAATCCTAATATTAAAACAGGTATATGTGGTGAGCATGGCGGAAATCCTTTTTCAATTGAATTTTTTGATTTAATTGGACTTGATTATGTATCTTGTTCTCCTTACAGAGTTCCTATTGCTAGACTTGCTGCTGCACAAGCGGTAATAAAGAATAGTAAAAAAAGTTTTTAGGAATTTTTTATATTTTACCAATAATAAGATATGGATTTTTAATTTGAGATAGACAATTATTAAATTTTGTAAGTAATTAAATTTAAGAGGAAATTATGAAAAATCTATATTTTATTTCATTGATATTAGTAATAGTAGGAGCAATAAATTGGGGTTTGATTGCTGTTGCAAATATTGACTTAGTTGCTCAATTATTTGGAAATATGTCTAGCCTTACAAAGCTAGTTTATTCAATAGTGGGTCTAGCAGGCGTATATGTAGCTGTATATCGCTTTACAAATTTTACGGCAAATAATAGTCATCTACAATAGATAATTTTAAGAGAGTTAATATGAGCAATCAACTAGTTCTAGAAAGTTTAAAAACGGTTTTAATTAACAGTTATTCTCTGTACTTAAAAACACAGAATTATCATTGGAATGTCATAGGACCAAATTTCAAATCTTTACATGAACTGTTTGAATTGCAATATCAAGATTTAGCTGAAGCTATAGATGTTTTAGCTGAGCGTATTAGGGCATTAGGAGATTTAGTGCCCGCAACTTTAGAAGAATATAATTCTCAAAAAATCATTTCAGATGGTAATAGAGATTTTACTTCTAATCAAATGCTTGAAGACTTGGTGAAAGGTCAAGATACAATTATATCATTACTTAAAGATTTGATTGAGAAATGTGAGCAAAATAAAGATGCAGGTACTGCTGATATGGCAACACTTCGAATCGAAGTTCATCAAAAAAATAGATGGATGTTATCAAGTTCTATGGTAAAAATATAAATAATAATGATATAATCAAATTTTTTTCAAACTTTAAGCTTTAATATTTATATGCAGTATTTAAAGTTTGTTTTTAATATCAATATATTTTTCTACTTTAGTCATTGGAGGACTCACTTCCTTAGAAAAAAAGAAGGCAAGACCTAAAATCAACAATAATAATACCGCTAAACTTAAGTTTCTTATATTTTTATTTATCATTATGATTAATTGCAATATTTATAAAATTTTTAAATTTACATATTCTTAATTAAAATTTATTTTGCTTTTAATAAATTCTAATTTCTTATACTTAAATATTTTTATCAAAAACAAAAAATACAAAAATAGGTCTAAAGTAAAAAATTATAACCCTAAAGTTTATATTTGTAAAATAGTAATGGATTTATTGCAATAGATATTATAGATTATGTATCAAATTATTGAACAAATAGTATATTTGTAATTATTTGATTTTTAACATAAACATACAATCTATTTATTAAATGGAATCGCTACTTATTTTTACTATTGCAATTATTGTTTTAGTAATAATTTCTGGTTTTTTTGCTGCAGCAGAAACGGCTATCACAGGAGCTTCTCAAGCTACAATTCATAAACTAAAATCCGAGGGCAATAGAAAGGCTCGAATAGTAAGTTTACTTAGAAAAGATAAAGAAAGGCTTATAAGCACAGTCTTGCTTGCTAACAGTGCATGTAATAGTGCTATTAGTGCTCTTGGAGCAATGATGGCTATTAAATTATTTTCTACGAATGAATTTGTAGCTTATGCTACAATAGTAACGACAATAATAATATTTGTTTTTGCAGAAGTTTTACCGAAAGCTTATGCATTTGAAAATGCTGAGCGCATGTCTTTAAAAATTGCACCATGCTTAAATATCATTGTAAAAACACTTTATCCTATTACCACCGCAGTACAAATTGCAGTAAATTTTATTCTTGGGTTTCTTAGACTAAAAGGAAAAGTAAATTCCATAATTTCTGCGACTGAAGAATTGAGAGGTGCAATTGAGATGCATCATAAAAAGGGTTTAGTAGTAAAAAGTGATCGAGACATGCTTGGTAGTATTTTAGATCTAGCTGATACTGAAGTAAAAGAAATAATGGTCCATAGGAAAAATATGATCACTATTGATATAGACTTACCTGTTAAGCAAATCATGAAAGAGGCTTTAGAAAGCAGTCATACAAGAGTACCGCTGTGGAAAGATAATCCTGATAATATTATAGGAATATTAAATATAAAAGATTTACTGAGTGAAGTTAGTAAGCATGAAGGCGACTTAAATAAAATCAAAGTTGAAGCGATTATTTCCAATCCATGGTATGTGCCCGATAATACAATGCTAAAAGAACAGTTGCATGAATTCCGTATTAAAAAAATACATTTTGCCTTAGTAGTAGATGAATATGGTGATCTTAAAGGGCTAGTTACATTAGAGGATATATTAGAGGAAATAGTTGGGCAAATTGAAGATGAGCATGATGAGGAAATTGAAGGTATAAAGCTACAATTTGATGGGTCCTATATTATTAGTGGTAATGTTACTATTAGGGATATTAACAGGCAACTTGATTGGAATCTACCCGCAGAAGAATTTAGCACTTTAGCAGGACTAATAATGCATGAGACAGAAAAAATACCTGGTATAGGAGAGAATTTTAATCTTTATGGATTAAATCTTGAAATTGAGGAAAAAGAAAATAATCACATTGCATGGATAAAAGCTAAAAAAATATAATTATTAAATAGGATTACTTATAAAATACCTATTTAAATCGATTAATATATATTCTGATACTTGCTCGATATTATTTTTTATAGCATCTTCTTCAAACACATAATTAGCAAATTCTGCATTAGTAGCACTATAGCTGCTTATATTATGAAAACTGCTATGATATATTATCTCATCAGTTTGAAGAGATTTCAATTCATAAAAACCAGACATTGTAACATTATAATATGTTACAAAATTGTTTTTTTGTATTGTTAATGGATTAGATGATTTATTTAAATGTACTTTTAAGGAATACTTTTTCAATAAATTTTTTTGATCTGTAAGTAATTTATCTTCAAGCTTATTTTTAAGTAAATATCCTTCAGAAGTTTTAATATCTTCTATATAAATACTAGGTAAATTTTGCTCAATATTTGCTATGTTGTGAACTGGTTTAAATCCACAACTTGCAATACATAAAGATAATAGGCTAGCTCTTAACCACAACATTTACAATTTTTCCCGGAACTATAATAATTTTTACAACTTCTTTGCCATATATATGAGATTTTATGAATTCAAGAGATAAAGCATGAGCTTCAACTTCTTCTTTCGATGCAGATTTATCAATATCAAAAGTACTACGCAATTTACCATTAATTTGCACGGCTATTGTTACAATATCCTCTTTAACGAGAGATAAATTTGCTTTTGGCCAAGAAGTATTAATAAGCAATTCTTTATTACCAAGCCTGTTCCATAATTCTTCTGATGTATGGGGAATAATTGGTTGTAACAGTTTCAATATTGCTGAAAATCCCTCATGCAATAAAGATAAATTTTGAGTATTTTTACTATCAAGGATTTCAAGCTTGTTTGTAAGCTCTCTAATTCTAGCTATAGCTTTATTAAATCGAAATTTTTCAATATCCTCAGTAACATTTAAAATAGTAGAATGTATACTACTCTGAAGTTTTACATAGATTTCATCCATTATAATATCAGAATTTTTAGGTTTATAAGATTGAAGAGTATTAGCAATTTTATATAGTCTATTAATATATCTATATGCTCCTTCAATTCCGCTATCAGACCATTCTAAATCACGCTCAGGAGGGCTGTCAGACAGCATAAATAATCTTGCAGTATCTGCACCATATTTTTCGATTATTTTACTAGGATCAACTACATTTTTCTTAGACTTACTCATTTTTTCTATTCTGCCAAGCGTAACTTCCCTGCCAGTTTGAACATGAAATAATTTACCTTCACGTTTAACGATTTCTTCAGGATAAAGCCATTTGCCATTAGCATCTTTATATGTTTCATGACATACCATACCCTGAGTAAGTAACCGGGTAAAAGGTTCCTTTATATCAAAATATCCACATTTGCTCATTGCTTTAGTAAAAAATCTTGCGTATAAAAGATGCAATACAGCATGTTCAATCCCGCCAATATATTGGTCAACTGGCATAAAATATTCACAGATTTCCCTTTCTATAGGTTTATCAGCTAAAGGCGATGTAAACCTAGCAAAATACCACGAAGATTCGAAGAATGTATCAAAAGTATCAGTTTCTCTCTTAGCTGGTTGATTGCAATTAGGGCAGTTAATATGTTTCCAAGTAGGGTGATGCTCAAGAGGATTACCAGGTTTATCAAAATTTATATCATCAGGTAAAGTAACAGGTAATTGATCTAATGGTACTGGAACAATGTCACATTTAGGGCAATAAATTATAGGTATAGGTGCTCCCCAATATCTTTGCCGAGATATTCCCCAATCTCTTAATCTATAATTAGTTTTTCTCTCGCCTATATTATTATCCATTAGATATTTTAATATTGCTTCTTTAGCATCGGCAACTGTTAAGTCATTTAAAAAGCTAGAGTTAATAATTACTCCATCACCTAAATAGGGCTCATCAGATTTAAGTGGCTCATTAATTACAGAATAAATTGGTAAATTGTATTTTTTTGCAAATTCATAATCACGTGTATCATGAGCAGGGCAGCCAAATATTGCCCCCGTTCCATAGTCCATTAAAACAAAATTTGCTATATATATTGGAAGATTTTTGCCTTTTTCTAAGGGATGTTCAGCATATAAACCGGTAAAACAGCCTTTTTTTTCAGCTGTCTCAATAGCTTCTTCAGATATCCCTGTTTGGCTACTTTCCTGAATAAAGTTTTTAATTTCAGAATTATTTTTGGCAATTTCTAAGGATAATGGATGTTCAACAGATATTGCACAAAATGAAGCACCAAATAAAGTTTCAGGACGAGTAGAAAAAATCTTTATACTATCTGTACGGTCTTTAATTTTAAAATTTATAATGGCGCCGCTTGATTTACCTATCCATTTTTCCTGCATTGTACAAACATTTTTAGGCCAATCTGTTAAGGAATTTAAAGAATCAAGTAAATCTTCCGCAAAATCAGTAATTTTTAAAAACCATTGGCTTAATTTTTTGCGTTCAACTTTAGCACCTGATCTCCAGCCTTTGCCATCTATGACCTGTTCATTTGCAAGTACAGTATTATCTATAGGATCCCAATTTACCATCGATTCTTTACGATAAGCCAAACCATTTTTGAGGAAAGAAATAAAAATTTCCTGTTCATGCTTGTAGTATTCTTTCGAACAAGTATTGATTTCGCGAGTCCAATCATAGGAAAATCCTATTGATTTTAACTCCGTTCTCATATTATTTATATTTTTTCTTGTCCAATCGGCGGGGTGAATCTTATTTTCTATTGCTGCATTTTCAGCAGGTAAGCCAAAAGCATCCCATCCCATTGGATGTAGAACATTAAAACCATTGCATTTTTTAAATCTGGCAATTACATCGCCAATTGTATAATTACGTAAATGACCCATATGAATCCTTCCTGATGGGTATGGAAACATTTCAAGTACATAATATTTTGGTAATGAAATATCTGATTTTATTTCAAATACTTCTTTCTCTTCCCAAATTCTTTGCCATTTAGCTTCAATTTTAATCTGTTCTACATTTGACATGAATTTACTACTCTTTAGATATTTTGATTTGTCTTGCGCGAGTTATTATTTTATCTTCGAATTCTTGAGCAACATTATTATTGACCTTTGCATCACGCCAGTTAAATTTACTATCCATAATTTGTTTGAATAGAGTAACTTTAATAGAATTAATTTTAAGTTCTGCCCCAGTAATAATTATGTTTAGTTTAAATCTTTCTTTGGGAGCGTTTGGATCTTCAAACCAATCAGTTATAATAATTCCGCTGGCAGAATCAACTGAAGCGAGCGGCATAAATGAAACTACATCAAGTGCTGCTTTCCATAAATAAATATTGACGTTTAAACTTTGAGTAGTAGATTTTTTCTCATTATTGCCAAGAATTTTAAATCCATCTTTGCTACCAAACATCGATCCTGCTCTATCATATCTTATATCTTCTGCTGATTTTGGATATTCATGTTTTATTTCACTTCCACTACAACCAGTTACAAATATTGCTGTAAATATTATGCTTACTATTTTTTTCATTTTATATTTTACTCCATTATATACTTTGTTAATGGCTGATTTGAACCACGTGACCATTATTCATATCAGCAAGATTATTAATTCTCAAATTAAACTAAACTTCTTTAAAGCCAGCTTTCCGAAGAGGTTTATTGCTCTTAGAGTGCCTATGCTGTCAAAAATATTGTCAAATTGAAATTCTAATTTATGAAGACAAATTTTTGTTTTTTCTTTATTTGCTATTTAAGAAGTACATATTAGTAGAAAAACCAGTAGTTTCTTCTATAAAATTTTCATTTATTACAATAATTTTTGCATCAACATTAATTTCAATTTAAACTAATATAGGATAACTACTATATAAATCTTTATCTATCAAACAAAAATTTGAAATTTTTAGGAAATTGAAAATAGTATATATTTGAATATAGGCCTTATTTATATATAAAGCCCTATTTAAAAATCAACTATCTTTCTCTAAAGGATTTTCTAATACTATCAATTACTGGATCAAGTATATATTTCAATAAGGTTCTTGAACCTGTAACTATAAATATTTGAGCAGGCATACCGGGATAAAGTTTTAGATTTTTTAATTTCTTAGCTTCAAATTGTTTTTCATCAATTTCAATGCGCGCTTGATAGTAAGGACGTCCTCCTTCATATCTACTTTGTATAGTTTCAGCTGATACACGTGTTACTAGTCCATCAAGTGAAGGGGTAGTTCTGCTTTTAAAAGCGAGTAATTTTACGCTTGCAACTAATCCTTCATGAACTAAGTCAATATCTTCAGGTCTAATTTGAGCATCAATAACTAGTTTATCATTATCAGGAATTATTTCCATTAGTTTTTGACCTCCTTGTGCTGCTATAACCGCTCCAACAGTATGAATTTGTAAATCGTTGACTCTTCCATTTTGCGGCGAAGTAATTACAGTTCTATTTAATGTATCGGCCCGTGCTTTAACTTCTTCTTCATAATTTGATATCTGAGTTTGAACATCTTTTAATTCTTTCACTATTTCATTTAAAAAATTAGTTTTAATATTAATCAATTCAATTTCATGTTCGCTAATAGAATGATTAGCTTGAGCTATTTTAGCAATATACTCTCCAATATTACCTTCATAATAAGCAACCTTTGACTGAAGTTCTAATAACCTAGGTTTTGTTGCTTGAGATTTTTCTACAAGCTGTCTTACTGCTTCTAATTGCTCATTTGTATATCTTAACTGAGCTCTACTTGAATTAAGCTGCGCTTCATAGCTTTTTACAATCTTTTCCTGCTGTTCTACTCTCTTTTTTAAAGCTTCAACTCTTCCATTCAATGCTTCTTTGCGAGCGTTAAATATTCTCCTTTGAATATCTATCACTTTATCAATTGTAGGGTCTTTATCATCTAAGATTTCTTTATCAAAAGTAATCTCAGCAGCTTCGTCACGTTCTGCTATGAGACGAGCTTCTGTAGCTTTCAAGGTTCTTAGATTAGCTAAAGTACTTTGTAAAGCTGTTTTAGCGCGTGTATCTTCTAGTACAATAAGAGGTTGACCGGCTTTTACTATGTCACCGTTTTTGACATTAATTTCTTTAACAATACCCCCTTCTAAATGTTGAATAATTTTTTTTTCTGATTCAACTACTACTAACCCTTGAGCAATTGCTGCGCTATTAATAGGTGCTAGTGCTCCCCATATACCGCAGACTATGAAAGTTATAAATGAAACCCATACACCAAATAATATTGGTTTACGAGCAACTTGAACTATTTCACTACGGTTAAGTTGACTATTATCTCTAATAATAAAATCAATTGAATAATCTACCATATCAATAGTGTTATTTAAAAATTTCACTATCTTTTTATTTTGTAATGCCTTTTCAACTGAGCGCTTGAGTTTTTCGCTTAATCTAACAAAACCAGTTGTTTCAATTTGTGGCTGAGGGGCTAATTTATTATTTTCATGTTTATCTGACATTTTCTTGACCTTCTAAAACTTATTTTACAAATTAATTTGGTTGTGTTGGACGAGGTGCGGAGAATCTTGAAAGAACTTCATCTCGTGGTCCAAATGCAGCTACCATTCCATCTTGTAATATCAATATTTTATCTACACAAGAAAGTATTGAAGGGCGATGAGAAATTATTATACTTGTAATTTTTCTTTCCTTAGCGTTAACTAAAGCTGATACCAAAGCTTGCTCACCTAATTCATCTAAATTTGCATTTGGTTCATCGAGTACTACTAATTTAGGATTTCCAAAATATGCTCTAGCAAGTCCTACTCTTTGCCTCTGTCCTGCTGATATTGCTGAACCGGATATGCCTATATCTGTTTCATATCCATTAGGAAGCCTTAGAATCATATCGTGCGCTCCTGATAGTTTCGCTGCATCCACAATTTGTTCAGGGGTAGCATCTTCTCTAAGCCTTGCTATATTTTCTTTTATTGATCCACTAAATAATTCTATTCCTTGGGGCAGATACCCTATATGTTTTCCAAAATCATCTCTGTTCCAAGTGTAAACATCAGCACCGTCCAATCTTACAATGCCCGACATAGGTTTCCACACGCCAACAATTAATTTTGCAAGTGAAGATTTACCCGCAGCACTAGGTCCAATAACTGCTAGAATTTCCCCTGGCTCTAATGCAAAACTTACACCTTTTAAAGTGTATCTGGGGGTCGCTTGTGGAGCTGTTGCAGGAGGGGCAAATAATAAATTTTCTACAGATAATCTTCCTTCTGGAGTTGGTAAAGACATAGCTTCTTGTCTTAAAGGAGAGCGTTCAAATGAATCTTTTAAGCGTTCATATGCTTTGCTTGCGCCAGTTATTTGCTTCCATGTTTCGATTGCTGCATCAAAGGGAGCAAGTGCTCTACCTACTAAGATTGAGCTTGCAATCATTCCACCTACTGTCATTTGATCAGGATGTTTAATTACTACATATGCACCAATGCCAGTTACTGCCATCTGTAAAACCATACGTAATAATTTGGATATGTTTGAAATAATACCGTTACGATAACTTGCAATCGATTGCATGTTCAATTTATCTAAATTCGCTTTATGCCAATTATGAACAACTGCTTTCATCATTCCCATGGCTTCTACAACTTCTGCATTACGTGTCGCAATTTCAGACAAATTTAAACTTTTCATATTATATTCATTAGCCTGATTTAATTTGCTATTTGTTGCGTATGCATTAAGTACAGCAAATAATAAAATAATGATTCCACCAATTATTGTTAAATAGCCTAAATAAGGATGAATGAGAAATATCACTATTAAATATATTATTGACCAAGGCGCATCAAAAAGAGTATTAATTCCTATACTTGTAAGGAAACCTTTAACTGTTTCTAAATCCCTTAGATTTTGGCTCGCTCCTAAAGATGTTCTAATTGCAGAAATTGAAACCGAATTTGCAAATAATATAGGAGTTAGTTTGGTATCTAACCATTCTCCAACTTTAATTAATGTAAAAGATCGCGCAATCTGAAGCAAAGTGTAAGCTATATGTATAACTAACATTACTAAAGTTAACATGGTTAATGTTTCTAAGCTATGGCTAGATATTACCTTGTCTAAAACCTGTAAAGAATAAAGAGGAGTAAGTAGCATTAATAAGTTTACTCCGAAAGCAAACATAAAAGTTACTATAAAAACTTTTCTGCAGTTAGTTAGGGCTTCATTTAGAGGATTAGATATTTGTGTTTTATTCATTTATAATTTAAAATTTAAGGTTATATTTACAAAATTCTTTTCTGGCGGAGAAACGGGGATTCGAACCCCGGACACGTAATACGTGAACATGCTTTCCAGGCATGCGCCTTAAACCACTCGGCCATCTCTCCTAGTATGTATAAATAAAGCTTTATACTTTAAACATTATTTAATTTATAATCAATATTTAGTTATTGCTAAATCTAAAATATATTTTAAATGAAGTTATAAAATAGTTTTATTCTCTAAAATATTCATATATAGAATTATTACATATATTTATTAAAAAAACTTAAATTAAAAGAGAAAAAATGGATTTAAATAAATTACCTATTGGCAAAAATGCCCCTTACGAAATCAATGTTATTGTTGAAGTTCCTATGGGATCTGCTCCTGTGAAATACGAATTGGATAAGGATTCAGGCTTTTTATTTGTAGATAGGTTTATACAAGCGGCTATGAATTATCCTTGTAATTATGGATTTATTCCTCATACTTTGTCTGAAGATGGAGATCCTGCTGATGTATTAGTTTATGGTGATTTACCTGTGGTGCCAATGAGTGTGATTGCAGTAAGACCAATAGGAGTTCTATTAATGGAAGATGAGTCGGGAAAGGATGAGAAAATTTTAGCAGTACCAACTAGTAAACTTACTCCTTTTTTCGATAATATAAAAACTTATAAGGATTTACCTGAAATAGTAACACTAAAAATATCTCATTTCTTTGAAAATTATAAAAAACTTGAGAAAAATAAATGGGTGAAAATTCTAGGATGGGAATCTGAAGAAAAAGCTCATCAACTAATTAACGAAGCTGTTGAGCGATACAACTCTAAATCTTAATCAAATATACTGATTTTATACATCACTGATATGACTAAGATTAAATTTAAAGTCGAAAAATTAATTAGAGATAAAATGCCTGAAATCATGCGTTCAAAAAATATTGAGGTTTTTGAACGCATAATGAATCAAACCGAATATCTTAATGCTCTCAAAGCAAAGTTAATTGAAGAAGCTAATGAGGTTTTTGAAGCTGACTCTAAAGAAGAATTAGCTGAAGAAATTGCTGATATTCTTGAAGTAATAGAAGCTTTAGCCGAAGCAAACAATATTAAGCTATCAACAATTCATGAAATTAAAAATAATAAAAGAAATTTAAAAGGCGGATTTGAAAAGAAATTATACAATTCACATGTTGAAATTAATGAAGACAATTCTGCTATAAATTATTATTTAAATAAATCTACCAAATATCCTAAAATCTAAACTTAATACTTCTCCAACATTTGAAAATTGTTATAATTCAATATCTTAAAATAATGATATGTTTATTCATTATTAATGTATTGAAATTAACAAAAACTTTCTATAAATAAAAGTTATTATTTAAATTAATAGAAATAAAGATAATATTTAAAAAAAATTAACAGTAATAAAATGTTGAGAATTATGAAAAACAATAATAAATATCCATTCAACTTAGAGAAAAAAGTTGAAGTTAATAAGAAATGTACGCTCAATGATGTTTGGACTATAGGAGATGAAAACCGAAATAAGGAAGGTTATGCAAATCTGGCTGAAGCAATGCAGGTTTATTCAGTCGAAAAAGACTTATCACAAATTGAGCTATGTGAACAAGTATATTCATGGGAAAAATTTGATTTTACGGGTATGAGCTGTAAAAATGCAAAATTAGAACGAGCAGTTTTCAAAGGTTGTTTATTAAATAATATAAATTGTACTGGTGCAAATTTTAGTAAGGCCACTTTAACTGCTTGTGAATTGCAGGTTGCTGTTCTAAAAGAGGCTAATTTTAGTAATGCTAATGTAACTTACTGTGATTTTAACGGCGCTGTACTTGAAAAGGCTCGTTTTGTAAATAGTGATCTAACTTCTTGTGACTTTCAGGATGCTATTCTTAAAAATGCTGATTTTACAGGTGCTGATTTAAGTAAAGCTAATTTAAGAGATACAAATTTAGAAAATGCAGATCTTTTAGGAATTAAATGGGATGAAAAAACCAAATTTCCTGATATTGAGGAATTAAAAAAAGCAAAAAACTCTGAAAATATTATAGAATATTTAAATAATAAAACAGAGAAAAGACAGAGGAGTTTTTCAAGCCGAACTATACAACGTACTGTAACACCGGCTTTAGGGAAATTTAAAGAACTAACCAAATCATTTTCGTCTCCAAGCAGCAAACATAAGGAAGAAGAATTTACAGAAAATGTAGCAAGTTCTTATCCTCCAAGCCCAGGAGTCAGAAAAGCAAAATCTGAAAGGAATCTTCCTAACGTCAATATTCAAGAAGATAAGCAGAAGCAAATAACGGAAGAGCTTAAAGAAAGATTTAAACAAAATTCTAACAATCAGGGTAGACAATAATTTACAAGTTCATTTCATCTTCGAATTAAATAAATTATTATTTATTGTCAAATATCTAATTTATGTGTAATAAATTTAGATTAGAAAAAAAATTTGAGGATGAAATGGGCTTTGTTAAAAATAATTTAAAATTAATTATAATTCTAGCTATTATAATTGCTTCAATTCTATATTTTAAAAATCATCAGAGTGACAATCAAACAGCTCAAGCTTTTCCTACTCAGGAAGTGTCTGTAGTGGAAGTTAATAAGTCTGATGTTGCTTTAAAGTATGAGTATCCTGGTAAAGTAATAGGTTACAGAGAAGTAGAACTTAGAGCACAAATTGGAGGGATACTTCAAAAGAAACTTTACAAAGAAGGCTCAATAGTTAAGAAAGATGATGTATTATTTCAGATTGACCCTAAATCTTCAGAAAATAATTTAAAACGTGCAGAAGCGCAACTTACTACTGCAAAATCTAATCTTTTACAATTAGAAAAAACTTGGAAAAGGATAGACGAATTATATGATAAAAAATCTGTTAGTGCTCAAGAAAAGGATATTGCTTTTGCAAACTATCAAAAGGGACTGGCAGCAGTTAAAGATGCTGAAGCTAACTTGTCTAATGCTTCTATTAATTTAAATTATACAAATGTTTCAGCGCCTATATCAGGAATTACAAGTGAAGAAGAACTATCTGAGGGCAATTTGGTTAATACTGGGGATTTACTCGCGAGAATTACACAACTTGATCCAATATATATAAGTTTTTCATACCCTGATACTGATTATGATATACATCGTAAATTAATAAATTCAAAAAAAGTTGATACACCTGTAAATGGTAAATTTTCTGCAATAGTTAAATTAGGTAATGGTCAAGCTTTAGATCAATTGGGCTATATTGATTTTACAGACTCAATCATTAATCCTGAAACTGCAAATGTTTCAGCAAGAGTTGAAATATCTAATACAGAAAATCAATTAATTCCTGGTCAATTTGTACGAATCCAAATTAATGATATGATTTTAAAAAATGCTATTACAATTCCAGAAAAATCTATCATCCAAACAGCGAATGGAGCAATAGTTTACATAGTAGGTGAAGGTAATAAAGTTGCAGTTAAACCTGTGCAGCTAGGTAATATTACTGATAAGGGGCGTATTATAGAAGCTGGGCTTGAACCAGGGGAACAGGTGATTGTAGAAGGGCTTATTAAAGCTAGACCTGGCATAGAAGTCAAACCTATTAAAATTTAAATATAAATAATTAGAATAATTTAAAATTATGATCTCGCGTTTTTTTATTGATCGTCCAATTTTTGCTTCAGTAATCTCTATAATAATAGTATTAGCAGGATTAATGGCTTTAAGAGTATTGCCTGTGGCTCAATATCCTGAAATTTTACCGACTACTATTGAGGTATCGACAACATATATGGGTGCGAATGCTGAAACTGTAGCCAATACTGTTGCAGCGCCTCTTGAGCAACAAATAAATGGTGTAGAAAATATGTTATACATGAGCTCGAGTAGCTCAAATAGTGGACAGCTTTCTATAACTGTAACATTTGCAGTAGGTACAAATCCAGCTCAAGCTGAAATTGATGTAAATAATCGCGTACAAGCGGCATTAGCATTACTACCTGATGAAGTAAGGCAAGCTGGTGTAACTGTAAAAAGAAAATCAGGAGCAATTTTAGAGGTTATCACTTTATCGTCTCCAGATAATAGTAAAGATACACTTTACATGAGCAATTATGCAGCGCTAAATATTTTGGATGAATTGAAAAGAATAAAAGGAGTAGGAGACGCATCGCTGTTTGGGGCCTTAAATTACTCAATGAGGATATGGCTTTATCCAGACAAATTAGCCCACTATAAACTAACACCTCAAGATATTGCTTCAGCACTATCTGAGCAAAATGCACAATTTGCACTTGGCCAAATTGGACAGCAACCAATGAAAAATTCACAGGATTTTACATATAGTTTAACTACTCAAGGTAGATTTTCTAATGTAAAAGAATTCGAAGATATTATTGTAAAATCAAATTCTAATGGTTCAAGTTTAAAACTTAAAGATGTTGCTAGAGTTGAGCTTGGCGGACAAAATTATGATTTTATTTCTAAAATAGATGGAACGCCAGCAGTCGCTATGGGAATATATTTGCAAACTGGAGCTAATGCAATTGATACTACTAACGCTGTAAATGAAAGAATCGAAGAATTATCTAAGAATTTTCCTCAGGGCATAAAATATACTATTCCGTTTGATACAACGACATTTGTAAAAGTTTCAATAAAGGAAGTAATCAAGACTTTTGTTGAGGCAATTTTACTTGTTACAATTGTTGTATTTTTGTTTTTACAAAATGTAAGGGCTACATTAATTC
>JBKBYG010000002.1:0-92835 GCA_046313435.1 Alphaproteobacteria bacterium
CTCTGTAATAAGTCTGAAATATTTTTAGGTTTATTATTACTCATTGTATATCGCTCAAATTTAATCAAAAATTTTATATCTGTGCTTGCATATATAACTATATAGCTTTATCTATATAATCATATAAAAATATTGTTAAATAAGGATTTAAAGGTGAAATTAAATAAAACTATATTTTATATTTTAGGAATTTTTGTTTTTTTTGTCAGCAGCTTAAATAATATTCTTTATGCAAAGGAGCAAAATTTACTTCATGTGTCATATGATCCAACACGTGAGCTGTATCAAAAAATAAATAAGTCTTTTATTGAGTATTGGGAAAAGAGCTTTCAAAATAAAATTAGGATTAAGCAATCTCATGGGGGTTCATCTAAACAAGCTAGGGCGATACTTGATGGGCTTGAAGCAGATATTGTATCGCTCGCAATACCTTACGATATAGACATATTAGCTAAGCGTAACTTTGTTTCATCAAATTGGAGAGAGTTATTTCCTAATAATAGCTCACCTTACAGTTCAACAATTATTTTTTTAGTAAGAAAAAATAATCCTAAGCAAATTAAAGATTGGGATGATTTAATAAGAGAAGATATTTCTGTAATTACCCCTAATCCTAAAACCTCTGGGGGCGCAAGATGGAATTACTTAGCAGCTTGGGCATATGCATATCAAAATTATAATGATGAAGAACTTGCTACAAAATTTATTAGAAAACTTTACAAAAATGTACCAATTTTGGATACTGGAGCACGCGGTTCATCTATTAGCTTCATCCAACGAGACATAGGAGATGTTTTAATTTCGTGGGAAAATGAAGCGCTTTTAGCTTTAGAACAATTTGGTAAAGATAATTTTGAAATTGTTATACCATCAATCAGTATAAAAATTGATTTACCAATTGCTATAGTAGAATCAATTGTTGATAAGCATAATACTAAAATAGCTGCTAAGGCATATATTGAGTTCTTATTTAGTGATCATGCCCAAGAAATTATTGCAACTAATTATTATCGACCTGTAAAAGATTCAATAATCAAGAAATACGAAAACAAATTTTTTAAAATAAATGCAATAGAAGCATCAATCTTAGGCGATTCAGATGAGTTACATAATAAGCATTTTGGTGAAAATGGTTTATTTGATCAAATTTATGAGAATAGATAATGTCATTTAAAAAAAATAATGTTTTGCCTGGATTTTGGCCTTGTTTCACTTATACAATTATTTATCTATTCATAATAGTTATATTACCTTTATCAGGCCTTATAGTTTATACAATGGAACTTTCATTTGATAAGTTTATAAGCATCTTAAGTGAACCGCGAGTAATCTCTTCATTCAAACTTACACTTAGAGTGGCTTTTCTAGCAGCAATTTTTAATAGTTTCCTAGGTCTAATAATCAGCTGGGTTTTAGTAAGATACAAATTTTTTGGAAAAAAAATAATAGACGCAATGATTGATTTGCCTTTTGCATTACCAACAGCAATTGCAGGAATTGCTTTAACTAATATATATGCTCAAAATGGTCTAATTGGTAAACATCTAACAAAATTTGGGCTTAAAATTGCATTTACACCTTTGGGCATAATTTTAGCTTTAATGTTTGTTAGTTTGCCATTTGTTGTAAGAACGCTTGAGCCTATTTTACAAGATTTTGATTCAGAGGTAGAGGAGGCTGCTGCAAGCCTTGGGGCATCAAGATTTTACATCTTTGTTAAAATAATATTACCGAATATAATGCCAGCTATTCTTACTGGCTTTGCTTTAGCATTTGCAAGAGGTTTAAGTGAATATGGTTCAGTTATATTTATTGCAGGTAATATACCGAAATTTTCTGAAATTGTCCCTTTAGTTATAATAACAAAGTTAGAACAATATGATTATAATGGCGCAACGGCTATAGCGCTAGTAATGCTAATTATTTCTTTTATTCTGCTTTTGCTAATAAACATGCTACAAAAATATTCTAACAGGCATAATATTGTATGATGGTAAATAAATTTGGTAATTTTCAACAATATAGACAAAGGGAAACTCAAGATCCTTTTTGGATGAGAATTATACTTATTTCAATTTCAGTAATATTTTTAATACTACTATTATTTTTGCCTTTAATTTCTGTTTTTATTGAAGCTTTTAGCCAAGGCTGGGAGGTATATAAAGAAGCAATTATCGATCAAGATACTCTTAGTGCAATTAAATTGACAACAATCATTGTCGCTGTTGTTGTTCCTTTAAATTTAATATTTGGAATTTGTGCAGCTTGGTGTATTAGTAAATTTGAATTTTATGGTAAAAGCTTACTTGTTACTTTAATAGATTTACCATTCTCAGTATCTCCAATTATCTCAGGTTTAATTTTTGTTTTAATTTTTGGTTCTCATACTATTATTGGAAATTTTTTGTCGCTCTACAATATAAAAATAATATTTGCTTTGCCAGGTCTTATTATTGCAACCATTTTTGTTACTTTTCCATTTATAGTTAAAGAATTAGTACCATTAATGCAAAGTCAAGGTTCAGAAGAAGAAGAGGCCGCGATATTGCTAGGCGCTTCTCCTTTACGTGTTTTTTATTATATTACACTACCTAAAATCAAATGGGGATTAATTTATGGAGTGCTATTATGCAGCGCTAGAGCGATGGGCGAATTTGGAGCTGTGTCAGTAGTTTCAGGACATATAAGAGGTGTAACAAATACTGTCCCTTTACATGTGGAAATTTTATATAATGAATATAATTTCATAGGGGCTTCTGCAGTAGCTTCCATCCTTACGCTTATCTCATTAGTGACGCTAATTACTAAAGCATTGGTAGAATGGGTTCATGAAAGAAAAAAATAGGTAAATTATGTCAATTATAATAAAGGATATATATAAAAAATTCAGCGCGTATACTGCTCTTGATAACATTAATTTAGAAATTAAAACTGGAGAATTGCTTGCGTTAATAGGTCCTTCGGGTTCAGGTAAAACTACCTTGCTAAGAATTATTGCTGGACTAGAATTTGCTGATCAAGGATCAATTTCCACGCATGGAGAAGATTCAACTAACAAGCCACTAAAGGATCGTGAAATTGGTTTTGTGTTCCAGCATTATGCGCTATTCAAACATATGAATATTTTTGATAATGTTGCTTTTGGCTTGCGAATGAAGCCTAAAGAAATGAGATTAAGCGACATTGAAATAAATCAAAAAGTTGAATCGTTACTTAAATTAGTACATATAAATAGATTAGCTGATAGATATCCTTCGCAAATTTCGGGCGGACAAAGACAGAGAGCAGCTTTAGCACGTGCTCTTGCGGTAGAACCAAAAATCTTGCTTTTAGATGAACCTTTTGGTGCGCTTGATTCGAAAGTTAGAAAAGAATTAAGACGATGGATGCGTAGACTTCATGACAATATTGATCTAACTAGTATTTTTGTAACACATGATCAAGAAGAAGCTATGGAAGTAGCTGACAGGATAGTGTTAATGAATAACGGAAAAATTGAGCAAATTGGTACTCCTCAAGAGGTTTATCATCATCCAAATAATTCATTTGTATATGATTTTTTAGGTAATTATAATTTATTTGATGGGTATGTTGATAATAACGGAGATTATCATATTTTAGAAACAAATATTTATGATGAAAATTCTTCAATCAATCTTAAAAAGCAGCCAGATTGGGCTCATAGAAATAAGTTAGTTTCTAAATTTATCTCATTAATGAAGCCCTCAAGCCATATCAATGTTGAAAAAATCAATTTACATGACAGCCAAATAAAATCAGAGCGAGTGAAGATTTTTTCACGTCCTCACGATATGGAGATACTCACTATACCTAATGATAAGGAGTGTATAAATGTAAAATTAAACCATATAAATCCAGCAGGTCCGCTAGTTAAATTGGAACTTGAGAAAAGCAATGGATTAATTATTCAAGCAGAAATATCACATGAATATTTCAATCAGTTAAATTTAAAGAAAGGTGATTATCTATTTACTTATCCAAAAGAAATCAAAATATTTAACTGATTTTTTATTTTTTGACAGAAAATGATACCTAGTTTATTTATAATAATATAAGTATAACATTTTAAAATAAACTTTAAATTACGGAGTAACATAATGAAAAAAAATATAATAATAACAATTTGTTTTTTAACAACGATAAATTTGTTTTTTGGATATAATAATGTACAGGCAGCTGATAATCAGCATTTCGTAAAAGATACCGCTTTAACCACTTCTTTAAAAAGCAAGTATCTTGCTGATGAAAAATTGAAAGGTTTGTCAATTCATGTGGAAACTCATGAAGGGCAAGTAACTTTAACAGGTCATGTAGCTAACGAAGAGGAAGCAGAACGTGCAAAAGAAATTGCGAAAAATACAAATGGTGTTAAAAAAGTAATATCTAAGTTGGAACTTGAAAACGAACATCAAAAAAACCATTTATTTGCTGATTCGACACTTACTGCAGCGATCAAAGCTAAATATATAGCAGATGAAAAATTGAAATCTTTATTTATCCATGTTGTAACTCATGAGGGTAAAGTAACTTTAACAGGTAAAGTTGGAGATAAAGAAGAAGCAGAACGCGCAGAAGAAATTGCTAAGAATACAAACGGTGTAAAAGAAGTAATTTCTAAATTAGAAATAGTAAAGTAGGTTTTTCTTTAAACAAAGAATAAAAGCTGGTATTGTGTAGAATGCCAGCTTTTACTTAAATATTACATTGCTACATTTTGTAGTCCAGTTCTATCAGATATTGATTGAGTAAATTTACCAATAACTGGTTTTGCATAATCATAGGCTGTATTAGCAGCGTAAGTTCCACCTTTTACTGCACCATATGCTACAGCACCACCAACTAATGCTCCACCAAATGTTGATGCAATAACTACGTTCGCGCCAGCGCCTAATGCTATTGCACTAGTTCCTGCTACTGAGGCAGCTACTGCGCCAATTGCGCTTTCAGCAACTGTTTCAACAGCTTTAGATGCTGCATTTATAGCACAAGTCATAACTGAGTTTTTTGCTTTTATATCATTATATAATGTAATGCCAATTCTAAATGCCGCAACTAAACCAATAAATGGAGCTGAAGATTTTGTCAAAATGTTAGCAGCAGATTGAGTTTCAGCTGCTATAGGCATACGGCTAACAATGCTATTCATTATTTTAGCGTAATTACTACTTTGAGTTGAAACAAAATTAGAAATAGCTTTTGGTAATGTTGGCGTACGAATAGCTTGGCTAAATGTTGTAAGAAAAGCTGGAAAAATTGTTTCATTTAAAATTTCATTAAATCTATCTATAGAGTTTGAAAACTTAGTGCTTAAAGATGTTGCGTTCTTATCGATTTGAGGGTGTGGGTTTTCGTTATTATTTACTACTATAATCTCGTTCAATTCTTCCACGGGCTTTTTTATCATACTAGCTTTAAATTTAGCACTTAGATTATTCCATATATTAGAAAAATTTGAAAAAAATGTTGATTTGTTTTTAGACATTATATTTCCTTAAAATTAATTGTCTAGAATGAAAATATTAACGTATTTTAACCTATGTGTCAAATGAAATTAATAAATAACTAATAAAATTGTATTATTTTAATACTAACTTTTTCAATTTTCCTAATCAGATGATATGATTATGATAATATTTAATAGATTATAGTTATATGTTAAACGACAAGCTAAGGAGTAGGATCTAAAAATGGGAATTATTATAATATGCTGTTACAGCTTTGATTGAATTGTCAATTGCTGCCTTTGTCCATAATATTGAATTAGTTTCACCGATTTCACAGAAATAAGCGTAAGCCACTATTGCATGGCAAAAACTTCTAAATATTGCAATATTCAGGGTGTTATCATCAATCTTTCCATAAGAATCAAAAAAACTTTCACGTGCAGATTCGTCAAAAATCATAAAACCAACTGAGAGATCAATAGCAGGATGTCCTATATGAGTATCACCCCAATCAATTAAGCCAAATGGTATACCAGCTTTATCTACAATAATATGCTTTGAGTATAAATCACCATGAAGACAGCAAAATTTAGCTGGGTCAACATTAAAATTAAGGTTACTTAGGTTTTCAATAGAGCTTACAAGGAATTTAATATCATTGCCTCCTTTAATAAAATGATGCTCATATTTTGTTACTGTATTTAATAATACTTGAATTCTATTGTCTTTATTAAGTCGCCAACTATTATTTCCCTTAATTTTACCACATAACTCTTTAGATATAGGGATGCTATGTAACTCTTTAAGCCATGTTCCTAAAGTTATTGCAGATTCAATATCGCTTACGTGAGGATTGCAATAATTAGTAAGTATTTGACCTTTAAGTAATTTATATCCTGCAAAAGAATATGGGTAATATTCCGTAGCATTACCGATAAATATAGGATTTGTAATTTGAAAAGACACTTTGTCAACTAAATATGGAAGGAGTAATAACTCATTTTCCATACAATCTTTTGCAAAATCTCTATGCGGAAACCTAAAAACAAATTCTTTATTTATTAAGTAAGCACTATTATCAAAACCTTCTCCAAATAACTCAATATCATTTATACATATATCAAATTGATTAAAAAGCAGCTTTTTTACTAGTTCTTCATTAATTTGAATAGTCTTATCCCAAATATTAGGCATAATTAAATATTACCTAAATACTCTATTTCTACAGGAACTATGTCGCTAGAATATAATAATGGTATATCTTCTTTTGCAATTATACTCATAGATAAGATTTTATCAGGTGCTCCATATCCATAAGGTGGCCATCCACTATGAGTTCCGCCGTTATTTATTAGGTCAACATATTCCATACCACTTGCAACTCTTCCAAAAATTGTATGTCTAGTATCAAGCCAAGGACAGTCTGTAAAAGTGATAAAGAATTGGCTGTCGTCAGTGTTAGGACCGGCATTAGCCATGGATAATACTCCACGGTCATGATGTGCGCCACTTATTTCATCCGGGATTATGTAACCAGAGCCATCAGTGCCAAGCCCGTTAGGCGAACCAGTTTGAGCTATAAATCCTTTTATAACACGGTGGAAACTTAAACCATTATAGAAATTCTCTGACACTAATTCTTTAAATCTTTCTACATGATTTGGGGCAAGAGAAGGTAGCAATTCAATAATTACCGGGCCATCTTTTAGTTTTAATAAAACAAAATTTTCTAGAGCGTTTGACATGTATTTTATCCCAATATATATTTCATACAATTTCTAATTTACATTACTATGTCGTCGTAAGTAGGGTCTAAAGCTCGGTCACATATTATAATATGCTCACTCGCTTTTGCTTTCGGCTCCTAGTATTATACCAAGTCTCATAAATAATTAGACTAGGAGAAAGAGCGGTGAGGCCGACGAGCTTATATTTTGATAAGTGACGGAGGCTGAATCCCGAATTTCGACAAAGTATAATTATTTATGAGACTTGGTATTAATTATAAATTAGAAATAGTATCATAAGCTTAATAGCTGGAATAATATATGCGAATAACAGAATATCAACTAAAATCAATTAAAGAAGTTTTTGTTCAATATTTTCTGCCTGAAGATAAGATCTGGTTATTTGGATCAAGAGCTGATCCTCGTAAAAAAGGAGGAGATATTGATCTATATATTGAAACAAATTTAGAGAATTTAACAAAAACCATCCAGCTAAAAATTAAATTTCTAGTTGAACTAAAACAAAGAATAGGTGATCAAAAAATTGACGTTATAATTAAAAACATTCAAAGTAAAACTCATTTACCTATTTATGATGAAGCAAAAGCCACGGGGATAGAATTAATATGAAGCAAGAAATTTTTCTAAGTGACTATATTAAAATAGCTGCTATTCATGCAGAAAGATTAAAATCTGCTTTAGAGGAGTTTGATAATTTAGTTCCTTTAAATGTGAAAAAATTGGAACATATGAGTATAACACAAATTGCATTTTTAGATATGATGACTACAAGATTTAGTAAGTTACAAGACATAATAGGTGCAAAAATTTTTCCTCTAATATTAGAAATATTAGGTGAGGATGCTCATACATTTAGGGATAAATTAAATAAATTAGAAAAGCTGGATTATATTGATGATGCGTCGTGGTGGATGGAACTTCGAGAAATTCGTAATCAAATAACTCACGATTATCCAAATAATCATGCAATACTGGTTGAGCATTTTAATATTATGATTCCAAAAGCAAAAGAATTATTAGAATTTTGGAATAAATTAAGGACAAAAGAAATAGTAATAAGAGGATAATATTACCGTAGAAGCAAAGCATTATGTTTAGAATGGATTACTTCTACGGAGATAAATCTCAAATATATAAGAATGGACTATTTATTCTCAGGGTCAACCCATGAAATATTGCCATCTGCTCTATGATATACAACATTGATTCGCCCAGTTGTACTATTAGTGAATAGTAAAGCTGGTAAGTTAGCCAAATCCATTTTCATAACTGCCTCACTAACGCTTAAACGCTCAATGTTTGTAGCTTTTTCGGCAATTATAGTTGGATTATCTTCAACATTGTCATTTTCTTCTTCGGTATAGGAAGGCAAAGGAGAAATCACATATTTTTTACCTTTAAGTATATTTTCTTCAAAGTCAATTTCAGATGCTTTTCTCTTATGGTGATTTTTAATACGTTTTTTATAGCGTCTTAATTGCTCTTGAATTTTAACTAAACCTGTATCAAATGCTGTGTAAGCATCTTTAGCTTGTCCACTAGCTTTAATAGGGGTTCCAACTCCTGTGCCTTCATTAACCATAATGTCCGCACGGTATAAATATTGTGATTCTTTTGAAAAAGCTATATCAGCGGCAATAGGATGATCAAAAAATTTTTTAACATTATTTTCAAGATGCTTTTTTACATGTTCTTGCAAAGAAGAACCAATATCAATCTGTTTGCCAGAGATAGAAAAATGCATAATATACTCCTAAAATTAAGTTATAAATTACATATAATTTCTATAAAATCATTTTAAAGATAAAGAATCCATTATGATTTTATATTTTTAGGAGTATTAATTATAAACAGCTTTTTAAATGCTTAAATGATTGTCTTACTCTTCTTTGTGTTAGGACCATCATTGCTATTAGTTACCCTTTTTTGCCATTGATTATTGCTATCCTTATCTAAAGGTTCTTCTTCTTTACCTTCATTTCTTTCAGGCTCTGCAGTTTTAGCTATAGTTTTTAAATTCTCCTTTAAAATATTATTTTCTTCAGCTAATTTAATTAAAGCCTTGCCTGCATAAGTTTCTTTATTAGGGCAATGTTCTTTCAAGAGTTTTTTAAATTTTCCTAAATTTGCTATTTCTTCTTCTGGTAAATCTAAAGTCAATTTAAGAATATCCTCTATAAACTCATACAAAATATCATAATTCTCAAGTATTATTTCTAATGCTTTTTCAGAATTATCAGGGTTTATCAAAAATTTAAAATAGTTTTCAGGTTTGTACTGAGGATTATCTTCATAAACTTTTACTGCATTACGTGCATTAGTAGGCTCTTCAGTATCTAAAGATTCCAAAATAATATTTTTAAGATTTGAATAAGGAATTATTGAAAATTTTTCTGAATCTAATCGATTAAATAACTTTGTGAGATGATTTTCAATTATTTCTGCAGATGTATATATTTCAGTAATTTTCTGCTTGAATTGGTTTTTTAGAATATCTAATTCTTCTGGTGGGTTCTTAAGGCGATCAATATTATTAACTATATTTTGAATAATTTTATAATTTTTTTCTGCTAAAATTTCTAATTTAGGAATTAATATTTCATTAATATTTAATTCGAAAACTTTTTTTCCTTTAATTTCAATTGAGTTTGTGTCTAAAGCTTTTTGAAATTCTTCTAAATTATAATTATCAATGCATAAGTTTTCTGCAGTTTTAGCAGAATAAAACAAATGAATAATAAATCCCTGTGTAGCTCCATTTTTATGTAGCTTCAGCATCAAGGGAGCATCTTTAATCGCTTCAGTATATGGAGTCTGGAATAATTTTGCCTCTCCATACTGAAATAGTAATTTTAAAATTTCTTTTTTTTCATTAACGTCTTTTGCTATATCTGTTGTTAATTCTTGTAATACAGTAGAAAAGCATTTGCTTGTTACTTTAGTGCCATTTTTTAAAAGTAATTCAACAATTTTTTCATCTAAATAAGATACTGATTTTTCTAATATTGTTAAATTATCGCTAGTATGTGCTTCTAAATTAGCTTTTTTTTCAATTAAAAATTTTACAATTTCAGGTTTATCTTCCCCAACGGCATATGCAAGAGGGGTTTCCTCCTCAGTATTTTTAGTTTCAAGCTCCATAGGCTGTTTCTCAAGTATTTCTTTGACTTGTTCTAGATTGTCCTTTCTGATAGCCTTAAATATATTATACATTAGATATTTTCCTATATTAATTAATAATAAAAATTATATTAAAGTAAATTAATGTAATTTTCAATCTAAAAAGCTTAATATTTAACTTTTTATTATAAAATATTAACATAAATTTTATAAAACAACTTCTATTCCTTATAAAAAAAATCTGCTATAAATGATTTTATGAGTGTAGAATTTGAAGATAGCCTGTCTGTAAATAATTTTGAGTGGAAGCTTAAGTCATGTGATGAAAGGCTTGTTACTGCTTTACAGCAAAAAAATAATATATCCGAAATCATTGCTAGGATTTTAATTAATAGAAATGTAGCTATTGAAGAAATCGATGACTATTTAAATCCTACCTTAAAAAAATATCTTCCTAATCCAATGGATTTACGGGATATGGATAAAGCAGCATATAGAATTAGTGAAGCAATTATAAATCAACAGAATATTGTTATATTTGGAGATTATGATGTAGATGGGGCTACTTCTTCAGCTTTGTTTAAACGCTATTTCGATTTGTTAGGTAGTAATGCTTCAATATATATACCAGATAGAATCAAAGAAGGTTATGGCCCTAATCCAGAAGCGCTTTTAAAATTGAAAGAAAAAGGGGCAGATTTAATTATAACTGTTGATTGTGGAACTTCGTCTTTTGAAGCAATTGAGACAGCTTGTAATATAAATTTGGATGTAATTATAGTTGATCATCATCTAGGTAATGAGAATTTGCCAAAAGCATTAGCCATAGTAAATCCAAACAGACTTGACGAAACCTCATCTTCTTATCGGAATTTGGCAGCTGTTGGTGTATCATTTTTAGTGTTAGTAGCTGTCAATAAAGCTCTTAGAGAAAAAGGATATTTTAAAAATAATAAAGAGCCTAACCTGCTTAACTTACTTGATTTAGTAGCGCTTGGTACAATATGCGATGTTGTGCCATTAGATAGAATTAACCGGGCCTTCGTTACTCAGGGCTTAAAAATTTTAGCCAATCGTACAAATGTTGGATTATCTTGTTTGTTTGATATAAGTGGTTTGAGTGAGCCTCCAAATACTTATCATCTTGGTTTTATTTTGGGCCCAAGGATAAATGCTGGAGGTAGAATTGGAGAATCTAGACTAGGTTCAGATTTGCTCTCAACAAATAATCCGATGCTGGCTTCTCAGCTTGCAGAAAAACTTAATCACTTAAATTCTGAACGTAAGGCAATTGAAACGCTAATACTAGATGAAGCAATGCTAATGGCAGAAAAATTTTCTGCCTCCCCAATTATATACATTGTAGGTCAAAATTGGCATCCAGGGATTATAGGCATTATTGCAAGTAGATTAAAAGACAAACACAACAAACCAACAGCAGTGATAAGTTTGATAAATGGAATTGGAAAAGCATCGTGTAGATCGGTACCTAAAGTTGATTTTGGCTCAGCTATTGTAAATGCAAAACTGCTTAATCTCGTAGAAAATGGAGGTGGCCATGCTATGGCAGCAGGATTTACAATCATTGAAGAAAAAATTGGTGAATTAAAATCTTACCTTGAAGCCAGATTTTCTGAAGAATTAGCAAAATTAACTGATGCTAATTTAAGGCATTTTGATGGATATCTCTCAGCTGGAGGGGTCACTTTAGAATTAGCTCAGAATATTGAAAAGCTTGGTCCATTTGGCTCTAACAATCCTGAACCAAGCTTTTTAATAACTAATGCCCAAATTGTTAAATCAAATATAGTTGCGCAATCACATATTAACTGTTTTATAAAAACATTTAATAGTAAATCTACAATTAAAGCCATGGCTTTTAGGGCAGTGGGTACAAAATTAGAAGCACCATTAATGAATTCTTTCAACAAAGAAATTAAACTTATTGCGAGTTTAAAAATTAACCGTTGGCAAGGTGCAGAAAAAGCTGAGTTACTTATTCATGACATAATCGAATAAGATATATCATTAATATCCGATTCATTATTAATATTCTAAAAATTTTTTAAATGCTTCGCTGCTAAGTAACCTATCAATTAAGTTTATAGATATTACACTTAATATTCCCGCAGTAATAGTGGCAATAATTATTTTAAGCACCAGTCTAGGATTCTTTGGAGCGCTTTCGGCATTTCCCGTTTGAGGGTTATTTTCCATTTCAATGCCAAGGGGCAATAATATAAAAAATACTAACCACCAAATTACTGTATATGTAACAATAAATGGACCTATTTGCATAAGTATATCTTTAATTAACCTGTTATTAATAAAATTTATTTAAACATCAATATTATATTTAATTAAAGATTTATACAAGGAGAGTTTAATGAATAAGATTTATAAAAGCTTATTTAAGATAAGCATAACGTTATGCATGTTTCTGCCTAATTTATTATGGGCAAATGGGGGGACGCTGATAAACAGTGGTGACACTGCGTGGATGTTAACTTCAACTGCTTTAGTATTGTTAATGACAATTCCAGGACTGGCGTTTTTTTACGGAGGTTTAGTTAGAATAGAAAATGTACTCGCAGTATTTATGCAAGCTTTTATAACTTGCTGTATTGTAAGTATATTTTGGGTAGTATGTGGTTACAGTTTAGTATTTACTGAAGGTAACGCATTCATAGGAAGTTTAGATAAGCTATATCTAAATGGAGTCAATTTAAATAGTGTTAAAGGTACTATTCCTGAATCTGTATTAATTGCTTTCCAAATGACTTTTGCAATTATCACTCCTGCTCTTATGCTTGGAGCAGTTGCGGATAGAATAAAGCTTTCTAGCACTATTTTAATAACAGCTTTATGGTCAATATTAGTCTATTGTCCTATAGCTCATTGGCTTTGGGGCCCTAAAGGATTATTAGATGGCACTGGTGTAGAAAATTATACAGGACTATTAAATTTCGGTCCAGCTATTGATTTTGCTGGTGGAATGGTTGTACATATTAGCTCTGGTATTTCTGCTTTAGTACTTTGTTTAGTTATAGGGCCTAGAAATAATCAAAATAAAGCTAATACAAGACCTTACAGTCTAGCTTTTAGCATAATAGGCGCGTGTTTGCTTTGGGTAGGTTGGTTCGGATTTAACGCAGGATCGGCAGTTGCAGCAAATGGTAACGCAGGTTTAGCATTACTTGTTACACATACTTCATGCGCATCTGCTGCTATAATATGGATGCTAATTGAGTGGAAAGTTAAAGGTAAACCTAGTATTGTTGGTATTATAACAGGCGCTGTTGCAGGACTTGTCACTGTCACTCCTGCTTCGGGATATATTAATGTAGGAAGTGCTTTAGCATTCGGTGCAATTTCAGGTGCAGCTTGTTTTTGGGCAATCAATTATTTAAAGAAAAAATTAGGATATGATGATTCTTTAGATGCATTTGGTGTTCATGGAGTTGGAGGTGTAATTGGATCAATTTTAACAGGAGTTTTTGCAAATAAATCAGTAGGTGGAATTTCGGGATTAATAGAAGGAAATTCAGATCTTTTATTTGCTCAAATTATTGGTGTTATAATTACAGTTGCTTATAGCGGAGCTGTTACATTTGTAATATTAAAGCTAATAAAATGTTTCACTGATCCTAGAGTTGATGAACAAACTGAGCTACAAGGCTTAGACAAAGGTTTACATGGGGAAACTTTATAAATTAACCGTAAATTAAATATTTTATTATAGAGTTAATATATAAAAATTAAAATATATATTAACTCTATTTAGATTGTGTATTATGGGTGCTGAAACAAGTGATTCTGCTAATTTAATAAATCTTATCACTACACTACAAGAAGAAATATATAAATTTTCTTCTATAAATTCTAAAATAGCAGCACAAACGAAATTGTTAGCACTTAATGCAGCAATTGAAGCTGCAAGAGCAGGCGAAAGAGGTAAAGGATTTTCTGTAGTTGCTTCGGAAGTCAAAAATTTAGCCATTCAAGCTGATCAAAATTCTCAAAATCTTCGTGAAACTTTAATAACTAAAATTACTCAAGGCAAAGAATTTGTTGTATCACTGGCTGACGACTTAGACAATAAAGAAAAGTCTCGTCTTTATGAGATGTGTCAAAATTTAATACAATTAATAGTAAGAAATCTTTATGAACGCACTGCGGATGTAAGGTGGTGGGCAACAGATGAAGCTTTTTTTCGATGCTTAAATAATCAAACTGAAGAAAATAAAAGCTATGCAAATGAAAGACTTCAAGTAATAAATAAATTTTATTCAATATATTTAAATATTTTACTAGTAAATAAAGACGGAGAAATAGTTGCGATTTCTAATACCAGTGATTTTAAAGAAATTCTGGGAAGAAATTGTAAAGGACAATACTGGTTTGATAAAGCATTAGAAACTAGTACAGGAAATGAATATATTGTAGATAAAATACATTTGTCTGAATTACACAATAATCGCTCTGTTGCAGTTTATTCCTCTACAGTTAGAAAAAATGGTGATTTAAATGGTGAAATTTTAGGGGTCTTAAGCGTGGCTTTCGATTGGCAAGCTCAATCAAAAATCATCGTTGAAGAAGAACCTAGCTTAACAGATGAAGAATGGAAAAATTCCAAAGTAATGTTGTTAGATGATGATTTTAATATAACGGCAAGTAGTGATAATAACGATTTATTTAAGTATTTTGATTTGACCCATAATGATCAACAAAAAGGATGTTATATTGATGCTAATAATAATATAGTTGCTTACGCTAAGACCCTAGGTTATCAAGAATATGATGGCTTAGGTTGGTATGCAGTAATAATTAAAAAAAGAGAATAACATTCAAAATTTATTTTTAAATTCAAAAGAAATTTTGAATTATATCTTCATTTAACTCAAGATGTTTGCAAATAAATTGGATTAATAATTTTTTATCATATTTCGAATCATTTTTCAGTTTTACTTTTCTTTTATTAAAATCAACTTTAACAACATTTGAGCATACTAATCTATTATAGTTATAAAGCTTTTTATATATAAAATTATATAAATCACTTTCTTTTTCCTCGGTTGAAGAAATCTTTGATACATTAACATTATTTAAACATGAATAAAGCATAATACTATAAAAAAATTAATAATTACTTACATAAAATGCAAAATAGAGTATAAAGGTTAACAAACAGTTAATAAAATAAATTAATTTATTTATTATTCAGAAAAATCTTTGTTAATTCATTTACACTTATGTTGTAATATTTTCCTTTTACAGGAAATTTCCATTCGGGCCATACTTCACTTAAAGGTAATAAAGCAAAATCTCTGTTCAATAAGTCTTTATGAGGAATCACAAGTTCATCGTTTTGAAAGACTTTATTTCCATAAGCTAATATATCAATATCAATTTCTCTTGGGGCCCAAATTTCACGCTTTTTTCTGCCTACTAAAATTTCTACTTCTTTTATCTTTTTTAATAGTTTAGTAGGAGAATATGAGGTCCAACCAATTACTGCCACATTGTAAAATTCTATATTCCATTCTTTAGGGCTATTTTCTTTCAATAAAGCAGGGTTTTTAAATATAGAAGAAACTATAATTTTTGATAAAATGTTTTTATCAACCAACAAATCTATTGCGTAATTAATGTTGGCTTCCCTGTCACCTAAATTCGAGCCTAAACCTAAAACTATTCTTTGAATAATTATATCCTCCATTACTACGTATACTTTACTAAAACTTTACTATTTTAGAGTAATAATAGTGTAATGAAAAAATTATTACACTACAAAAACTGCTTAAAAATTTATAATGTCTAATATATATAAGCAAAACATAGAAGCAAGGATTACTCAGTCATTATGTATGACTCAGGAATTGCAACAATCAATTAAGCTTCTTCAATTATCATCAATTGAATTAAATCAATTCATTACTGCGCAACTTGAAACTAATCCTCTTCTTGAAACCTTAGAAGTCGATTCAGAAAATATTTCTGAAAATATTAAGAAAGAAGATAATGATTATATTACTCCTGAAATATATGAAAATACTTGGTCAAACAGTGAAAAAAACAATAGGAATGATTTTATAAATAGTAATTTGTCTCATTTAGAAAATTTTAGTAATAATTCTAAGAGCTTGAAGGAACAAGTAAGTGAACAAATAAATCTTATAATTACCAATGATTTAAAAAGAAATATTGCTGAACATCTTTGCGATTTGTTAGATGAAAATGGCTATATAAGAGAAGATCTGAGTGATATCGCGCTACAATTAAATTGCAATATACAGGAAATTACGGACACTCTTATAGAGCTTCAAAAACTTGAGCCTATCGGGATATTTGCAAGAAACCTTACTGAATGTTTAACTATCCAACTTAAATATCAAAATTGTTACAATGAAGATTATGCGAGAGTTTTATTAAATTTAGATTTGCTTACAAATAGCAACAAGAAAATTATTTTAAAAAAATGCGAACTTGATGAAGATCAGTTGAAAGAAATTTTGAATAAGATTAAAACGCTTAATCCTAAGCCGGGTAGTAATTATACCAATGAAAAAAGCAAATTCATTATTCCTGATGTTTATATTGTAAAAGACAAAACAGGAAAATATATAGCAAAAATTAATAATAGGATTACACAAAGTGTATATGTGAATAATCAATATTATAATGATGTTAGGCCTAAAATAAAAAATACTGAAGATCAAAAATATTTATCTCATAATTTTACTACAGCTAACTGGCTATTAAAAGCTTTAAAGCAGAGAGCAGATACGTTACTAAAAGTAAGTAATGTTATAGCAGAAAAACAACAAAAATTTTTTGATTACGGAATAAAATATTTAACTCCCTTAAAACTTAAAGATATTGCAGTGGAACTTGATATTCATGAAAGTACAGTAAGTCGTGTGACGAGTAATAAATATATAAATACTCCAAGGGGAAATTTTGATATGAAATATTTTTTTTCCACTTCACTATCTCCTTCTGCCGAACAACAAAACTCCTCAAGTACTTCCGTAAAATCTTTAATTAAAGATATTATTAGTGCTGAAAATGAAAATATTTTATCCGATGATGAAATATCTAAAATGCTTAAGAATTTAAACATCGATATTGCTAGAAGAACTGTTGCTAAATACCGTGAATCTTTAAATATACCTACATCCTCACTTAGAAAGCGAGAAAAACACCTGCTTAATAATCTATAAAGATTTAAAAATTTAATTAATTCGTTGCAAAATAAATTAATTAATGTTAATATATTTAGTATTGTAAATTAATTATGGATGAATAATGATAGATGAATTTTTAAATTCTTTAGAAGATCAGGTTAACTCAGCGGAAAAAGCACGAAGTATTTTTGAAATTATACTTAAAAATAATCAGAAAGAGCTTCATGATTATATACAAGAAAATCCATTAAGTATTTACGATCAAAATAAAGATGGAATACTTCCAATAGGCTTTGCTATCGATAAAGATTTAGAATTAATGGTAGAGGTGCTTATTAAGAATAAGGCGGACGTTAATAGTTTTGTAAACCCATCTAATCAAGAGCAGCAATTAATACATTTAGCAACTAGGAAGCGTAATTTTAGAATTGTTAAACTTTTAGTTGATAATGGCGCAGATGTAAATTCAAAAGAGGTGGTATATGATGAAAAAACAGTATCAAACACACCTTTACACCTAGCAGTTGAAAATATGGATTTTAATATTGTAGAGTTTTTGCTGAAAAATGGTGCAGATACTAATATTCTCAATGGTAAAAAAGAGGCAAGATGGCAAAGACCTATCGAAATTATTATGGATAATTTTAAAAAAATTTCTAGGGAGCAAGACAATCAACAAATGTTAGATGACAATTTTAAGTTATTTAAATTGCTTTCTTTATATCCATATGATGGATTGTATGAATATATTGAGGAGAATTTTAATTGTTCAAAAGAATATGGAGATGTTTTAAGAATTGTTCAACTAACAGATGCTATTTATTTGAGTAACCAAACAATAGGAGGGTGTGATCCCGAAAGTTTTGCGTTAAGTTTAGATTTTATAAATGATAATAACATTTATTGGTCGGAATTTGTAAACGAAGATCTCGAATTAATTGATAATATTGCTATTAAAGAGCTAGTAATTCCAAGGTTAAAGGTTCGTTGTAAGCAAAAAGGTATAGGTGATATTTTATTAGACCTACCTAACGAAATTCCTGAAATAATCTCTTATGCAGTAAATAAGTATTTACAGACTAATCAAGAAAATAAAAAACAATTATTTAAAGATTTGGATAGTTGTTTTTCAGAAATTCATTATCAAAGAAATCCTGCGAATTTTTCAGCAATGAGTTACTATGACCTGAAGAGAATTGCAGTAAATAATTATGCGGAAGATAGCCAAGATATGCGTAATAGTTTAACTTATTATGATCAAAATCCTCAATATAAACCTAAAAATTATTTTTTATATTTAATTGATCCTAAAAATCAAAAAGAAGTAAGGAAGTTGGTGATCGAGCATTATGAAGTATTCAATGAAATATTTAAGACAATAAAAAATTCAGAAGCATGTTTTAATTGGGACATAACCAAACAAATAAATAGTTTCTTGAATTTTGATAAATTAATTAGCCTGCAGGAAGTTGAGCATTATCGTTTAAATAAGCTAATGCAAAAAAATATTAAGCTTAAAGAGCAGTTAGAAGCTTTACAGAATTTAAACAAAGAAGCTGCAATTAAAGAGGGTAAGAAAGAAGAGCAAGATGACAATAAATGGCAAAATGTAGCAAATGGGAAAAGAGGAACTGATAGAAAGGATGATAATCCTAACAAGAAGCAGTGTAAAGGAGGGCGTTCTTAATAATTAATAACAAAAGGATCAAGACTGCACCATAAATACCAAGTAGCAACTGTTCTATATGGGCGCCATATTTCTGATACAGTAAATATCTGATCCTTAGTCATTTTCATACTAGAATTGTAATTATTTTCTATCGCTTTTATAAGACCTATATCTGCTAAAGGTAAAATATCAGGGCTGCTTAGATGAAACATTAAAAACATTTCTGCGGTCCATCTCCCTACACCTTTTATCTTGATTAATTCACTAGCAATTATTTCTTCTTCAAATAAAAGAAATTCTTCAAGATTGAAATTAGGTTCACAAAAAAATTTAGCAATATTTTTAAAATAATTTATCTTTTGATAAGATAATCCAATTTCTTTTAATAAAATTTCTTCACTCAATAAAATATTTTCTGCGGTTAAAGGAGTAATTCTTTCTTGTAACCTTTCCCATATTTTCATAGCAGCTTTTACTGAAATTTGTTGTCCAATAATAGCTCGTATAATTGTATGAAAAGGATCTAATGATTTAATTAAATGTTGATCAGAATAATTTTCAATTAATTTTGCTAAAACAGTATCTTTTTGCGATAGATATATTACAGCTTTATCCCAGTAATGCGGCTTCATAAAAATATTTCTTTTTATTAATAATTTGTTAACCTTTGTATGTAATAATTTATGCCTTAAATTCATAATTTTTTTATAATTATTATATATTAATAAAATTATGTAAAAATATGAACTACTAATGTAGAAAAAACATTGCGATTTTCAATAAAAAATATTAGATGATAGTATTTTATATTAACAATCAGTTAAAAACAAATTAAAATAAGCTTAGTTTACAGCTTATTAAATAATTAAATATAGGGGAATTACAAGTGCGAATTTTAAACGCTATGTTTGGCCGCAAAAAAGGCGGTATTGAACAAGCTTTTATTGATTATAGTAAGAGTTTACATGATTTAGGCTGTAATGTAACTGCGCTTGCTTATCAAGATGCGCCAATAATCAACTCTTTACCAAAGGAAATTGAGGTAAGATCGATTACTAACTTTGGCCAATGGGATCCATTGGCAGTTTGGAAGCTAAAAAAAATCATAAAAGAAATTAATCCTGACGTAATTGTTACTCATGGAAACAGAGCTACAACTTTACTAAATAAAGCAATTAACAATATACCTGTCGTAACTGTATGCCATAATTATAATGTTAAGCAGATGGGTGATTGTAAAACTTTAATTACTGTAACGGAAGATTTAAGAAAAAGTATAATTAAAAAAGGTGGCGACGGAGATAATATTTATACAATACCTAATATGGTATATCTGCCGGCAGATTTAAAATTACGTAATTATGTGATGCATGAGCCACCTGTCATTGGGGCTATGGGAAGATTTGTTACGAAAAAAGGATTTAACGTGTATTTAAGAGCTCTCTCTATTTTGCGTAATAGAGGGGTTAATTTTCGTGCGATACTAGGTGGTGCAGGTACTGACTTAGAGAAATTAAAAAAACTTGCAGAAAATCTTGCTATAATGGATATAGTTTCATTTCCAGGCTGGATTGAAGATAAAGAAGAATTTTTTTCATCAATAGATCTATTTTGCGTGCCATCACTCCATGAACCTTTCGGTATTGTTATACTTGAGGCATTTATGCATTCTGTGCCTATTATTGCTACAGATACTGAAGGTCCAATGGAAATTATCAAACCTCATATTAATGGAATGATAGTAGAAGCAGGTGAAGCTGATGCATTAGCAGATGCGATGGAAAGATTAATTAAGAATCCAAAAGCGGCTGAGAGAATAAGTAAAGAAGGTTTTGAAACAGTGACAAACATTTATGATAGTAAAATGGTTGGTAAAAAGCTGTATCAAATACTTGAAAAAGTTATAAATACTCATAAAGAAAATATGCCTGCTGAAACTGAATCAATGATGATCGAGTAAGTTTATTGTCTAATATTAAAAATAATAAGGGCGGAAGATCTCTCACAGTAAAGGTAAAAACCGCTAAAAGAAGAAAAATATCCTCCAGTAAGTGGTTGGCTAGACAATTAAATGATCCATATGTACAAGAGGCTAAAAAAGAAGGATACAGATCAAGGGCGGCATTTAAGCTGAAAGAAATAAACGAAAAGTTTAATATTATTAAACCGAGTAGTGTTGTTATTGATATTGGTGCAGCACCAGGTGGGTGGACACAAATTGCTCTTGAAACAATTAAAGAATCTAAGGGTGGAAAAGTCATTGCTATTGATATAAGCCCGATGGAAGAAATTAATAGAGCGATTATTATAACACATGATTTTCTTGCGCCTGAAATAGCCGATATAATCAAAATTCATTTGCATTCAAAAGCTGATTTAGTAATGAGCGATATGGCTGCTTCTTCTTGCGGACATGCACCAACGGATCATTTGAAAATTATAGCTCTATGTGAGGCAGCATTCGAATTTGCTAAAGATAATTTAGCAGAAGGCGGTTCATTTGTTGCTAAAATATTGAAAGGTGGTACAGAAAACACTCTACTTACAGAAATAAAACAAAAATTTAGACAAGTAAAGCATTTTAAGCCCCCTTCAAGTAGAAGTGACTCTGCAGAAAGCTATATAGTAGCTACTGGATTCCATTCGTGAGAAAACATCCCGCAACATGGGTTCTTATTGATGATCGAGCAGGGAATACCTCGCAAACAATTGGACTTGCTGAAGCTATTGGAATCCCTTATCAAATAAAAAAAATTACCTACAATAAATTTTCTTATATACCTAATATATTTATTGGTGCATCTTTATTAACTATTACTGAAGATTCAAAAAAGCAATTAATTGCTCCATATCCGGAAGTTATTATAAGTTCTGGGAGAAGGCTTGCTCCAATAGCGAGATATTTAAAAAAACAAAATCCATCAATTAAGTTATTCCATATGATGTGGCCAGAAGCAGGGATAAAAGATTTTGATCTTATAATAACTCCAAGCCATGATAAAAGAATTATAAGAAGTAATATGGTAGAAACTATTGGTTCAATTCATAATGTTAATTCGCAAGTCTTATCGCAAGAAGTTCAAAAATTTATGCCTCAAATTGAAGGCTTACCTAGACCATATATATCTGTATTAATAGGTGGTAACAGTAAAACAGGGTGCTTTACTAAAGATAATGCTGAGATATTTATTGACTATATAAATAATTTACAGGAAACTCTTAAAGCAACTATTCTTGTTACTACGAGCAGAAGAACAAGCAAGGATGTTATAGAATTAATTAGTGCAAACCTTAATGAGCCAAACTATATATATAGTTATAATATTTCCAGTAATGAGAAGAATCCGTATATGGGGATGATCGGAGTAGGTGATGTAATAATTGTTACAGGTGATTCTATATCAATGTGTTCAGAAGCGTGTTATACCGGGAAACCAGTGTATGTTTATTCTGATAAGGAATTTTGTTCTTCTAAGCATTTGTTATTTCATAAACAAATATTTGATTTAAATTTGGCAAAAGACATAAGAAATATTGAGGGTGATAATATATTTCAAATCGATAATAAACTAAATGAAGTATACAGAATTGCAGAATATATTAAAAATAAATTTAGTGATATTTATTGAATTTGGCATTTCGACTTCTTATTAAGTGAAAGTTCTGTATATGATGATGCTTCTCTAGGTTTGCCAGGCTTTATATCATAAGGTGATAAATATTTGCCAATATTATTCAGTATATCTTTTGGTAATATCATAGACTGATGTTGTTTAACAATACGATCTGACCAAGTATATTGAAAAGAATCCTTAGATTTGTTTATAAGATTTCTAGCTTTTTCAAAATCATATTTATATTCTATCACTAAGATATATTCAATCGCAGCTTCACTTAAATAAATATTCTTCAAGTTTATATTTTTACTTTCTTTGTTGTTAATTATTATATCTGAAACTTCTAACGCTTTAAAATAATTTTGTGTTTTTTCGTCATTATAAAAAATTAAATTTGGATTATTTTTAACTAAATTAATGCTCTGTATAGATAAGTTTTTTTGTTTTGTAGAAATTTTATTTCCTTTGCTGTCAAATTCTTTTAAATTTAATTCTCCAGAATTAGTATTTACCTCAATAAAGATATTATCTAACCCAATTGCAATTATTGATTTACTTTGCTTAAAAGCATCACATAAAATCTTTGTTACAGTAAGATTATTACTAATATTGCTATTATCCCTTAAATCCAGAGATTTTATATAGCTGCTTTTAATAATCATTTGTGATAAAGATAAAGCATCCTTGTCTGAAATAAAATGATTTGAAATTTTAATAATCTTGAATAATTTACTAGTCGTAAGCATATTTGCAGTTTCTTCGATAAACCCTTTTCCTATGAAACTATTAATATTTAAAGGTGTAAAATAATATTCCGAATTCATTACAGTATTTTGCGTTACAATTGTTAAAATAATATAAATTATAAGCTTTATTTAATGAGCCTATAATTTATATAAGAGGCTACATGGTTATGCATTTGCCTTTATGAGAATCATTATCTTTTATAAGGGTTTTAATCAAAGACTTTGTCTGCTTGTCTCTGTTGAGATTGATATATGCTTTAGCCGATTTTAAAGTTTTAACTGATAAGATATTCTCATTATGTTTAATATACTGAACAAGTGCCCTATCATCTAAGTTATCTAATAATATATGTTGAAGGAAATTATTATTAACTCTAGAATTAGAAGAAAAACTTATATAATCCTTACCGAAAAACCCGCTTACATAACTTAGAATATCTTTAGGTAAAGGAGACTTTGTATTAAATTCCTCTTCTTTGCATATTAATTTCACCCATTTACTGTTAAGAGAACTATTTCTAGCTTTTTCAATTAGTTCTTCAGCCTTAACTCCTGGGGTTTTGTGCCTGTAAATTAATATGTATTTAACAGCTTCCTCGTTCTGAGCTAAGACTTTAAGAAAATCATAAGGTAAATCATCAAACTGACCTATTTTCAATTTTTCTATGATGTTTTCAATTTTCTTATAGTTAGAAATTTCATTGCCATTAAAATAAATTATATTCTGATTTAATTCAACTGCTGTTTTAAGTCTTTTAGCTGCTTTAATTGCTATATCATCCTTTTGAAATCCAAGATTAATAACGTGAATTATGCTACAGCTTAAATCATCATTTATTCTAAAATATTCATTTACTAAATTAGGCATTAATATCATTAAGGATTTATTTTCGATAGCTATATTAGCCAACGCTTTCTGAGCTTTGAAATTTTTATCAATATTATTTTCTTGTAGATTAAGCCGTTTTATAGTTTTATTGTTATTAAATATTTGAGTTAGTGAAATTATTCCTCTACCAGTAATTGAATTATTGCTAATATTAAAATGGGTTACTGTAGTATTCGTTGCAAGTGCTCCAGCTATTTCATTTATTCCATCCGATCTAATTCTATTATTAGCTAGATTCAGATGAGTTATATTTTTGTTATTTTGAAGTATTTGAACAATATGTTTAGCGCCCTGTTCAGTAATATTATTAGCGCTAAGATCGAGTTTAGTAACTATGTTATTTCCTTCTAATTCTTTTGCAATTAACTTTAGAATATCATTGGTAATATGGCTACGGCTTAAATTAATATAAGCTTTATCTAAATTAAAATCTTTTCCATTAATTAACATCTCTTGCCTTATCATAAAAATTAATTAACAAAAATTAACATAAATATAGTATTCTGTAAAGTTGAATTTACTATTTTTAAAAAAAGACTAGTAACATTAAAAATATTAAATCAAATTACTTCATATATAATAAAGATTAAATAATATTTTTGTGTAAATACCATATGAAATTTACATTACTTTGCATACGCTGGAAGATTTTTCATGGTTTTTTATATTGAGAAATTCTTCTAGTTCAGGGTTTTTAACTTTTTCTCTAACGTGATTGTAAGCCATTTTAAGTGATTCCGGAGTAATATACTCCTCATTTTCATTATAATAAGTTTCTAAAACACTTAATTCACAATTTAACTTGCAGCGCTTTAGAAACTCATTATTACGCTGTTTTTTTGTTATTATAATATGGTGGGGTCTTAAATTGTGTCCAATAATTTTTAAAATATCAGTAGGGATGTTTTTCTGGAAATTTTCATCTTTAGTAATTGTGGTCGACCATTTTATTTTGCGTTCCTCGTTAGCTTTTCTTATAAGTTGTTCAATTCCATTTAGATTAAGGTCGGTGTACGCATGGTCTAGTATGTATTTAACAGCATTCCTGCGTTTCGGAAATTCTTTAAGAATTGCATATGAAATTTGGCAAAGAGTTTCTCTGTTTTTATATAATTTGGATGCTATCTCAAAAGCATGATTATAGTTTTTAGTTATAACGCTATTGTAAAAAATTATATTTTTACAATTATTTAGAATATTATAAAGTGTCTTTTCCGTATCATCGTATTCTTTTTCACTAAGGCCACCAGTAGCTCTTGTTATACGCTCTTCAAGCGTGATATATTCTGGAGTTAGAATGTTAATAAATTTACCATCTTGTATGTTATATCCAGAATTAAGGCTTAAGATTCTTGGATTTTGACTGATAGCTTCATAAAAAATCTTAAGTTTAATAGAATTAATATTTTGAAGTCCAAAATTTAGTATTCGTAAGCTTTTGCTTGATCTAATTAATTTAGCAAGTTCTTTAATAGATTTAAAACTGGCTTCTGTTTCCTGAAGATTAAGTTCCGTCAACTGATTGTTGTCTTTAAAGTTTTGAACTATATCTGCGGCAATAGTTTCGTTTATTCTTAAATTACTTAAATCTAATATTCCGTTTTCGCTTAAAATTACTTCTTTACCATGAATATACATATATTTCCTATTCGTTAAATTTAGTTAATATATTATAGCTAGATTATTAACTAAAGTAAATTAATAATTAAATTGAGCTGTTTTTTAAAAAACTCTTTTAAAACGTTATAAAGATTAATATTTTTAGGTTAAATTTGAAATGCTGCTGAAAAATATTTAAAAAGCTTAGAGTTATATAAAAATTATATGGCCAAGTTCATAAAAAGATATTATTACTGTGATTAATGATAACTATTAATGGAGATTTTAAATGAGTGTACTTGTTGGTAAACAAGCCCCAGATTTTACGGCTAAAGCTGTAATGCCTAACAATGAAATTAATGAATCGTTTAATTTAACAAAATATAGAGATGGTAAAGCTTGTATCATTTTCTTCTACCCGCTTGATTTTACATTTGTATGCCCCTCTGAAATTATAGCATTTAATAATAGACTTGGAGAATTTACATCTCGTGGAGTAAAAGTTTTATCAGTTAGTGTTGATTCTCATTTTACTCATTTGGCTTGGAAAAATACTCCTGTAAATAAAGGCGGTATTGGAAATGTTCAATTTCCTATGGTAGCTGATCTTACTAAGTCTATTTCACGTGACTATGATGTGTTAATAGGAGATGCAGTATCACTTAGAGGAACATTTTTGATTGATAAAAAAGGTATTGTACGTCATCAAGTAGTTAATGATTTGCCTCTTGGTAGAAATATTGAAGACACTGTACGTATGACTGATGTATTAGATCATTTTGAGGAACATGGTGAAGTTTGTCCAGCAAACTGGAATAAGGGTGCCCCTGCAATTATAGCAACATCTGAAGGTATTGCTGATTACCTTACTTCTAATGCTGAAAAATTATAAATTATATGATTTACAATGATTAGCTCCAGGATCAGATTTTAACTTGAGGGCTAATCATATTTTTAATCTTAAGGTTTTAATTTAAACTATGGCATCTACAAATATCATTCATAACAAAGTTTTAATAATTGGTTCAGGCCCTGCAGGCTATAGTGCGGCTATATATACTGCTAGAGCAAATCTATCGCCAACTGTCGTTTGTGGTATACAACCTGGAGGCCAGCTGACAATTACTACTGACGTTGAAAATTATCCTGGCTTTGCAGACATGATACAAGGACCATGGCTTATGCAACAAATGGAAAAGCAAGCTGTACATGTTGGTACCAAGATAATATATGACCATATTAAGGAAGTAGATTTTAAACAATATCCCTATATTTGTATAGGAGAGTCAGGACAAATATATAGTTCAGAAAGCATTATTATTGCAACAGGTGCTCAAGCTAAATGGCTTGGACTAGATACTGAACAGAAATTTCAAGGTTTCGGTGTGTCAGGGTGTGCTACATGTGATGGGTTTTTTTATAAAAATAAAGAGGTAATAGTAGTAGGAGGTGGAAATACCGCTGTAGAAGAAGCACTATATCTTACAAATCATGCAAGTAAAGTTACCGTAATTCATAGAAGAGATAAATTTAAGGCAGAAAAAATCTTACAAGATAAATTATTTAAAAATGAAAAAATAGAAGTTATCTGGAACCATAAGCTCATTGAAGTATTGGGTGAAGAAAATCCCATGAATGTAACTGGTGTGAGAATTGAAAATACTATTACTGGCCAAGCACAAGAATTAAAGCTTGATGGAGTATTTATTGCAATCGGTCACTCTCCAAATACAAATTTGTTTAAAGATTTTATTGAAACTGATGAAGAGGGGTATATTATTACCAAACCCGATTCAACTGCAACAAACCTTGAAGGTGTATTTGCTGCGGGAGATGTACAGGATAAAATATTTAGGCAAGCTATTACGGCTGCAGGAACAGGATGCATGGCTGCGCTTGAAGCAGAAAAATTTTTAGCTCTAAAAGAGTGATATTATGCAAAGAAAGATAAAAATCTCAGCAATAATTATTTTGATTGTACTTATAATTATTAGCTTACCAAATTTTTTTAATTTAAATAATTTTAAAGCTGAAATAAGCAAGCAGATTTATAACAATACAAATTGTCATATGGTTATCGAGGGAGATATTAAGCTATTCTTTCTGCCGAATATACAATTGAAAATTAAGGATGCAAAAATCTTCAAACAATTAACTGATAAGCAGCCTATATTCAAAGTTGGTGAATTACAAGCCAGTGTAAAAATACTTCCATTATTGCGTAAAAAAATTGAAGTTGATAAAGTAACATTGAAGCAGGGTGTATTAAATCATTTTGTTAATGATACAAAGTCAATTAATTTAAATAATATAGAAATAGCTGCAGCTTTAGATAACAGGCCAGATATAAAATTTACATTTGAAAATAATGATTTAGAAATAAAAGGAAATATAGAGTTAGGATCTTTACATGAATTTTTCAATCAAAATAAATATGATGATAATTTTACTTTAAAATTTAATGCGTCCAAAAAACATGATAATTTAAGCTCAAAAATTAATGTTTTAGAATCTTATTCTGAAGGTAGGCTAAAGTATATTAAATCTGAGCCTATACATATTGATACCAAGATAAAAATAAATAATGCCGATCTAGATATTCTTACTGCGCATAATATTTATACTATAAATGAAAATAAGAATAATTTTTTTAAAAAAATTTCTTTAACTACTAAAGATGCAGAAATAAGTAAAAATGATATTCCGTTATTTTTAAATGCTGACATAGAAGCAAATAATACAGTATTTAATTCAATGTTGTTTAAATATATTAGTCTAACTACAAGTTTAGAGCAAAGCGATTTGAAAGCTAATTTAAATAATATATCCTTATATGATGGTTCAATTTCGGGAATTGTAAACATTAGAAAAATTGCTTCAAATACACCTCATATAGAAGGCAATGTTCAAGTTAAAAATATAGGAATTGATAATTTATTCTCTAATAACAAATTGTTACATTCTGTAAAAGGTAAAGCAAATATTGATTTAAAGTTTAATACTCATAGTTATGATCCCAAATTATTTAAAGCAAATTTAAATGGTGAAGGGCATGCTAAAATAGATAAGGGGGAAATTGATAATCTTTCCTCAGAGTTCAACATGCTATTCTTAAGTTTAGCGGGTAAAAATATTAGTAAAATATTATTTGATTCAATTTCAGCGAGTTTTGGGATTCAGCATGGTATAATCTCAAATAATGATTTGAAAATAGTTTCTGATATTGCTGAGTTTAGTGGAAACGGTAGTATAAATTTAAATAATAATGTTATTAACTATAAGATCTTACCTATAAGAATATTTGAGCAAAATAATAAAGATGAGATATCTTTAAAAATAAGAAACACTATTGATAATCCAAAATATACTGTCGATTTGAATAAAATGATAGGCAATAAAGTAAAAGATAAAATATTGAATAAATTAGATCTTAAAAATGAAAAAGTGAATGAGATAAGGAATTCAATTGAAAAATTTTTAGAGTTAGGAAAATGAGGCTATTAAAAAATATTATTGTACTATCTATTTTATTAATTATTACAGGTTTTTGTTTGATTAATCGGCAGGTAATTACTATTCATGTAATTCCAAAAAATATTGATATTGAATTGCCATTATTTATTCTTATTGTAATTAACTTTGTCGCCGGACTCATTATTGGAAGATTACAGACAATGACTTTGAAACTTAAACATATGCTTGAAACAAGGAAACTTAAGCAATCAGTTGAAAATTTAAATAAAGAAATTGCATCTTTAAAAACAAAACAAATTTATGAGGAAGATTTAAAGAATGACTAGTATTCATAATTGGCACAGGTATTTTATGACGATGGCTTATCTTGTTGCTACTAAAAGTAAGGATCCTAGTACTAAAGTAGGAGCAGTAATTGTTGGTCCAGATATGGAAATTAGATCAACAGGTTATAATGGTCTTCCTAGAGGACTTGAAGATTCAGAAGAAAGATATTTTTCTGATTTAAAATATAATTTAATTAACCATGCTGAAGAAAATGCAATATTACATTGTGCAAGAATTGGTGTTTCAAGTAAAAATTGTAGTATATATGTTCCTTGGGTGCCTTGTTCATTATGCGCAAAATCTATAATTCAGGCAGGTATTAAGGAAGTAATTTATCATAGAGAATGGCCAGGAAATAATAATGATAAAACTGATTGGGCAGAAAGTATAATGTTATCTAAGCAAATGTTCTTAGAAGTAGGTTTGTCATTAATTGAATATAGTGGTCCTTTAACGCATATAAAAGGTTATTACCAAAAAAAAGAATTTGAAGTATATTAATATTATATATTGACTAAATATCAAGTCTTGATATTTACTTGTCCTTGAATTAATTTTATTTGAGGATTATATGTATAATGTAGAACAAAACATGAATGAACCTAATTTTATGCAATCAATGTTATTCGATACTCATTCTTTAATAAAAGATCTTCAAAAAAATCATGATTTTTCTGAAAAGCAAGCAGAAGGTGTAGTATCTACTCTTGCCAAAATTACTTATGGAGAACTTGCTACTAAAAAGGATATATGTGATTTAAAACTAGATATTGCAAATTTCAGAGCAGAGAATGCTGAATTTAAATTAGAGATTAAAAGTGAGATAATCGATTTTCGGGCTGAGATGGCAGAATTTAAAGCTGAAATTTATGATAAATTAAATGAATTAAAATTAGACATAGAAGCGTTAAAAGCTCAAATGAATAGCTTAGAAATGAGATTAACAATCAAGTTAGGTTCTATAATGGTTATTTGTACTGGTCTTATGGCAACCATCATAAAACTATTTTAATAAAATGGATAATATAGTTGAAATATATACTGATGGAGCATGTTCAGGTAATCCTGGACCTGGAGGTTGGGGAGTAGTGTTAATTTATGGATCAAATGTTAAAGAAATTTATGGTAGCGAAAAGGACACTACTAATAATAAAATGGAATTATATGCTGCTATACAGGGTTTACTATCTTTGAAAAAAGCTTGTGAAGTAGAATTATATACGGATAGTAATTATCTTAAAGAAGGTATTACTGTTTGGATTAAAAATTGGAAATTAAATAATTGGAAAACTTCACAAAAAAAGCCAGTAAAAAATGTTGAATTATGGCAAAAACTTGATGAATTAATAAAAATTCATAATGTGAACTGGCACTGGGTAAAAGCTCATAATGGAAATTTATATAACGAAAAAGCAGATAAATTAGCTGTAAAAGGACGAGAAGAGGCTAAACTAAGTTCTGTAACTACGATATTGTAGAAGAGTCTTTAGCTGAAGAAAGAATAATTTGAGTATGAGTTTTGCTTGTACAATTTTTTTTGGAAAATTTACTAATAAAGTTCTTTAGATTTTCAGTATCAGCAATTCTTGCTTTAAGTAAGGGGTACTTGTTTTGGAATGTGATAAAACTTAATGACATTATAATCAGAAATTAAGTTTTTTTAGAAATTTTTGTTATTCATTTCGTTATTTTCAATTGTGATAAAGATGAAGGTATCTAATTCGATTTCTAAATAACAAATTTTATAAGAATATTTTCTTCAATTAGTGGGAAAAAATATTCTTGTATCAAACTAGTTTAATGGTTATAGGTATATTTAAAGTATCAATGATTTGGTGGCTATTACTTGTTTCACTTGTAAAAATTACAAGAAATTACCTTCCAATGACAATAATGAGTAAAATTAGATATTGTTCAGCTGGGATATTGTGTTAGTTTGGATTTTATGCAATTTTAAACTCTGCCATTTAGGATTTCAATGTTTTCTCTTGGTAGTTCATTTATAAAACGTGAAGCTATACTAGTTTGATATTGATTATAGATTCGTCTGGATCCTGCACATGAAATATATAATCTTCTCTTGGCCCTAGTGATACCAACGTAAGCTAAACGTCTTTCTTCTTCAAGGCCGGCAATGCCTTTTTCATCTAAAGATTTCTGATGAGGGAAAATTCCTTCTTCCCAGCCAGGTAAAAATACTGTATCAAACTCTAAACCCTTAGCAGCATGAAGAGTCATAATATTAACCATATTTTCGGTGTCAGCACTTTCATTTTCACTTATCAAACTAACATGCTCTAAAAACTCAGTAATATTCTCAAAATCATTCAGCGCTCTTAGTAGTTCTTTTATATTTTCAATTCTTCCTTCTGCTTCTATGCTTTTATCCTGTTGCCACATAGATAAATAACCGGATTCCTTTAATATTGTATCAACAACTTCTGCATGATGGCGAGTATTAAATTCACTTTGCCATTTTTTAAAATTAGCAATTAAACTGCTTAATATAGTCTTTGCTCTTGATTTTATATCACCTTGTTCAAGCATTTGCTCAATTGCTTTAAATAAAGAAATATTGTAAAGGCGCGCATATTCATAAAATTGTCTTATTGAAGACTGGCCAATAGAGCGTTTTGGAGTATTGATTATCCGTTCGAATGCTAAATCATCATCATTTTGCATAGTGACTCTTATATATGCAATTATATCTCGAATTTCCATCCTTTCATAAAATCTAAGTCCTCCAATAACCTTATAGGGGATAGCATGTGAAATAAAACATTCCTCAAAAGCACGTGTTTGAAATCCAGCTCTAACTAAAATTGCGCTATCTCTTAATTGTAATTCGTCATTACGTTGAATTGTAGATATTTCACTAGCAACAAATCTTGCTTCTTCTCTATCATCCCACAAAGATAGTAATTTAACCTTATGACCATTATCAATATCAGTCCAAAGAGTTTTACCTAATCTTTCACGATTATTACTAATAATACCGGATGCTGCTGAAAGAATATGATTTGTTGACCTATAATTTCTCTCAAGCCTTATAACTTTAGCACCAGGAAAGTCTTGTTCAAAACGCAAGATGTTTGCTATTTCTGCGCCACGCCAGCCGTAAATTGATTGATCCTCATCACCAACACAGCATATATTTTTGTGTGATTGAGCAAGTAATCTTAACCATAAATATTGTGATACGTTTGTATCTTGGTATTCATCAACGAGTATATAGCGAAACTTATTGTGATACAGCTCAAGTATATCCTGATTTTTAGTAAATAATTCAAGGTTATAAAGAAGTAGATCCCCAAAATCAACAGATCCTATAGTAGCTAAACGTTTTTGGTATTCTTTATAAGCATGGAAAGCAATTTGATGTATATAAGAAGTAATATCAGAGGGTGAAACTTTATCGTAGGAAATACCTAGGTCTTTCCATCTTTGGATAATCCCCATTATAGTTTTAGGATTGTATTTTTTAACATCAATATTTTGATTAGTTAATATAGTTTTAAGCAGTCTAAGCTGATCATCAGTGTCAATAATTGTGAAATTATTATCTAATCCTAATACTTGACCATGACGGCGAAGTATTTTAGCTGAGATAGAGTGGAAAGTTCCTAGCCATAAACCTTCGGTATCAACAATATTTCCAATACGCGCAATCATTTCTTTAGCGGCTTTATTAGTAAAAGTGACAGCAAGTACTTGACTTGGGTAAGCTCTTTTCGTAACTATAATATGCGCAATTCTAGAAGTTAAAACTTTAGTTTTCCCAGTCCCCGCCCCAGCTAAGGCAAGTAGAGGGCCTTCTAAATTATTTACTGCTTCAAGCTGAGCTTCATTTAAATTTTCAAGATGTTTATCAAGTTTAATTGCAGTAATATCCATAAATTTAAACTATAATTGGATTAGATGAGAAGTTAAGTATTTTATAACTTAGATTTAATAATTTTGCTACAAAATAAATGTATATTCAGTATAATTCATGATACTAAATATAAAATCTCTTATACATTAATTAAATATTTGCCATATTTCGTTCCTTTATATATAAAAACATAAATACAAAATAAATACGAAGTTAATTATGTGTGGAATAATAGGGATAATAAGTAATAAGCTGGTTGCAGAAGATTTAATTGCAGGATTAAAGCGTTTAGAATATAGAGGTTATGATTCAGCAGGTATTGCTTTAATTGAAAATGGTAAAATTAATCTATTAAAGTCTCAAGGTAAAGTTAAAAATCTTGAGGAAAAATATCAGCAGAGCCCATTAAAAGGCAATATAGGAATTGCTCATACAAGGTGGGCAACGCATGGTGTCCCAAATACTATTAATGCACATCCGCATGTAAATGGAAAGGTAGCAGTAGTTCATAATGGAATTATTGAGAATTTTGCAGAAATTAAATCTGAGCTTATTGAAACAGGTGCAGTATTTTTAAGTGATACTGATACTGAGGTGATATTGCAGCTTATTACAAAATATCTGGAAGAGGGACTAGATGAATTAGAAGCAACAAAGAAGGCATTTAGTAGATTCAAAGGTAGTTATGCTGTTGGGATTATATTTGCCGGAAATGAAGATTTAATAATAGGAATTAAAAAAGGTGCTCCATTATTAATAGGATATGGACAGGGTGAAATATATTTAGGCTCTGACAACTACGCGCTAGCTTCATTTACTGATAAAGTTTCTTATCTTGAAGAAGGAGATATAGTAGTATTGACTAGAAACTCTGCAAAATTTTATGATTTTAATTATAAGGAAGTTACACGCGAAGTTAACATCGTTGATAATAAAATATTAAATGCTGAAAAAGGAAATTACTCTCATTTTATGCTTAAAGAAATTTTTGAGCAGCCTATAACTTTAGCCACTAGTTTAAATTCATATATGAATGCGGGTTTAAATGGGAAATTATCCAAAATATCCATTTTAGCAAACAAAGTTAATAAAATTAATATTATTGGATGTGGTACTTCATATTATGCTGGAATGGTTGCAAAATATTGGTTTGAAGAATTTACAAATATTACTGTTGAAATTGATATTGCATCAGAATTTCGATACAGAAATAAGAAACTAAATTCTAATGAGTTATCTATTTTCATCTCACAATCAGGTGAAACTGCTGATAGTCTGGCTGCCATGCATTATGCTAAAGAGCATGGTCAATATTGCTTATCCATCATTAATGTTAAAGAAAGTAGCATGGCGCGCTTAGCAGATGATTATTTAGAGATATTTGCAGGACTTGAAATAGGAGTGGCCTCAACAAAAGCATTTACTGCTCAACTCTCAACTTTAGCTGTATTAATTTTATCAATAGCTAAAATGAAAAACACTTTATCAGAAATAGATATAAAAACTTTAAATGATTGTTTGAAAGAAATCCCGGGCAGAGTAAATAGCATTCTAAATCTGGACAACTCAATAAAATTAGTAGCTGAAGATCTAGCTAATGCTAAAAATGTATTATACACTGCGCGAGGAATTTCATACGCAGTTGCTTTAGAAGCTGCGCTAAAATTGAAAGAGCTTTCTTATATTCATGCTGAAGGAATTGCTGCCGGTGAATTGAAACATGGTACTATTGCTTTAATTGATAATGATATATTAGTTATAGCCCTCATTCCGCACGATAGACTATTTGAAAAGACTTTGTCTAATTTAAACGAAATAGCGGCAAGAGGAGGAAAAATTATAGCAATTACTGATGAACTTGGTGCAAAAGAACTAAAAGATATATGCTATAAGGTTATAACACTTCCAACCTCTAATCCATTTATTAATCCTATACTATATACAATACCTGTCCAATTGCTTGCTTATCATACTGCAGTATTTAAAGGTAATGATGTTGATCAACCAAGGAATTTGGCAAAATCAGTAACGGTAGAATAAGGTTTTAACAGAAGCAGATTGGATGCTTCTATTAAAGCTAACAACGATGTTTAAGATCTTCCTAAATTCACTTTAGTAGCAATTTTACTTGCAAATTTTGTAGCATATGGCTCAATTTTTTCAATTGCTTTAGAAGTTGCGCCTAAAGCTAGGGTCGCTGCGCCTATAGGTAATAGTAAAGTTGCTGCAGTACTTGCCATTGGCGCTGCCGCAATTGTTCCAACGGTTGCAGCTGAAGAAATTAATATGCCTTGAGTTATTGTTTTGCCAAACTCATATATTGCATTTTTTGCAATTTCCATTTTAGGTTTGTTTGCTCTAATATCATTATATATGCTTACACTTGCTTTAATTGTTGCAGCTAAAAGTATAATTGGTGTAGAACTCCTGATAAATCCTTTAATTACTGAGCCTGATTTTTCTGTGATTTGTAATTTACTTAGATTATTATCTAAAGCTGAAGCAAACTTAGTAATTACAGGTTTAAAATGCTGTATAACTTTATCATAACCATACGCTATAGTTGGATTAGTCATGATTTTTTCAGAAAAAACTACAGCTGGTACAAATATATTTTTATAGTTTAATAATTTGTTTTTAATATCAAAAAATTTAAAACTTATATTCTGATCAGCATATTTATGTTCAGCGGATGAGTTTTTATTATCCTGCTTATTACCTCGATTAGGGGCAGCATTATTATTTAAGATCTCTGTTTTCGCTAATAAGTCATATTTGGCTGCTTGAGCGATGTCCTGAGTTATGCCTATTCCTTCTCTGTAACATTTAGCAACTTCAAGCTGTGCTTGCTTATGTCCATTATCAGCAGCTTTTTTATAATGGAAAAAAGCCTCTTTTGAGTCCTGAGGAACGTAATCGTCATCAGCATCAAATGTTACAAACGACTGATCAGAAGCTTCTTTTACATTTTTTCTAAGTAAATTTAAACCTGTGCTATACATTGTTCCCAACAGGTACTGCGCTTCAGCATGGTTTTGTCCAGCAGCTTGTGTAAACCAGTGTTTAGCAAGTTTGTATTCTTTTCTTCTATAGCAGTATTGTCCACATTTGTATTGAGCTTCTTTATGTCCTTGATTTGCGGCTTTAAAATAGTCGTCACTTAACTCAGCTAACTTATAGGTAGCTTCAATGTTGCCTGCTCTTTCAGATTTTTCAAACCATTCTTTAGCAGCTTTTATATTTTGTGCCATTAGGAGTAATAGTCCTAATTCATATTGAGCTTTTTCATGACCCTGTATAGCAGCTTTTTCAAAAAACTCTCTAGCTTTATTAACATCTTTCTCGCAAGCGACTCCATATAGATAAAATCTTCCTAACATATATTGAGCCTGGACAGATCCTGTTTGGGCTGCTTCATTAAAGAAGTTAAAGGCTTCGGTATAGTTCCCGGATTCATAATAACAGTAAGCTAATTGAGTCTGATAGTAGTTTCTAAAATTTAGGTCTAAATGAGGATTTGAAAGCTGATTAAATAAATATTGTATTTTATCTTCTTTAGCGCTTGAAACAATAGGTTGTTTAACAGAAATATTTTTTTTCATATCTTTACAGGAATATTATATTATTAGCTTTTTAGGTTAACAAACTTATTAACAATTGTCAATAAATTTAAATATTCCATTTAAGTAAGCTTGAGCCCCAAGTGAGTCCGCCACCAAAAGCAGTTAAAGCAATTAGATCATTTTTTTTGAATTTGCTATGTTCTGCAGCAATAGCTAATGGAATAGAGGCAGCAGAGGTATTTGCATGTTTATCAATTGTAATGATAACCTTATCTTCAGGAAAGTCCATTTTTTTTGCGACCCCAGACAAAATACGAATATTAGCTTGATGAGGTACAAGATAATTAACATTATCTATTGTCAAATTATGTTGAGTAAGTAAGTTTAAAGTAGTAGTTGCCATTTTATCTACCGCATGTCTTAAAAGCTCTCTACCATTCATTTTTACTATACCTGCAGTTTTATTTAAACATACGCCACCATCAGTGTATAATAAATTTCCGTAATTTCCGTCTGATTCAATTTTGCTAGCAATTATTCCTGTTGCTTCATTAGTTTTTGATAGGATCAAAGCACCAGCTCCATCTCCAAATAATATACATGTTGATCTATCATTCCAGTCCACAATTTTTGACATGCTATCAACGCCAATAACTATTACATTATTAGCTTGTCCAGTTTTAATAAAATTATCTGCAACAGTTAATGCGTATATAAAGCCAGTACATACTGCTTGTATATCAAAAGCTGCTCCTTTGGTAATTCCAAGTTTAGCTTGTACTTTGGTAGCAGTTGAGGGGAAGGTATTATCTGGGGTTGTAGTAGCAACAATAATTAGATCAATATCTTCTTTAGTTAACTGAGAATTTTCTAAAGCAGTCTTTGCAGCGTTATAAGCCATGTCAGAGCTATATTCACCATCGGCAACTAAATGACGTTGTTTGATTCCTGTTCTTTGAACAATCCATTCATCTGTGGTATCAAGAATTTGTTCTAAATCAAAATTTGTAACGATTTTTGATGGAAGATAATGGCCTACAGAACTAATATAAGAATTAATTGTCATTTTTATCATTTCCATTGAGATGACCAGATAAATCTAATTCGCTAATAATTTTCTCATTTATATTATTTGCTGCGAGCTCTGCTGCAACAAATATTGCATTTGCAAAGCCTGCTGAATCAGAAGATCCATGGCTCTTGATTATTATGCCATTTAATCCTAAAAACATTGCGCCATTATATCTGCGTGCATCAATATGCGTAAATATTTTTTTTAAAGAAGTTTTCGCAAGTAAATATCCAATCTTAGCAAAAATGGAATTATTAAAAGCACGTTTCATAAATTCTTTGCAAAGATGGGCAGTGCCTTCTGCGGTCTTTAGAGCTATATTCCCTGAAAATCCATCTGTAACTACTACATCAACAATGCCTTCAGCGATATCATTGCCTTCTATATAGCCATAAAACTTAAAACCATTTTGAAGATTTTTAAGCATATTGCCTGCGTCTTTTACTACTTCATTGCCTTTTTCATCCTCAGAGCCAATATTAAGTAACCCTATTGTAGGTGTTTCCTTTTCGAGTATTACTTTTGCAAAAGCATCACCCATTATTGCAAATTCAAATAGGTTATTTGCATCGCATATAGAATTTGCCCCTAAGTCAAGCATGACTAATTTACCTTTTAATGTAGGTATTAAAGTTGCTATTGCAGGCCTTGAAATGTTAGGAAGGGTTCTAAGGAGTATCTTCGATATAGCCATTAAAGCACCAGTATTCCCTGAAGAAACGCAAGCTGATGCTTCTTTGTCTTTTACTGCTTTAATAGCTAAGCCCATACTTGAGTCGCGTCCGTTTCTTAATGCAACTGAGGGCTTAGTTGTAGGAGATATGGATTTATCTGTATGAATTATAATTGATGAATTTTTAACCTTTTTATATTTATTTAATAAAGGTGAAATTAATTCCTCATTTCCATATATTTTAAAATTTAATTCTGAATAATTTTCAAGTGCAATTTCTGCGCCCTCAATTACAGAGGTAGGAGCATGATCTCCTCCCATTGCATCTAAAGCAATTATTAAATTATGATATTTAGGAGAAGTCACCGATTATAATCAATAAAATTATTAATTAAACTTTGAAATTAAGCTTCTTCGTTTTCGTTATTATTTTCGGCCTTAGGCGTAATAACTTGACGTTTGTTATAATATCCATCAGATAATGATATATGATGGGGTAATTTATATTCACCCGTTGTAGCATCTACCACAACATTGATTTTTTTTAAAGCGTCATGCGAACGGCGCATATTACGTCTTGAACTTGAGGTTCGTTTCTTAGGAACAGCCATTTTATTTAAATCTCTTTCTTAATATATTGTTATTAAAAATTTGGTTGAGAAAAACTCTTTATAATATAATTTATAAATAATTTTTTATTTATGTTTGTGAGTTATAATATAATCTCAAAACTAAATCCAGTTAAAAAACTACTATTTATTGATTTTTTTTTACTATTAATTTATAAGTCAATAAAATTAGATAATCAGGATACATTAAATTTAGCTTATTTTTTTAATTTAATTAATGTAAAATGAGCTTTGTGTATGCCAGTAAAAATTTAGTTTGTTAAAAAATGGATATGTTAAGAGACAATATATGATGAAATTAGTAAAAATTATTAGTTTAGTATTTATACTAAATTTAGTGTTAACCGCTTGTGTAAAGAATAATAAGACTAAAGGATTTTATTTTGTAAAGTCGAATTTTGCACTTGTTAAGGAACAAATTAATAATAAACAAGATGCTTTAAATATTCTTGGAAGTCCTTCATCTGTTTCTAGTTTCGGAGGAGAAACATGGTATTATATATCTTCAAAAGAAGAATCTGTTGCGTTTTTTAATCCAAAGCTTATCGAGCAATATGTAATAGCCTTAAAATTTGATAATAACGATAATCTTTCAGATATAAAACAGTATGATCTAAAAGATGGAGTTGAGATTGAATTTAAAGAGGATTTTACACATACAGGAGGTGATAAAAGAGGCGTAATTAAAAATATGATAAATAACATGGGACGCTTTAATAATAATTCAAGAAAAACCGGTGTTAAAAAGGGCTATTAAAATGAGAATAGGAGCTTGAGATTCAATTATCTTAATCTCAAGCTTCTTCCTTATTTTATGAAGTGAAAATAATTATCTATTCAAGCAAAACCACTAGTATTAAATTATGTAAAATCTTCAAAATTCTGACTATCTAAATCTTATTAATTTCTGTTAATAAAAAATTCTTTTAAAATTTGTTATTTAATACTTGACCAACATCGATCTTCTGGATAATTTGGCTTCATTAACTAAATAATGATAAGGATGGAATTGTAAATTTATCAACAATAAATCTGTATTTTATCATAACAGGTAATATTTTAATAGTTTTTCTCAAATAAAGGTTAAAAATTTGATCTAATTAACTTTAAATTTACTTGTTATATTTATCTTAATATAGATTAACTATAATTGATATAATAAGAGGTTTGAAAAATTTAATGCTATGAAAAAAATGTCACATATATTTGCATCGAGTTTTTCAATTAAATCTTATCCATTATTATTAAGTAGTTTCCTTTTAATTACGGAAAACTGAATATGTATATTCAAGCTCTTCAAGATCCTCCCCATCAATCAGTAATGCTCGAAGAGGCTTTATATTATTTAAATCCTGAACCAGGTAAAATATATGTTGATTGTACATTTGGTGCTGGAGGATATAGTAAAGCAATTTTAAATAAAGCAGATTGTAATTTATTTGCAATTGATCGTGATCCTGATGTAGAAAAATTTGCAAATATTATTGCAAAAGATTTTTCTAAATTTAAATTCAGTTTAGGGAAATTTAGTGAAATTTCTTCAATATTAAACAGTTATAATATTAGTAAGGTTGATGGGATCATACTTGATCTAGGGGTATCATCAATGCAACTTGATACACGCTCTAGAGGCTTCTCTTTCATGGAATCAGCTTATTTAGATATGAGAATGGGAAAAGAAGGAAGAGATGCAGCATATGTGGTAAATAATTATACTGAACAAGAACTTGCAGATATAATTTATTATTTTGGGGATGAAAAAGATGCACGTAAAATAGCTCGAAAAATTTGTAATGAGCGTGAAAAAGCCGAGATTGCTACTACTGAAAAGCTTGCTGAGATAATACGCTCAGTAAAATCAAAAAAATATAGTAAAATTGATCCTGCAACTAAAACTTTTCAAGCTTTTAGAATATATGTAAATGATGAGCTTGAAGAACTGAAAACTATTATCAATCAGGTTGATAATTTACTTAATGAAAATGGAAGACTAGTAATAGTATCATTCCATTCTTTAGAAGATAAGATTGTAAAAGACTTTATTAATATAAAATTAGGCAAAAATAGAGCAACTTCACGACATGTGCCTATCTTTAATGATGATTTTCGTTCAAATTATATTTCTTTAACAAAAGGGGCTGGTAAGCCAAGTGAAGATGAAGTAAAATCTAATCCTAGAAGTAGATCAGCTAGACTTCGAGCAATTGAAAAAATAGGAAATGCATAATGATAAATCCTATAAATATTATTGGAGTAATTATAGTAATATCAAGTGCATTTGGATTATTTCAGGTTAAATATCATGTGCAAAATTTGAGGAAGGATTTAATTGAATTAACAAAGCATTTAGATCAAGAAAAAGAATCTATTCATGTATTAAAAGCAGAATGGGCTTATCTTACAGAGCCTAAAAAACTCAGAGAAATTACAGCAGAACATCTAAATCTTGAAGCAGTAAAAGTTAAACAAATGCGTAAATTAATAAACAATTTACCATTGGAATTAGCAGAAATTGAACCAGAAATAGTAGAAAGAAAGTTTGCTCAAAATCCTGAAAATACTAATAAAAACCCTAAGCTGCTAAATAAAAATAATAAAAGTCATAACATTGATTTAGTCAAAAATAGAATTATTAAACAATCTAAGCCTAAATTAGCTAAAATAAAATTTTAATTTAATATGAAAATTTTTAAAAAATACTTTCAGTTAATATATAGATTTCTAATATACAATACTATAATTAGTGATAAACTTCATTATACAAGGTTGCAAATTGTTGCTGTTGTATTTCTATTTGCGTATTTAGCTATTGGATTTCGTTTAATTTCCATTGGTTTGGATAAAAATAAAATTATTGAGTATGAAACGCAAAATAATGAAACTTTATTTGTTAATAGAGCAAATATAACAGATAGAAATAATATATTACTTGCTTCTAATCTTACTACCGCATCATTATACGTGAATCCTAAAATTATTATTGATCATGATGAGGCTGCAAATAAACTATGTGAAATTTTTCCTGAGTTAAATTATGAGCAATTAGTAAAAGATTTCAAGTCTAATAAAAATTTTATGTGGATTAAAAGAAACCTCACCCCTAAAGAGCAATTTCAAGTTAATAACTTAGGGTTACCAGGCTTGTTTTTTGAAAAAGGGGAAAAAAGAGTATACCCACATGGTAATTTATTATCGCATGTTTTAGGATATGTGGGATTAGACGGTAAAGGCCTAGCTGGAATTGAAAAATATTTTGATGAAAAATTAATTTCTTTAAATACAAAAGAGCTAAAATCTCTACAATTATCTATAGATGTTAGAGCGCAAAATATTTTACATGAAGAACTAAATTGGGCAATGGAAGAGTATAAGGCAATTGGGGCAATAGGTGTTATAATTGATGCAAATAATGGAGAAGTCATTTCAAGTGTAAGCTTACCAGATTTTGATCCACATAACCCTGGAACTGCAACTAGTGAACAGTTGTTCAATAGATTTTCTCTAGGTTTATATGAACCTGGTTCTACGTTTAAATCCTATACAATTGCTATGGCCTTAGATTCGGGTGCAGTTAATATTAACGATTCTTATGACGTTAATGCGCCAATTAGAGTTGCAAGATTCAGTATCACTGACTATCATGCTAAAGGCGGATGGATGTCTGTGCCAGAAATATTCATGTATTCTTCAAATATTGGTACTGCTAAAATTAGCTTAGATTTGGGTAAAAAGAAGCAGCAGAGTTTATTAAAATTATACGGTTTATTAGAACCTTTGAACATTGAAATACCTGAAAAGGCGTCTCCTATGTATCCTAGTGAAGCTAGGTGGAGTGATATAAGTACAATGACTATTTCTTATGGACATGGAATTGCCGTAACACCGCTACATCTTGTTAGAACAATGGCTGCAATTGTAAATGGTGGTTATTTAAATGACATTACATTTATTAAACAAGCAGAAAATTCTAAACCTCCTATTCGTATAATTAAAGAAAAAACATCTGATCAGATGAGGAAATTGTTTAGACTAGTTGTTAGAGAAGGCACAGGAAGGAAAGCAAATATTGATGGATATGTTGTAGGAGGTAAAACTGGTACAGCAAATAAAACGAAAAAAGGCGGCTATCATCAAAATAGTAGAATGTCATTTTTTATAGGGGCATTCCCTATTAACGAACCTAAATATGTGATGCTTGTAATGCTTGATGAACCAAAAGGTACAAAAGCAACAGGTGGATATGCAACAGGTGGAATGACTGCTGCTCCAATTGTTGGAAATGTAATTTCTAGACTTGGGCCTTTACTTAATATTCCTACAGTTGATGAAAATGATCCAGCAATAGCTGAAAAATTATGGTTTGACTTTGATATGGTAAATGATGCTCTCAGTTCCTTCTAATAATATTTTAATTGACCAGATATTGAGCCATAAAGTTAGTGACATAACTACTAACTCGTGTGAAGTTAAAAAAAACTCAGTTTTTATTGCAATTAAAGGGGTCAATAATGATGGTCATAATTTTATTGACAATGCAACTGAAGCAGGAGCAAAAATAATTGTTACTGATGAAAATTACGTAACTAAAAAAAACGATAAAGTTTTATTTTTCAAAGTTCAAAATACGCGGAAATTTTTAAGCGAATTGTCAGCAAGATTTTATCCTAATCAACCTGAGAATATGGTCGCTGTTACAGGCACAGCTGGCAAAACTTCAACTGTAAATTTCTATCAGCAAATATGGAAATCATTAGGTAAAGAAAGTGCTTCTATTGGAAGTCTCGGCATATTATATAACAAAGGATCTTTTACTGATGAGGATTATAATGGTTTAAACACTTTAGATCCAATCTCATTACATCATAATCTGAATGAATTAGCTAAGGCTAATATTAATTATGTTGCCATGGAAGCTTCAAGCCATGGTTTAGACCAATATAGAATAAATGGTGTAAAACTCAAAGCAGCAGCTTTTACAAATTTTTCTCAAGATCATCTTGATTACCATGAAAATTTTGAAAACTATTTCAAAGCTAAAATTAGATTATTTTCAGATTTGCTGAAAAATAATATTGCTGTTCTTAATGCTGATATAGATGAATATGATATTTTAAAAGAAGTTTGTATAAGTAGTAAAAATAATATCATTGACTATGGAAAAAAAGCTGAATTTATTAAACTTACTTCGGTTATTTTGGATTTAGATTTTCAAACTGTTACAATTGAAATTCAAAAGAAAATATATAGTTTCAAAACAAAACTTTTAGGGGAATTCCAGATTTATAATATGCTTTGTGCTTTAGGGCTTGCTATTGCTAGCGGCGCAGATATTGAGAAAGCTGTAAGTACATTAGAGCATCTAGTGCATGTACCAGGCAGAATGCAGAAAGTACAATCGAATGCAAATAAATCAGTTTATATAGATTATTCTCATAAACCCGAAGCATTAAAAAAAGCTTTAGAACTTGCAAAAGATTTAGCTAAAAACGGGAAATTATATATTATATTTGGATGTGGAGGCGATAGGGATAGAGTGAAGCGTCCCATTATGGGAAAAATAGCTAGTGAGATTGCTGATTTAATAATAATTACAGATGATAATCCAAGATATGAAAATCCTGCTACAATTAGGAGTGAAATTATAAATGGTATTAATTCCAGTAGTTATATAGAAATTGCAGATCGCCAAGAAGCAATTAAGTATGGAATTGATATGATGGGGAAAGAAGATTTATTAATCATTGCTGGAAAAGGCCACGAGAATTATCAAATTATAGGAAAACATAAGAAAGATTTTGATGACTACAAAATTGCACAAGATTATTTAGATCAAAATCTATAGTCAAAAAATTTAAAGAAACTGCCTTATTAAAGGTAGAAGTTCTATCTCCGATTCGATTTAAGCTCCTTTGGATTGTTTTCTATTTTGCTTCTACTTTCTCCAAGTAGCTTTGACTATGAAAAATATATTAGCTATTTCTTAACTAATTTATTATAGTATAAATATTAAAAAATTATAGGAATATTATGTCAGACTTTACAGTTACAAGAGCTTATTTAGCCGATAAAATAAATAACAAAGTTGGTATATCGTACCTTGAATCTATAGAAATAATAGATGTATTGTTCGATGAAATCATAAATGGAGTTAAAAACGAGGAAGTTGTAAAAATATCTTCTTTCGGAAGTTTTTACTCACGTCAAAAGAAACAGCGTATAGGTAGAAACCCTAAAACTAAAGAAGAAGCAATTATTGCTCCAAGAAAAGTCGTCAGTTTTTATGTATCGAATATTCTTAAGAATAAAATAAATAGTAAAAAATAAGTCTATGATTGAAGATAAAATTGAGATAAAAGATAAAAAATCTGATTCTGCTTTAAGAACTATAGGAGAAGTAGCTCAAATTGTTGGAGTACCTACGCATGTGCTTAGGTTTTGGGAGGAAAAATTTCCCAGTATAAAGCCTTTTAAAAATCGAGGAAGACGATATTTTAATAAAAATGATATTAGTGTGATTTGCGAAGTAAAAAATCTTTTATATACTCATGGATATAGTATAAAAGGTGTACAAAACTATTTTGATAAAAATAAAATTGATTTAAAGCAAAATAAAGAAATTATCATAAACGAAAACCTTGAAAATAAAAATCTCAAAATTGAAAAATTAATAGAGATCAAACAAAGATTAATGGCTTTGAGAGACCAGCTATTAAGTATTGATTAAATTCTGTAGCACATAATTTTCCAATTATATGCTACAATTATATTGCTACTATATCCCAACATTCTGAGAATTAATTTTATCCATATATGCAGATAAGCAATCATAGCTTTTTGCATCCATTCTAATAAATACTGAACCATCTGAACAATCAATAGCGGTCCAGTCCAATCCTTCCGTATTCAAGATACTTACCAAAATATTTTTTACCTCTGTAAATGTAGGCACGTAATTACCTGCAACATTTTGTAAAAGTCTTGGAAGATTTTTATCATAACCTAAAGACTCGTAATCCAAATTCACTGACAATTTATCGAAGTTTGAAACTTTATTTGATTTCTCCTCTTTAAATTTTTCAAATATATTCTTAACAATAATATTTTTGTGTTTTTCTAATAAAATTCGCTCTGAATAGGAAAGGGGTGCTTCTAGGGTATTTTGAGTGCTTGGTGTAGAAGCAGTGTTTAATTGAGACTTTGTAAGTAATGCACGCGAATCAGAGCGTTCTTCCAATAATTGATCCCTTGCACTTGTTTTACTATCTATAATTGCCTGATAATTAACAATTCCTGCTGCCTGCAAAACTTCGGGAACAGGAGTGTGCGTGCTAAGCTTTGTATATGTTTTATAAGTTTTTGTTTCAGGCATAAATGGTACATCGCTAGATCCAGCCTTATTTTCTATAAGCTTTTTAATATCAGATTTTAATCTTTTTCGTAATTGTTCGCTTTTGGTCTCTTTTTCCGTAGTATCATTTTCAAAGGGCCTTTTCTTATCACTGTATATTAAGCGTTCAATTAATTTATGTATTCCTAATAAAGTAAAATGATGTACATTAGGGTTGCTTTTATTAATTATATTAACTGCATTTTTGTAACGTTCCGCTATATGAGTATAAAAATAGTCAGTTATAGCTTCTATATTTATAAGATTTTTTTGGGAAGAATTGCTTTTAAGTAAAGCCTCTTCTTTGATTCTCAAAAAAACATATTCTCGATAGTTTTTAGAAATAGTAGATTCTAATCTTTCTTTAAACTCATAAAATTTTTCGGTGAAATTTTTTGTAGGATGAATATATATTTTATCTTTCTCATCTAAAATAAACCCATCATATTCTCTTTCAATTAAATCTCTATTTAAAATTTCTGCTTGGGCTGCTCGAATATGTTCAATTGTTTCAGATTTGGAATTATTAAGAGAAACCCTTGTATAATTATCAGCAAATTCAAGTTCTAGTGTATCATACAAGTTTTCAGAAAGAGTACGAAACTTTTCGATCAACGCAATATTAGTATTATTTCCTTCATCTGCTTGAGCACTAACTTCCGGAACTATCCCAAAATTTTCATGTTCACGGCTAGAGTGATGGGATGAATTGGTGGTTGTTGTAATGGTTTCTTCAATTTCCATAGGTTCAGATGTTACTTCTTTACTTTGAGCATATTTAACAGATTTTTTAGCCCGATTAACTTCTTTTAAAAGTTCAGATACTCTGTCAAATGCTTCCATAGCATTTGCATGTCCTTTCTTATGTGCAGCTATATAATATTTCTTTGCACCAGGATAATTTTCCTGAGCTTCATACAAACGCCCTAAATTGAAAAATGCTTCCGGGTAATTTAGTTCTGTAGCTGCTTTAAAATATTTTTCAGCCTCAGCAAAATTTTTCCTAAGTATTGTTCCTTCAAAATATTTAAGACCTAATTGATTTTGGGCCTTTGGATCATTATTCTCAGCTTTTTTAATTAGTGAAGATATTTCTTGCTTATCAAGTTTTATCAAATTATCTCTAGCTTCCCTACTTCCTGCTTGTAATGCGCAATGAAACCAATCTCTAGCAGTTTCGTAGTTCTGTTTTACTAATTCTCCTTTTTGATAAAATAGCCCTAATTCATTCAAGGCGTCTTTATCAAGATTTAAAGCTCTTTTTTCTAGGTCATTAATAAGGGATTTAATTTCCTCTCGGGTTTGCGTAGGACTTGTTTCAGCTGCTGCATTTGAATCAATAGGAGAAGAGTCAGTTATCTCAGAATCTTCAAAATTAGAATTTGATTTATATAATAAATTGGTAGTTGCAGTAGTTTTTTCAACTTCAATCTCTAGTCCAAAGTTAGATGATTTTTTAGCTCGATTAGCTTCTTTTAAAAGTTTAGATGCTCTATGATATGCTTCTATAGCATTTGGATATCCTCTATTATGTGCCTCTATAAAATATTTCTTTGCACCAGAATAATTTTTTTGCGCCTCATACAAATGTCCTAAGTTAAATGAGGCTTCTGGATAATGAAGTTGAATAGCTGCTTTAAAATATTTTTCTGCCTCAACAAAATTTTTTCCAACTATTACTCCTTCAAAATATTTAAGGCCTAATTGATTTTGAGCTTCAGGATCATTTGTCCCGGCCTTCTGCCTAAGCGATGATATTTCTAAATTATTAAGTTTTGTTAAATTATCTTTAGCTTCTGTGCTTCCTGCTTGTACTCCAGAATGCAACCATTTTCTAGCAATTACATAGTCTTGTTTTACTAAATCTCCTTTTTGATAAATTAGTCCTAATTCATTTAAGGTATCTTTATCACCATTTGCAGCTTTTTCTTCTAAGTCTTGAATAAAAAATTCAATTTCCTTTTGGATTTGCGTAAGTCCTTTTTCAGCTTCTGCATTTGGACTAATTTCAAGTGATAAATTATAAAAATATTTTGCTAAGGTTAAATCTTTAGGTACCGTTATACCTTTATAATATATTTTAGCTAATTCGTTACATGCTAAAATATCATCTGTCTTCGATTTAAGTGTTTCAATATAAATATTATTTATATTATCAATATATTTTTGAGCTTCTTCAATATGAGAGTTGTTTAATCGTCTTATTTCCTCAAAAGCTTCTTTTGCTTTTTGCAAATCTTGATCTACTAATTCACCTTTAAAAAAAGTTTCGCCAGCTTCAAATAATTCTTCTGAATTATTGGAAGTTAAAAATTCAGAATATTTTATTAGATTTCCTTCTATAGCAAGCTTTGCTTTTTGAATATTTGTATTAATGCGCTCTTGAAATTTTAATTTTTGTTCTTCATTTGCACTGTAATCAGAAAGAACCGAGAGAGATTTGGCAAAAACCTCTTGTGCTTTTATAAGATTTTTTGGAAATTCAATTCCGTATAAATAGCAACCACCTAATTTTATTAAAAGCTCAATGTCCGGACGGGGCTTTGATAAATTATACAATAATTCACGTTTCTTAAAATTAGCTGTATTTTCAATATCAGCTAGAAATTTAGTAGCTTTTTCTAAGCCAAGTTCTTTAGCTTGTTGTAAACAATCCTTTGATAATAAATAATTTTTTTGAACTAAAGTTCCTTCATAAAAAGCTTTTCCTGCGTCAAACAATTCATTCGGATCATCTGAAATTGTTTTTTTAGAATAATAATCGGTATTTATAGCAATTAAAGTTTTTACATTATCAAGATTCCCAGCAGCTTTTTTAAAATCAAAATTTAATGCTTCTTCAAATTTTTCTTTTGCTGCAGTAAGATTTTTATCAATGTATTTTCCTTCCATATATTCTAAACCTAATTGATTCAGAGTTTCTGGATATTCTGGTAAATTACGATTTGAAAAGTCAGTCTTAAGCCACTCATTAATTATAGACTTTATATATCGTTTTGCTGATTCTATAAGACTATGATCAGATTCAATCTCAGCTTTTTCTATTAATTTTTCAAATATACTTTTTGTAAGTAAACGGTTAATTTCAAAATCTTTGTTCCTATGATAATAACATTCATTTCCTAACTTAAATAATTCTTTTGCATTTAATGTCTCAAGAGAATTAAGGCAGGTTTCTTTGTTTTCAAGTAATTTACTATCTACTTCTTTAAGTATAATTTCTGCCTCTTCACTGCCTTTATCTTTAGCATCAATTAAAAATTTTTTCGCTTCTAAAAGATCTTTTTTGATTCCTATTCCTTTTCTATATATATTACTTAAAATAATCAAAGCATATGGTGCCTCAGGTGTATTTAAAAGTGAGCTTAGATTTTTAATAATAATATTGATATCTGACTTAACTTCATTTAAAGGCAAAGCTAATTCATAATATTCTAAAGCCTTTCTTAAAGCGCTTTCTTTATCTTTAAGTTCACCTGAAGAATACATCTTCCCTAATGTTAAGGATGCATTCTTATTACCATTTTTTGATGCATATTCTAAATACTCAATTGCTTTTGAGGTGTCTTTGGGTACTTTTTTGCCCTCACGATAAAGTGACCCTAAATCATTAGCTGCAGAAATATCTCCTTTATCATTATATCGACTAAGCAATAATTCAAATTGTTCTTTATATAATAATTCTAATTCTTTTTTTGCCTTATCACTATTATTGTCACCTTTCTTTATAGATTTTTCATAATATTGTTCTGCTGCATTTAAGTTTTTATCTGTACCGTATCCATAATGATGCATATAAGCTAAATAGTAATCTATATTGTAATCCGTATTTCCATTTAGAGTAATGTTATCAAATAATTTCTTAGCGTCTCTATATTGTTTTGGTCCACCTTTGCCAAATAAGTACATTATTCCAAGCAGTTTTGAAGCTTGATATCTTAGTGATTGAGGCTCTTTACTATCTATTACCTTCTGAAATAATTTCCTAGCTTCTTCCAGGTTCGAGTTTTCATCTAAATAAATCATTGCCATATAAAAAGCCCCTTCAAATGAGCCTTTATTATAAGCTTCTTGGTAATAGCTAAAAGACTTTTTATTATTGGGATTAGTAAACTCACTAGCGTAATAATATTCGCCTAATGTAAGTAAGGACTTTAGCGGGTATGAAGAAATATTTTTATTGAAATTAATAAAATACTCTTTGATAATTTCATTACTATTTTCTTTAGCTAAATCAAAAGGTGTTTTTCCATCTTTGTTTTCCAAGTTAATAAGTATTTCAGCGTTGCGAATAGAGGATAAAATCTTTAAAGCATTAAAACAGGGGGAGGAAAATTTAGCTATAAAGTGAAATATATTATTGAAATTCATTTTACTCTTATCTAAATCAGGACAAGCTTGATATAATGTTTCAAAATTTTCTTCACTATATTTTTTGTTTTCTAAAGCATAAAATAATGCATTATTTCCTTCAATGTCGCAAATTTTAAAATCTAATCCTTTTTCTTGGTAAGTAGAAGCGATTAAATTAACAATTGAAGTTTTTGAATAATAATGGAGTATTGACGGCCATATATTACCTTCATTATCCATAAATTCAATATTAGGATTTGCTCCATTAAGAATTAAATTTCGGCATAAGACTACATTTGTATCAGCATCGTGAGTTACAAGATAATGAAGCAAGGTTTTGCCGCTTTTATCCGCAATATTAAAATCTGCTCCGACTTTAGATAAGAATTCTATATATTCTTTTTCAAAATTCTTATCTTCAACGAAGGCTAGATAATGCGAAGGAGTGAAGCCTGCTTCATCCTGAATATTGATATTCCCCCAAAAATTTTTCAATAATAATATTATATCTTTATTTTTTATACTTACTGCAAGATGCATAGGAGAGATAGGAACTGAAGTATCAGTCAGTTTGTAAAAGCAATTAGCATACTCTTTATTTGCATTTAAGTAGCCTTGAATTTTCATAAAATTATTAGCTATAATTGCATCAAAAAAATCCTTTTTCTCATATTCGCTTAACATTACTTTTTGTCCCCTAAGTTTTAATTTTTTATATTTTATTCTTTTGTTGTAATAAATATAAATGTAAATGTCAATTAATAATCCTTATTATAATAATAAATTAATAGTAAAATTTATAATTTAAATATTAATTTTTAAATTCAAGATATGTTATCAAATCAAATTAAATAATTTTCTTGCCTTTAATTTTAGCCTCTCTATTTTAATTTAATTAAAATAACAACAATGGGCAGGATTAACTATATGTCTACTAATAATATTACAAAGCTTAATAATGGTTTGATTATTTTAAGTGATAACATGTCTAATTTAGAATCTATTACTCTGAATATATTAGTAAAGGTAGGAAGTAGAAATGAAGAAAAATCATTAAATGGAATTACTCATTTTCTGGAGCACATGGCCTTTAAAGGAACGACTACCCGTACAGCACAAGACATTGCCGAAGAATTTGACTCAATAGGAGGTTATTTCAATGCTTACACAAGTAGAGAATCAACTATATATAGTGTTAAAGTCTTAAAAGAAGATATCGAAACAGCTATTGATATAATAGCAGATATAATACAAAATTCTACATTCCTTCAAAGCGAACTTGAAAAGGAGCTAAATGTAATCTTGCAGGAAATTGCTGGGAGTATAGATAGTCCAGACGACATGATATTTGATTTATGGCAAGAAATAGCTTACCCAGATCAAGCATTAGGAAGGTCAATACTTGGAACAGAAGAGGTAATTAAAAAATTTAATACTAAAACTGTGAGAGATTATATAAGTAAACATTATTCTTATTCGAATATTATTATTTCAGCAGTAGGCAATCTTGACCATAGTAAAATTGTAAAAATTATTGAGGAGAAATTTAGTAACCTTAATAATATTAATAATAATTATATTGAAAAAGCGAGCTATGTAGGAGGATTTAAACATATTACCCGTGATTTAGAACAATCTCATCTTATTTTAGGATATAAAGCATTCAGTTATTCATCAAAGTATTTTTATCCTATGCATATATTTTCTACCGCTCTTGGAGGTGGAATGTCTTCAAGATTATTTCAGGAAATAAGAGAAAAAAGAGGTTTAGCATATTCTATAGGAAGCTTTTTTAGTGGATATTGTGATGACGGAACATTCGGTGTTTATGTTAGTGCGGAAGATGAAAAGTTAAATGAGATTGTTGATATAACGAGAAATCAAATTTTTGATATGGCTAATAATATAACTCAAACTGAGATTGAAAGAGCATTTATTCAACTTAAAGCAAATATTTTAATGAGCCAAGAAAGTGCTTCTGCAAAAGCTGAAGAGATCGCTAGATCGATGGCATTTTATGGAAGAATAATTTCAACTCAAGAGATGATAGAAGAATTGCAAAATGTTACCAAGGAACATATAAGATCAACTATAGAAAAAATTATATCCTCAAAACCTACTTTGACTACTATTGGTAATAAAAATCTCGAAGACTCATATAGTAAACTTATCGCCTAAAATCAATTTCTAATGTTGAAGCTGTTGTTTTTTACCAAACTGGATTAATATTGCAGAAAGAATTATTAAAATTATGCCAATTATTTGAATTAAGCTAATTCGTTCATTTAATAAAAATGTACCAAATAATAAGCTTACTACAGGTTCAGAAACAGATAGGATTGATGCTTCGAGTTCAGATATTTCTTTCAAACCTTTAAATAAAAAGACTATCGGCAGAATAGTGCCAATTATTGCAATAGCTATTAAGTAAAACCATACATTATAACTATAATTATAATTAAAGCCTTTAGATAAAACTAATAACAAAATAAAACCAAAAGCATTACCTAAACATACCATAAAAGAGGATAGAGAGGGATCAATATTGCGACATAATTTCTTTGATATAAAAAAATATATTCCATATAATATTGCTGAGATTAGTGCTAAAATTAAGCCTTTATGATCAAGAGTCAAATTGTTGAAATCAGCAATTAATATTAATCCTACAAGCATTATAAAAATAGATATAATACTGGTTTTCGTTACTATTTCCTTATTAATAATCCAACTAAATATAGCAACATATACTGGGAAGCTGTAAAAAACTACCATTGCTAATCCGCTGCTTATTAATTTTATTGATTCAAACCATAAATATGTTGAGGGTGCGTAAATTAAAATTCCTAATAAAAAGGGTGGAATAAACTCTTTAAATTGATTTAATTTTATAGATCTATAGGAAATAATATAAAAAATAATTGAGGCTAATGTAAATCGCCAAAAAAGTAACTCTTCTACAGATAATCCAAATTTATAGATTTCTAAACCAAAAAAACCTATTACTCCAAATAAAGAGCCTGACATTATCGTATATAATACAGCTTTAGTATGATTATTTAAATACATAAAATAAGTAGTCTATTGTTGATTTAAAATATATAATGAATTATATAGCTTATACTTAACTTAATTCATTGTTATTATTATGATTATAGAAGATTTAACAAAGTTTGACTATATAATTATCTTTATTGTTTTTGCATCAGTAATTCTAGCTTTTGTAAAAGGTTTTGTAAAATCTATTATATCGTTAATCGGGTGGTTATTTATTTTAGGCTTTACATATTATTTAAATCCTTATCTTACTCCTATAATTAAAAAATATACTTCAAATATAATAATTATAAATTTAAGTACAATTTTTTCTACTTTTATAATTTCGTTAATTGTAAGCTCAGTAGTGGTTGGTAAGCTTGGAGATTTAACAAAGAATATTAGAGGCGGTATTATAGACCGTTCCCTAGGGTTAGTTTTTGGATTTGCAAGAGGTGCACTTTTTAGCTGTATAATTGTAACTTTTATATCACTCTTATGGCAAATTTTTGTTCATAAGGAAGATAACGATAATAATATTGCTGCCCCAGATTGGTTAAAAAAAGCGCAAACATATAATTTACTCAATGAAGGTAATAAATTAATAGCATCTATTCTTCCACAAAAAATACTCTCTGAGATAAATAAAATTCATACTCCTTCCGAAATAATTAGCTCTTTTGGGCGAGAGCAAATGAAGGATAAAATTGCTGGGTCTTTAGTAAAAGAAATAATACCAAAATCAGTTCTTGATGATATAAAAAAATTGAACGATCCTAATGTTTCTCAAGTTGAAAAAATGAGGATCCTGAATTCTATACAAAAAATGAATAAAAGTATCTCGCCTGATTCAAATACTGCTACAATGCTACAAGAATTCATTAAGAATGCTGAAAAAAATGGTGGCGAAAATCCAGAAGATTCGAAAGGAAGTCATAGTATGAAAATAGATATTGATCGTTTGATTAAGAATAGTAATTAAATAATTATGGAATTAATCTTAAAAGGTAAAGTTGCACTTATCACTGGTGCATCAAGAGGGATTGGCGCAGCAGTTGCTAAGAGATTTGCAAAAGAAGGGGCGCATGTTCTAATTGTAGGGAAAACAATTAGTGGGCTAGAAGAAGTAGATGATTATGCAAGGAAACATGGAAGTAGCGCTACTTTAATTCCTTTTGATATAACTGATTTTTTAAAAATTGATGAACTAGCTAAAATAATAGCACAAAAATTTGGCAAGCTAGATATTTTAGTTGGAAATGCTGCTATTTTGGGTGTATTATCTCCTGTAAGTCATACGAGTCCTGAAATTTGGGAAAAAGTTATTGATACTAATTTAAATGCTAATTGGCGTTTAATTAGAGGAATGGATTTACTACTTAATGCTTCTGGTGCTGGTAAAGTTATATTTGTTACCTCGGAGATTGCAAAAAATAGCTCTCCATATTGGGGAGCTTATGCTACTTCAAAAGCTGCTTTGGAAACTATGGTAAAAATATATGCTAAAGAAGTAGATCCAAAAAGGATTAAAGTTAATCTGATTGATCCTGGGGTGATAGCAACAAGAATGCGTAAAGAAGCAATGCCTGGAGAAGATATGTCCTTACTAAAGCAGCCTGAAGAAATCACAGATATATTTGTGAGTCTTGCCTCAGATGATTGCGATATAAATGGTGAAATACTTAAAGCTTATTAGAGAAAAATATGGAAAAAGAAATTGAAATATCAAATCATAAAGAAGTTAAATGTAACGGGGGTGGAAATGAGGGGCATCCTTTGATCTATCTTTACATTGAAAATGAAAAAGAAGGAATAACTTGCCCCTATTGTAGTAAGATTTTTAAATATAACGATTAATTTGACAATTTAAAATTTAGTAAAGCATTCTTGCTGTATTTGCAACAAATTCGCTTTAAGTTCAAAATACTCCGAGCTTTTTTGTTGATTTAAATCTTTTGATAAAGGGCTCTCTTCTTCAATACGCTGTTCTTCTTCTGCTAATCTTTCAATCAGCTCTAATGTTAAATTAAAAAGCTTGCTAACATGTTCAATATCCTGAGTATTATCATTTATATTTGACTTCAATTTTGTAGATAAATTTAGCAATTCACCTATATTATCATGCAAAGCCTGATCTTCTTTAATAATATTTTGGTATTTATTGATTAATGAACGGAGTTTTGGTTCCGTTAAATCAAAATTTGCTCTAATTTTGTCTAATTCTTCATGCATATAACTATATGAATGGCCTAAATCTGAAAGAGAATTTTTATAATCTGTTTCTTTTTGGCGATTTAAATATTCCTTAGTTTCCTGCTGTTCGATAGTTTCAATATCATCAGTCATATAATTACCTCATTATTAAAGAATAGAAAATTTCTTATTTAATAAATAGTTATGTTTTGGCTTTACTTCAAGTTTATGAGAAGAAAATATATAATTTATAGTTGTTTGAGTTAGATATACAAACACTAAACAACAAAGAAGATAGACTATAAATCAACTGTTATTAACAACTATTAAAAAGGTAATATTGCTAAATTTATTTGAAAAATTTATTATTTATAAATAGGTTTTACGTATAATTCGATGTGCATAGCTATTTTAAAATTAAAGGAAATTGTAATTATAAATATGAAAAATATTCATCCTTCACTTAATAAAATATTAAATGATAGCAATATTGATTCAAGCATAGATTCTAATTTTTTAAATCAAATAAATAATGAATTTACTAAGTTTGACGAACAAATAAAGGAATTAAACAACTATAATAAAAACAAGGATGAGTATTGGGCCGGAATAAATCATGAATTACGTACTCCATTAAATTCAATATTAGGAATGAGTGATTTACTTGCGGAAACAAAATTGAATAATGAACAGGAAAACTGGTTATCAATTATAAAAAATTCCAGTGAGTCATTAATTGAAATAATAAATGATGTATTAGATTTTTCAAAACTTGCAGCCGGCAAATTTAACTTAAACAACTTGCCATTTAGATTATGTTGTCTAATTGAAGAAGTTGTAAATATGGTGGCAATTAAAGTAAAAGATAAACCCGTAGAAATTTTAAACAAATTTCCCTTAGATAATAAATATCAAATTATAGGTGATTCCGGGCGTATAAGGCAAATACTCGTTAACATTATAGGAAATGCAATAAAATTCACTGAAAAAGGCCATATACTTATTGAACTAGAAAAGTTGGAAATACTTAATAATAACGAAGCAAGAATTCAAATTTCAATTACTGATACGGGAATTGGGATTGATCCAAGTAAATTAGAATCTATTTTTGGACAATTCAACCAAGCTGAAGCTTCTACAGCAGCAAATTTTGGAGGGACTGGGCTAGGGCTTTCTATTTCAAAAAAACTTGCTGAACTAATGCGAGGCAATATTACTGTTACAAGTGAAAAAGGTAAAGGTTCAAAATTCGTTATTGACTTGACAATGCCTTTGATTGAAAGAAAATGCAAAAATTTTACCGATGTATCTGTGCCCGATTTTTCTCAATTGCGGATTTTAGTAGTTGAAGATTACCTGTATAATCGTGATCTTATACTTCATTACTTAGAACCCACCAATTCACAAAATACAGTAATAGAGAGTGCTACAGCTGCTCTTGAATTAATAGATAATCCCAGTACAGAACCATTTGATATAGTGCTATTAGACTATAGTTTGGATTTAATAAACGGTTTAGAATTAGGTAAAAAAGTTAGATTATTACCAAGATATAATAATACATTATTAGTAATGGTTACATCATTTAGCGATATCAGTTCAAATTTTGACAAAGATATTCTTAAGAATAATGGCTTTAATGGATTATTATTAAGGCCTTTCCATTCATGGCAACTAGTTAAAATGTTGTCCATATTATGGCAAGCAAGGAATAACACTGAAGAAATAGGATTTATAACTAAAGATACAATTAGAAAATTTGAAGATGACAAGGATAATATAAGTGTAAATACTGATGAGAAATTTGATTTTTCTGGCATTAATATTTTAGTAGCAGAAGACGTAAAAGTTAACCAGCTTTTACTAAGCAATATTATTAGTAAGTATCAAGCAAATATAAACTTTGTATCAAATGGTGTAGATGCTTTAAAAATGTATCAAAAAGAAAAATTTGATATAATATTTATGGATTGTCACATGCCTGATAAGGATGGGTATGAAACTACTCAGGAAATTAGAGCTTTTGAAAATAAAAATAATAAACATACGATAATTGTAGCACTTACTGCAGATGCACTTGAAGGAGACAGAGAGAAATGTATTGCTGCAGGCATGGATGAGTATATATCAAAGCCATTTAAAAAAGAAATTGTACTTAATATGATTCAGAAATATAAGAATAAAGGATTTAAAAAATAGTTAGAATTTAAAGTTCTTTACTGAAATTGAAATAAATGTTAAAAATTATTGCTTTGATAACTTTATTATAGCTACTATGCCAAATAACTTAATATTATTATTTTCTAGAAATAATATTTTTAGTATAAAAAAATTTTTTGAAATTCATAAACCTTTGCCTGATTTTATAGATTCTCAAGGTAATACTTTGCTTCATCTTGCTGTTTTACATAGTAATAATGTTAGTATAATTCAATTTGTATATGAATATAATAAAGAAAACATCAATATAGAGAATAATGATGGTGATACACCCTTAATGTTAGCTGCAAAAGCATTTAAAACAGAAATAGCAAATTTCCTTATCTTAAAGGATGCAAATATAGAAAATCATCAGAGCGAACTTTTTATTAATTTTTTTGCTAAAACTGGCCAAACAAAGCTTTTAGGTGAATTAATTGATGCTGGAGTAGATATTGAGTCTGTTGATAAGGATTTAAGGACATGCCTGCACTTAGCATGTTTTCATAATCAGATTGATACTGTTAAGCTGCTGATAAGTGCAGGTGCAAATTTAAATGCTTATGATAAAGATAACAAAACTCCATTACAGTTAGCAGGGTCGAAAGGATATTTTAATATAGTTTCAATTTTTAATGAAGAGAACCAAAGTTTTGTGAAGGATATTGTTAAAAGAAACTTAGGTGAAAGAAATTGGCAAAATAAACTTATTTTAGAACAGAATGCAAAAAAGCAAAAACTTTAACCATACTTAATTTTCCATTCTTTTTTCATATTTGCATATTTTTTATTAGATTCTGCTTCTTTCCATTTCTCAAAAAAAATTGAAGCACTTATTGCTTTTTGTGGATCTCCTGTTCCCCTTTCTAATTGATGATAATCTTCTTGGCTATATTTTCTTCCGCCCTTATAATTGCAATATCTTCTTGCTCTTGTATAGCCCATTTGTAAGAATTTTCTTGCCATGTCAGCGCCAATGAAGTCATCGTTTTCTAAATATTCTAAAAATAACTTATATATTGTTTCGCTACTTTCTTTTGCAATTTCTGGTGTTTTAAATCTCCAGAAATGTACTATTTCACCTTTATAGGGCTCACAAGTTAGAACACCTTGCTCTCCTTTGCCTACCTTGTATAATTCAGGGTTTTTGCGGTAGTCAATCCCTTGTTTCCATTGGTAATTCTCGTAATCAAAGTTCAAATATGAAGGTCCACTCATAATTTCAAGCCTAATTATATTTTTGAAAAAAATTCAATATTTATTAATTTTTTAACTGTATTATTTTTTTATTATTATGTAATTAAATAAATATTATGCTAAGCTATATAAAAGAAAATTGCAATATAAGACAAATAGATATAACGATAGATGAAATTCTATCATCTAAGGCTATTTGGCTTGATTTAGTTGATATGCTACCTGAAGAAGAAGTAAGGATTGAAAAAATATTGGGTATTGATGTACCGAATGCAGAAGAAACATTGAATATATCTATATCACAAAGGCTATATGAAGAAAATAATGCCATATATTTAACAATAACGTTATATATAAACAAAACAGATGATATATATAATCTCCTTCCCCATACTTTCACTTTTATTATCACTAAGGAAAGATTAATTACTGTAAGAGATTCAGATTCTGAAATATCATTGAAGTATTTCACTGATCATCAAAATTATATTGAAAAACCTTCCTTGTTAGTTTTTATAACTATATTAAAGAATATTATTGATAAGTTAGCCTCATTTTATGAAATTATTGGACATGAGCTAGACAATAAAAATGATCAACTACTCAATACCAATTCGTCAGATATTAACTATAAATCTATGTTAAAGATTATTACCTCGTTAGGAAATTCAATATCTAAAACTAGGGAAAGTATAGGTACAGTAATGAGAATGCTGATATTTTTATCAAAATCAGATCTTATAAGTCATAATGAAAATTTTATTAATACGGTCAAAATATACTTAAAAGACTTAGGAGCAATTAGTGATCATGCAAATTTTTTATCTAACAAAACAACATTTCTACTCGATGCTACTTTAGGTTTAATTAATATTGAACAAAATAATATTATGAAAATTTTCTCTGTTACCTCCGTTATATTTACTCCTCCAATGCTCATAGGGTGCATATACGGTATGAATTTTGAATTTATGCCTGAACTTAAATTAAAGTTTGGATATTTATACGCATTGTTTTTTATGCTAATTGCAGCTTATATGCCATATAGATATTTTAAGAAAAAGAAATGGTTATAATAGACTAATTGCACACTTTACAATAGTTAACCTTATACAGCTCGAAATTTTTAATAGACAAACACTCAAATTTACAACCTCTCCTTGAAAAGAATATAATTAATATTATTTAATTATAAACCAGCTTATTAACTAATTTTTTTAACGGAGTTATGAAATGAACGAGTCCAATTTGTTTGAAATGCTTGATAAAAATGGAAAAAAATATTCTAAACCATTAAATGAGATAGGAGCTAATGATCGAGACGGCGAAGATAAAACAGGTTTAATTTTATCTGTAATTAGAGGGGATATTGATAGCGCAAAGATATTTTTAGAAAAAGGCACAGATGTAAATGCAGTAGATAGGTATGGATGTACAGCGTTACATTATGCTGCGATGCGTAATCATAAAGATGTATTAGAATTATTGTTAGAAAATAATGCAAATGTTGAAATTAAAGGAGGAATAAATTCCGAGACTGCTATACATATTGCAGCTGCAAGAGGTAACTTAGAAGGAGTACGCATGCTTTTACAATACAAAGCTAGCATTGAATCTACTAATATGTATAAACAAACACCATTGCATATTGCTGCAAAACATGGCCAAATTAAAGTAGTTGAAATTCTTTTAAATGAAAAGGCAGTTATGGATGCTAAAGACTACCACGGCTCCGCTCCAATTGATGAAGCTGCAAGATTTAGTCACTATGGAGTTGTAGGAAAATTTTTATCTTTAGGGCAAACAGTAAGTGATAAAATGAAAAGCTATATAAAAAATTGTCATTCAAAAGAAGAATTGGAAAAGTTAGAAAGCTTTATTAACGAATTTCCTAGTAATAGTTCACAATCTAATGACTTAAATTCAAAAGCAACTAAAGAAGAAGAAATTTTTGAGAAACTAAATCTAAAGCAAAAAGAGTCAAATGGTCAATTTAGATAAATAATAAAATCTTATAATTGTTTGAAGAAAGGGCTATAAATTATTTTTATATTGTATAGCCCGTTCTTCAAAAGCTTTAGTCATAGTTCTTACTGCGGTTTCAAATAATGAGCCAATAAGTTTATTTAATATTTTTGATTTAAATTCAAATTCAATTTCGAATAAAACTTTAGAATTTGCTTCATCAATAGGGTAAAATTCCCATTTGTTGTATAGTGTCTTGAAAGGGCCGTTAATTGCTTCCGATGTAATATAACCAGTAGACTCCTGGCATAACCCTACATCTTCGTACACTCCCGTTCTGTGCTTCAAATCTCCTTCAAATCCTTTTACAAAAGCGCGTTCCGCAAGAAGTCTAGTATTATTTTCTGGAGCCAGATAAGTAACTTTCGAAGTATATTTTTCTGTAATATTTTTGAAATTGATAAGCATATTAGCATAAAAAAAATTTTCATTACTCTCGAGGATTCTTACTGCGTCACACCAAGGCAGAAACTCAGGGTATTTTTTAACATCTTTGACGATATTAAAAATTTTCTCAGCGCTTATATTGTAATTATATTCTTGCTTATATTTATGCATTTGCTAAGGTTGCTTCTCGAGCTGATTTCAATTTTTTAAAATCATCTCCTGCATGATAAGAGGAACGAGTAAGAGGACTTGCTGAAACCATTAAAAATCCTTTAACTTTAGCCATACGTTCGTAAATGCTAAATTCCTCAGGAGTAATATATTTTTGAAGTTTTGCATGCTTAGGCGTAGGCTGAAGATATTGACCAATTGTTATAAAATCTACTTGTGCCGAACGTAAATCGTCCATTACTTGTAAAACTTCATCTTTTTTTTCTCCGAGTCCTAACATCAAACCAGACTTTGTAAAGATTGATGGATCAATTTCTTTAACTTTATTCAGCAATTTTAAAGAATGAAAGTAACGTGCACCAGGTCTTATTTTTGCGTATAAAGAAGGCACAGTTTCGATGTTATGATTATAAACATCAGGCTTAGCTTCAACTATTTTTTCAACTGCGTTTTTTTTATTCATGAAATCTGGCGTTAATATTTCTATTGTGGTTGTTGGCGAAGATTCTCTAATTTTTTTTATGCATTCAACGAAATGGTTTGCCCCGCCATCTTCAAGATCATCGCGGTCAACTGAAGTTATTACAACGTGAGATAGGCCTAATTTTCCTATAGCTTCAGCTAAACGTTCGGGTTCATGAGGATCAAGTAAGTCAGGTATACCTGTAGCCACATTGCAAAACGCGCATGATCTTGTACATACTGAGCCTAAAATCATTACCGTTGCATGCTTCTGTGACCAGCATTCCCCTATATTTGGACACGCAGCTTCTTCACAAACTGTGTTTAATTTATATGATTTTATGAGATCTTTTGTAGAGTTATATTCTTTTGAAACGGGTGCTTTAACTCTGATCCAATCAGGTTTGGAAATTTTTTCTTCTACAGGTGGTGCAGAGTTTCCTATATTATGCATCTTCAAGTATTTTATGCTCGTCATTAAGAACTTTGGAAATGCTCTTATCAGATTGCGCGCTACTATCAATTGTTATATTATACTTGTTTTTACGTGGATGTGCTATATTCAATATATCTTTTAACGATAGGCTTGGACTAGATTTATTAGTAGAAGATAAATTTTTCTCAAGTACGCATAAATAGAGGTTTTTTTTATGAGGACTTAAACTCGAAATATACCATCCGTCAGATAAATCTTTATTTATACTTGCAAAATCTTTACTTTTTGACTCAAATGTAACTAATTTCTGTATTATATTTTTTTGGGCCATGATAATATTCCAAAATCTGAATCTTTAAAAAGAATAATAGTATTGAATAACTAAATAACACTATATAATATAAAAATTAACTTTATCAAAGATTTAAGTTTATGTCCATTCTAAATTTAATATATCAAAAATTTCGAGTTTAATTCATCTTGATACTATGGTTTTTGATTGTTCTTTTTGTAGTGAATGTAGAAAACTTGATTTGTTTTTGAATTTACTTTGCCACACATTATTAGGACATAAAAGATTAACTATTGAGTTAGATTCTTTAGGCGCTAAATTAGGGTCTTTAAGAAAAGATAATATGTGCTTATTAATTTCTTTAGGTAAGTCCTTACTTATAGTGAGTGTTTTTGACGCCAAATGAAAATGATATATTTCTTTGGCTAAACTGGATATTGCTATGTATCTTACCTCCATCTTTTTCAACTCTTCTTTTAGAGTAGGAAAATGCTGATCAAGTGTTTTTAGAGAATCTTCATTTAAATTTTTATAAGGAAAGCCATAACGAAAAAGAACTTTAATTGTTGCAGTCAAATCTAAATGAGGAAAATATTCTATTGTATAGTTTAAATTAATATTCGCTAAGTTTGCTCCCTTAAGAATAAGCATTTCTACAAGATTAGCATTATTGTTATTTACTGCAAATTGCAAAGGAGTAAATTTTGATATTGAGGCTTTAGTTTCAAGATTAGCTCCTGCATCAGTAAGTATTTTGACAATTTTAGAAGAATTATTATAAGCCGCCAGATTAAGAGGAGTAAATCCTGAACGATTTAATATTTCTAAAGGATGGCCATACTTTAATAAAATTAAAATAATTTTTATGTTTTTTGAAGAAACTGCCAAATGGAGAGGAGAATAACCACATTTTTTCTCAATTGAGTATACTTGATGTTGGTAATTTCTTAGAATTTTTTTAATTTGTGAAAAATGATTATTATTTATAGCTACGAAGATATTATTTGTCATTAAATTATATATGATAAAATCCAAAACAGTTTTAAATTTAGATATATAATTATTTTAAAAAGTCAAGCAAAAGGCTAAATAGATATGATTAAAAGCTTATTTAATTAGGCTTTCTGAAAATCAAGTTTCCAAGAAATCTAATAGCTAAAGTTTTAAAAAATTTTGCGTGCTTGAAGCGCTGCACTTAATGTTCCCTCATCAAGGTAATCAAGTTCTCCTCCAACAGGAATCCCGTGAGCAAGTTGAGATATTTTTACTTTGTAATTCTTTAGACGTTCAGTAATATAGAACGCAGTAGTCTGACCATCAACTGTGGCATTATTCGCAAGTATAATTTCTTGAGTTTCAGAATTGCTTGCTCGTTCTAATAATTTATCAATATTCAAATCATCAGGAGATACATTATCAAGGGCTGATAATGTTCCACCTAAGACATGATATAAACCTTTGTATATTTTTCCTCGCTCAATGGCCCATAAATCTGCTACTGATTCAATAACGCATATTAAAGTCTGATCTCGTTTTGGACTGCTACATATTGTGCAAGGAGAAAGAACATCTAAATTAAAGCAATTTTGACAAGTTTTTATTGAATTTGCAGTATTTCTTATACTATCAGCAAGGGGTATCATTAGACTTTCACGATATTTCATTAAATGAAGTACCGCTCTTCGGCTTGACCTTGGTCCAAGACCAGGAATCCTTGAAAATAAATATACTAAACGGTCGATTTCATTCTGTGCCATCGATATTCGTAAACTTTAAAATTGACATTGCCCTTATCTTATTTGCATTGATGCTATAATTATAGTCAAATTATTTTTATCTAATGGAATTAAAATGGGAACTTAAAACCTGGGGGAAGGCCAAGACCACCAAGCATAGAAGAAGCTTCACCTTCAGATGCATCATCAGCTTTTTTAATAGCATCGTTAAATGCTGCAACAATTAAATCTTCAAGCATTTCCACATCATCTTTGACGACTATCGAAGGATCAATCTTAACTCTTAAAAGTTCTTTTTTACCGTTAATAGCAACAGTAACTAAGCCTCCTCCAGCGCTGCCAGTAAATTCTATGCTTGCCATTTTTTCTTGCATTTCGGCCATTTTCTTTTGCATAGCCTGAGCTTGTTTCATAATTTGATTAATATTCATAATATATCCTTTTAATTACTGTATAGTTTTATCTCTTACATTAACAATACTTGCGCCATTGAAATTATCAAGTACTGTTTTTACTATAGGGTTTTTTGCAGATTCAAGTTTTTCTTGATTTTTTACTTCCATTTCCGCCTGTCTAATAGTCAAATCGCCACTTGTTGTAGATGTTGTTGTTACTGACCATTTTTCATTAGTTTGCTCAAAGATAAATTTTGCAATCTTTAAGGCTAAATCTTTTGGAGCATGCTCAGTAGGTTTAAATTCAATTTTACCTGGTTCAAAATTAATTAAATGAACCTCTTCAACAAGGTAGTGAAATAAAATTAATTCTTGCTTACTATAACATAGATTCACTAGATCTTGAAAGCTTTTAATTGAAGCGTTTACAGGCGGTCCTTCGATTGGTGGCTTATTTGATTCTGTTTCTTTGCTCTTTGGGGAAACTTCTCTTGCTTCTGGTATTAAAGAGTTATTGTCTTTTTTAAGATCATTAATTAGGTCTATAGGTGAGGGAAGATTTGCTGCGTAACAAATTCGAATTAAAATCATTTCAGAGGCTGATAATTTATTAGAAGCTTCTTTGACTTCTTGAATCCCTTTAAGTAACATTTGCCATAATGAAGTGAGGGCAGGTATATGTAAATTGTTTGCACTATTACTGATGAAATCAATATCTGCTTCTAAGAAATTATTTTCAGAAGGAATAAGTTTAAATTTTGTAACTAAGTGAATTAATTCTAACATTTCTTCAAATATTAATACTGGATCATACCCACTATAGTATATTTCTTGGAAGAGTGAAATAGAAGTAACAATATCTCCTTGAAAAATATGGGTCAATAAATCATATTTTTTACTAGTTTCACTACCTCCAAGCATATTAGTAACTATTGCCTTTGTAACAGTAAAATTTTCCTGATTTGCAGATAAGCTAATTGCTTGGTCAAGCAATGAGAGACTGTCTCTTACTGAACCTTCAGCATTCGAAACTATTAGTTTCAGTGCTTTATCTTCAATTTCAATTTTTTCTAGATTAGTTATGTCTTTTAGATGATCATATAAAGTTTTAGAATCAAGCCTCTTTAAATCAAATTTCTGACAACGAGAGAGTATGGTTAGAGGAAGCTTCCTAACTTCAGTAGTTGCAAATATAAATATTACATGAGCAGGGGGTTCTTCTAATGTTTTAAGAAGTGCATTAAATGCATTGCTCGATAACATATGTATTTCATCAATTATATAAATTTTATATTTGCCAATTAATGGTAAGTAATTTGCATTTTCTATTATTTCCCTTATATCACCTACGCCAGTTTTGCTTGCTGCGTCCATTTCAATAATATCAGGATGGCGCTCATTTAAATTAGCTTTACAATTGTCACAAGTTCCACAAGCTTCAACAATGTCATTTACAAAGTTAATATTAGTGCAATTAATAGTTTTTGCAACGATTCTTGCAGTAGTGGTTTTGCCAATACCTCTTATACCTGTTAGTAATAAAGCATGAGGAAATCTATTTAATTTAATGGCATTGCTTAACGTTGTGACTAATGATTCTTGACCAATAAGATTTTGAAAGCTTGCAGGACGGTATTTTCTAGCTAATACTTTATATGATTTTTGGGAGCTAAGAACGTTATTCATAAATATTCTAAAATATAAGTATTAAGTTAACATCCTGATTTAGTAAAATAATTTAAAGCTTATAAAAACTTATTTGCCAAATGGAAATTGGTCAATGACCCAACTGCTAATTGTTACGGCTGCTTCCTCTCAGACCTGACCGGATTAGCAACGCAATCGCCCATAACCAATCTCCAAGTATAATTATATGATAGAATTAATAGAAATTTGCAAGAAAATTGTGAAAATGGATAAAATTAAACTATATAAATGCATAAAAATTAACCTTGTTAAATTGTTTAAATTTACTTTAATAATTTAACTCTGTAAAATATTGAATAAATGGCCTTAGATAATTATTATTTCTAATATAAAATTATAATTAAATAAAATACATTAAATTTAAAAGAAAGAGGAAAATGCCTATGGGATTTATTAAAAGCCCTAATGATTTTAATGAATTAATCGGATATGTAGATTATTTGGAGCCTCTTGATTTAAGTTTTAATCAAGTGTCATTAAAAATGAAAGGTGAAGGTTTTATCAAGTTACATAATGCACTAAGAGAAGATAATAATGCTGAACTTTTAAGATTATTGAAGAAAACTAGCATTAATGTAAGAGACAATCAAGGTAACACATTTTTGCATTTAGCAATAATGCAAGGTAAAAGTGAAACTGTGAAGTTATTAGTTGAAAATGATGCTGATGTGGCGGTTAGAAACGATAAAAACTATCTTCCTTTGCATCATGCTTGTAATTTGACATTGAATAATCAAGTTTTTGAATTATTGATTCAGAAATCATGCAAATTCATTAACCTTGAAGATGGTTATGGCTGCTCTCCATTAGTAAGAAGTATTCATAGCACTATATTTTGTTCTGAAGAGACAAAAGCTAAACATATCGATGCTATCAAATTACTTGTATTTTATGGGTCTAATGTGAGCGAAGAAAATATTATAGACTTAAATAGAATGCAACTAGGTTTAGGAGAGGAGTTAGAAAATTTAAGTTTGAAATATAAGCAAAATATAACTCAAGCCAAACAAAGTGCTAGAGATATTTTCAATGCAGCAAATGGATTAGCCTGCGCAGGAATGCCACTTGAAATTACACATAAAATATTAGATTATTTTAACACTGATAATAAAATTGAGACTGAAACATTTAAACAGGTTAAAAATTATTCTACAGAATTTGCGTATAAGAGATCGGGTTCGGGATTTATTAAAGAAATTTTAGAAAAAAAGTCAAAAATTAGTCACTTTCAGACAATCCTTAATACAGAAGAACAAGCTAAGCATATAAAAAATGTCGTTTGTATTAATTAATATTTCTAGATTTATATAAAATTGACAGAATAGGTTAATGGTTTTACTATTATTTATAAAATATATTTAACAAATTTTATTATCAAAGAGGAAAAAGATGCATACATATTCAGGCAATAATTCTAAAGTAGGATTATTTATAGATGACATTCAAATTAATAATAATCAAGCTCAGCAACATCGCCGTGGTAGGCCGATGTATGAGTCACAATATATCCCTTTTACAAAAAAACGTAATTATACAGAATTGCATAAAGCTGCAGCAAAGGATGATTGTAATAAAATATTAGAATTATTAAATAAAATTTACATTAATATACAAGAAACCCAGGGTTTTACCGCTTTGCATTTTGCAGTATTGAACGGTCATAGTAAAGCTGTGGAATTATTACTTAAAAAAGGTGCTAGTACAGCATATACAGATGATAAAAATCGTTTTCCTCTAAATTGTGGAGCCAATCTAGATATTGACCTTCAAGTTTTTAAGTTATTAATTCAGAAATCGCGCAAATTTATTAACCATAAAGATGGTTTTGGATGGTCCACTTTAGAGAGAGTTGCAAACAACACTAATTTTGACTCTGAAGAAAAGAAGAACAAACGTATTGAGGCTGCTAAATTACTTGCTTCATATGGAGCAATTGTAAATGAAAAGATTAAGAAAGATGCAAATAAAATCCAACCAGGGCTAGGAGAAGAATTACAACAATTAAGCTTAAGATATCAAGTAAAGCAAAATGCTAAAGATATTTTTAATGCTGCAAATGGGTTAGCGCAAGCAGGGGTGCATTTAGAAATTACACATAAAATATTAGATTATTTTAACACTGATAATAAAATTGAGACTGAAACATTTAAACAGGTTAAGAATTATTCTACAGAATTTGCGTATAAGAGATCGGGTTCGGGATTTATTCAAGAAATTTTGGGAAAAAAGCCTAAAACAACTCATCTTCAGACAATACTTGATAAAGAAGAGCAAGTCAAACACACGAAAAATATTGTTGCTCCTAAATAATATGTGAATAATACAGCAACATTCAATTTTATAATTGTAATGTAAAAAAGATCCTAAAATCAAGCTTATAATAACTTCTCAGCATTAACTTAAGGTATGCTAGAACAAGCTTAGAAAGCTGTGGGGACTTAAAATTATTCTCATGCTGAACATATTTTGCGCATATAATTTCTTTGCCTTATCAGGAGTGCAGGTTAAAATATAAAAAGTCTTACTCCAAACCTGATCATACTATTGTTGCAGAATAATTTAGTAATACTAAGTTAAGATTTTAATATTATACTCTTTATGTAAAGAAATAAAGTTTTATAGGGTTAAAATGTTAGAAGGTAAAATTGCTTTAATTACAGGTTCGACTAGTGGAATAGGTTTAGGAATTGCAAAAAAACTAGCTGAATCAGGTTGTAACATAATGTTAAATGGTTTTGGTGATATCGATGAAATTCATAAGCTTCAACATATTATACAAGAGGAATATAAAGTTAAAGTAAGTTATAACGCTGCAGACATGAGTAAACCAGAAGAAATTAGAAATATGATTGCGCAAGTAACTGATGAATTAGGCGGAGTAGATATATTAGTTAATAATGCGGGTATTCAATTTGTGTCTCCTATACATGAATTTCCTGAAGATAAATGGGATGCAATTCTTGCAATAAATTTGTCAAGTGCATTTCATACAATGAAATCAGTAATACCAATAATGAGAGAAAAATCATATGGTAGGATTATTAACATAGCATCAGCACATGGGCTTGTTGCTTCTCCCAATAAATCAGCATATGTTGCTGCGAAACACGGTATAGTAGGGTTGACTAAAGCTGTTGCTTTAGAAAATGCTGATTTAAATATTACTTGTAACTCAATATGCCCTGGATGGGTATATACTCCACTAGTAAAGAAACAAATTGAAGATAAGGCAGAAATGCATAATATTTCGATCGAGCAAGCTACTATAGAGCTTCTTTCAGAAAAGCAACCATCATTAAAATTTGTCGCTACTGAAGAAATAGGGGAAATTGTAAAATTTTTAATATCTAATGCTGCAAGATCAATTACAGGTACTTCCATATCGGTGGATGGTGGCTGGACTGCACGTTAATAGTTTTCAGAGTCATTATGAAATATAGCAGCAAGGGATTTACATTATTAGAATTATCAATAGTTTTAATTATTATTGGTCTTATAATCAGCGGTGTTACTGTTGGGAATGAATTGATAAATCAAACTAGAACTAAAACAATAATTATTGAATTAAAAGACATCGAAACTGCAACAAATAATTTTACAACATTATATAATTATTTGCCTGGAGATTTCCCACAAGCTGGTAAATTATGGACTAGTGCAACCTGTGCAAATAGTGCTGCTCCTACTGGGTGCAATGGGAATGGTGATGGTCAGATTAATATTGATGTTACTTTAACTTTAACAGGCAGTGAAGTTTACAGAGTATGGCAACATTTAAGTTTAGCAGGGCTTTTATCTGGGAGTTACACTGGAACTAATAATAAATTAGATCAATATCCTTCAAGATATCCTAATAATTTATACACTATGCGATATACAAATGCTTTTTCAGGGGCTTCTAACTTTAATGTAATTGAAATAGGTTCGTGGTCAGCAAACACAAGCGGTTATCTATTAGCTTCTTCAGGTTCATTAACTCCTGCTGATGCAAATAATTTAGATAAAAAATTAGATGATGGTTACGCGAATTCAGGAAAATTATTAGGTATAGATGGGGATAATGTAAGCAATAATTCATGTTCATATCCATACTCTCTGGCAGGGGGACTAAAAACATATAATATAAATGGTAATCAAGGACAATTTTGTAAACTTCAAAAAATCCTCGAATAGAATTTATTTAATACTTAATAACTGATTTTTTATACAATCTCTTTTGTAAAAAGATTTGAAGGTGATTAAGAGTACAGAACCGAAATGTTCAAAGAAGCATATAAGTATTCAAGCACTAAATCAACGTATAATTCAGCTATAAAGATAGCAGTAAGCAACAAGTTTAATTTCTAATTAAGCCTCAGCAGTTTTAGTTAAATGTAGATATTTAAACTATCTATGGGAAAACTATTTTGTATCATTCATTTTTTCAATGCGCTCTTTGATAAAGTAATGCATAAAATTGAGTTCTTCTAGAGATAAATCTTCATGATTGTCGATAATATCTTTTATAATAAAGAATGCTTCTTCTTTTTCACCTCGTTTTTCATGAATAAAAGCTGGCATTTCTCTAGCCCACATAGGTAATTTTCCTGGAGATTTAGCAAGCTTATATGCAAGTTTTAAAGCTAGATCAGTATCTTTGAGTTTATGGTTAGCAAGATATACTGCTTGGCTCATCCACCACCATTTATTAGCCATATCTTTGCTTGCATGATAATCAAGATAATCAACAATATAGCGCACATCTGGTGTATTTTGTGTTTGACTATAATAATAACTAGCTATTGCAGGTAGAAAATTAGATTTATCATCAAGCGTGTCAAGTAAGAAAAACCATTTACTTAGCTTGTTATAATCATAGTTTTTGAGTGCAGTAAATCTTCCGAAAGTATCACCTGCGTTTTGAATTTCAAGGGTTAAAAGTCTAAAATATAATTCTTCATCGCCCAAAGAATTAGCTTTAATTGCTATTTCACCTGGTAATTCAGGTACAATACCCATTTCAGGTTTAATTGATTTAGTATTCCACCAGAAAACTATCTGGATAAGAAGAAATAATATTAGACAATATTCATTTTTTAAAAAAATTTTCATTTTTAAAATTGTTTACGCTTAAAATCAAAAATTATTATAGCTAGTAAAAGAGGTATATATACAAGAGATTGTAACAAAAATATATTGATTTCTCCAGCGTTAGATATACCATGAACTAACCAGCTTGTTTTCCCAAATAGGTCTAGACGAGGTAATATAGTTGACACTAATTTCAAGATTGATTCACTTCCCCATTTAGGTAACGAAGCTAAGCTAAAACTAGTAGGAAAATTACTTACGGTGGCAACAAAAAATCCCATCATTCTGGATAAAAAATAAAAGCTTAATGTTGATAATGCAGAAGCAACAGCACTTTTCATTATTAATGCACTAAGCATTGCAAAGGCAACAATCATTATTCCTTCTAAAATTAAACTGATTCCCCAAAAAGTTAGGCCATTAAAATTTGCAATTTTAAGAGCAGCAACTATAACAACAATAGGAACAGTTATAATAACTGATAATAAAGCAAAAGCTAACCAATATGAGATAACGAAGAGATTTTTAGATATGGGTTTAGTGAGAATTACTTCTATTTCTTTATTATCAAAAGACCTTCTTACATGAAAACATACAAATAACACTAGACCTACAACTAATATTAATCTTGTAGAACCTGCCATATAGGCTAAAGTCATTTGATCCTGTTCCACTAAAGCGGTGCTTCCAAGGAAACATGAAATAAACATAGCTGTTAATATTACCGCAAGCAACCCTATAAATAGTAAATCGCGAATAGCTGTAATTAAAGTAAATCTAATAATTGAAATCATAATATACCCTAATATGTATTTTCTCTATCTCTAGCAAAATTATTATAAAAATCTCTATCGCCTTGGAATACATTATCACTAGGCATAATAGTTGCTTTTATAAATATCACTGTTTGTACAACATTATTAGTTCTAGTTGTTGATTTAAATAAATTCCCAACAATTGGAGCAGACATTAAAAACGGTACGCCTACATCTTTGTTTGAAGAAACTTCTTCCATCATACCTCCAATTACCATAATTTGTCCACTTTTGATTTTAAGTATAGAGTCAATTTCTTTAATATTTACAGTAGGAACTTTACTTGAAAGGCCTGCTGTATCAATATTGCTTGCCTTCATTTGAGCAATAACATAACTCAAGCCCGGATCACTAACATCATCTGCAGCATTAGAAGAAGTTATAGTAGGTCTTACATTCATTGTAATTTCATTAGTTTCTAAATTAATAGAAGGTTGAAGTGAAACTATAACGCCAATTGGTACAGAATTAAGAGTACTATTAATAGTGGTTTTAGCCGGGGTAGTAACTCCACCGGAAGTGCTTGCAACTGCATCAGTTTGTTCAATCGCAAGACTAAAATATACTTTATTCTCTACAAACGATAATATTGCTTGCTGATTATTCATAGCATGGATACGAGGGCTTGCTAAAGTTCTGGTTGAGCCAAACATTTGTGTTGCATTTACAACACCTTGCAAATTTGTGCCACTTAATGCACCAGTAGTTGCAGTAAGTATTCCTCCGTTAAAAGATTTAGCAAATTGTATGATATTCTTGTCACTAAACTCGGGATTAAAATTATACCCCATACCTACAGGCGCAGTTATTTTACTGTTTAATTCGGCCCAGTTTATACCAGTTCTGTAGTCATCATTAAGATTAACTTCAACAATTTTAGCTTCTATAAGTACTTGAGAAGATATGGATTTTTTTACTTTGAACAGATATTCTTTAATTCTCTTATGTAATTTACTATTAGTAAATACTGAAACGACACTTGCTTGCTTATTTATAGATAAATAGTTAGAGTCATTGGTAACTGTAGCAGAGCTAGTATTAGTATTTGAAGCAGTATTGTTAACGATATTTAATATTTTGTTCAAATCATTTTCTATTGACAGCCATAAATCACCTTCATATGAAGATTTCAAAGCTGTTGTAGAACCTAAATTTGATCCGCTGCTACTTCCTCCTCCGGAACTAGAGCCTCCACCTGAGCCACTTGATCCAGTAGTAGCAAGTGAAGTGCTTAATTGTGAGGTATTACTGTTAGATCTTACTATATTTAAAAAATCTAAAGTATAATTTTCTAGATATGGAATATCCTTTTCGATTTTTAAAACTCCATTATTATTAAAAAATCTTAAATTTGCCAAATTACAAATTCTTTCAACCACTTCATTTAAAGATTTATTCTTAACTTTCAAAATTACTCCTCCAGTAATTTGAGGGTCAAGTTCAATGTCTACGTCAGTAAGTCGACTTAATTCTATAAAAACATCTTTCAAAGGTATATCTTCAGTCACAGTTATAGATACAAGCTTTTCATGACCAATTTTGGGAGATTGTGGCTGCGCAATTATAGGCGCAATTTCCGGAAGAGAGGAAATTTCATCCTCCATTCCTTCACTAAGATTGTTTTCTTGGTTAGGTTTTTTATTTGAAGCTAAGAGTTTATTCTTGTATTCATCATAGGTCAAATTAAGATTAGGGTCGATTTTAGTACCTAAGTTTTTTTTAAAACTTGAATTTGCGCAAGACAATTGAGTAATACATATTGCGGTAATTAATAAACAACTTATGCTTTTAATCTTAAGTGTAGAAATGTTTATCATATTAAAATTTAGCCTATTTTTAAAATTAAATTAGAAATCATATTGATAAGTATATTATTTATCTGAGGGTGCATTAAACAAATAAACATTGAAATTGCTAATGCAGGCCCAAATGGAAAAATTTTTCCTTTTCCTATTATCTGCCAAAAGATTGCGGTTAATATACCGATAGTTCCGCTTAAAAAAAGATAAACTGGTAATATTTCAGGCTTTAAATATAAGCCACTTACAGCTAAAAATTTAATATCACCAATACCTAATGGGTCTTGTTTTTTCCAAATGAAAATAACTTTGCGTAAAGCTATGCCTGTTGCTGTTGCAATTAATGAAGAAACAATCGGATCAAAGCTTATATTATTTATATACGCGTTATAAAAAATACTTATAACTAATAAGGCAAGCTGTATTTGATCAGGAATTATATAATGTTCAAAGTCTGTTATAATTAAGATAACTAAGCATATAGCAATTAATAAGTATATTAGTCCAATATAAGTAAAACCATATTGATTATGGATTAATAAAGTTATAATAGCTGTAATCATCTCTATTAATGGATATCTGAAACTAACAGAATAATTACAGTATCTACATTTTCCTTTTGAAAATAACCATGAAAATACTGGGAATAAATCCTTTATTCCTAATCTATTATTACATTTTGGACAATGTGAAGACTTAATAATAATCTCTTCGCCAAGCGGAAATCTATAACTTGCAAGACTAACAAAGCTGCCAAGCATTAAACCAATAATCACCGAAGCAATATTTAATATAAAATTTAATAATCCAGAATCCATTATTCTACAAAAAACTATATAATTTAAATTTATCAGTTACTTAATCTAGACATTAAAGGTTAATTAATCATTTATATCTAGATTATACGCATATAAATATTGTAAAAATTTATAAGATTATGAATGTTTTTAAAAAAGAAGTTTTAGGAACTAGCTTTTCCCTATTAGAATTGTCTATTGTTTTGACTATAGTTGCGATCATATCAGGAGCAGTAATTAGTGTAGCTGGAGCAAGAAATGATGCCGCAAGGATTATTCAGACTAAGAATAAATTAGATTTAATAGAAACAGCATTGGCTGCATTTGTAAGATTAAATTTAAGACTTCCTTGTCCAGCAGATATAACTCTTTATCCCAATTCTACAAATCCTAATTATGGAATTGAAAATTGTGGAGGTGGAAATCTAATACTTAGTTCTTCCTTTCCGACAGGATTTACTTGCCCTTCTAATTATATTGCTAAAGGTATGATACCTTTTCAAACTTTAAATCTACCTCGAGAATTCGGGGTAGATGGGTGGGGGAATAAAATAGTTTATAGTGTTTCAAGGGGTTTTACAGCAAATGCTGCTTCTAACTATGGTACCCCGACATTATATTCAAATGATACTTTTAGTGGATGCAACATGGGTCTCAATAAAATAAATGGAATAAGTAGCACAAGTAGAACTGATCAAGCAGTTTATGTGTTAGTTAGTCATGGAGCTAATGGTTATGGAGCATATCCTGAAGGTAATTCTGCAGCAAATATTGCTTCAAGCGATAGTAATGAAATTACAAATTACACTTCCGCTTCTCAAACATTTGTACATATGGAACCAACATCAAGTTTTGATGATATTGTAAGATATAAAATGAAATGGCAAGTTATCAAAGAAGCTGGAGGAGTAGTTGCTAACCAAGCATGCATTTATGCAAAAACAGTTGTTGAGACTTCTGATTTAGTTACTAGTGGAAATTACTATAACCCATATTGTAAATCACAACCTTCGTCACAAGATTGTGACTCAACCATAACAACACTTGCAAATATCGTATTAAATAATTTGTGTTTAAATAAATGAAAAAAAATATTCTAGCATTTACCCTAGTAGAATTATCAATAGTTTTAGTTATAATATCTATTATTACAGGTAGCTTGCTTTCTATTTATACGGATAAATCAGAAGCGGATAAAATTAGAGAAACTGAAATAATATTAGATAAAATCGAGCAAGCTCTTTCAAATTATCTTTCAGAATATGGGTCATTACCATGCCCTGGTGATGCAAGCCTAGCAATTAGTAATCCTAAATTTGGTGTAGCAACTCGAAATGTAACATATATGTATTTTTGTGATGGTACGCAGCCTAATTGGTATTGGGATTGGACGTTCGGTCATATTGACTATGGTACTGTTCCAACAAAGGAACTTCAGATACCTGATGAATTAGCTTTTGACGCTTGGGGTAGGAGGATAACATATGGTGTTGTTGAAGATTGCACTATAAGTAATATACAAAATATAATAGGTAGTAATACACCTTCTGTTACGAATTCTAACTATTTTGCTACAGATAATTTCAGTAATCCTACAAATTGTGGAAATTATACAAGCTATTATGGTTTTGCAATTAAAGATGCATCAGGTGCTGTAATTTCACCTGCTAATGGCGTTCCTTATGTACTTATAAGTCATGGTAAAAATGGCCATGGTGCATATCCACGTAATGGTGGAACTAGTAGAATTAATGCAAAGGTAAATTTAAGTGCTGATGAAATTAATAATGGGCAAATGACCGCAGCCGGAGTTGATCAGGTTACCTTAGGAGTGTTTGTGCAAAAGGCACCTAATTATACAGTAGGTAATAATTATTTTGATGATATAGTAAGATATAAAACAAAAGATCAACTTATCAATTCTGCAAGAGCGTTTGTTTCTCCAACATCAATTAGTGGAATAGTTCCTTATTCAAGCAATATTTGTAATTTGGCTACAAAAGCATTAACTCCTTCAAATTACTGTAGTTCTTCAAGTGATGCTAATTGTACTACATATTTGCAGTTGATTGCTGATCAAGTAAATAAATTATGTTTTTAGGAAAGAATAATTTTGTAATTAGTTTAAATAAGCATTGAATTATAATGCTTATTTAAAACAGTTATATTAATAATAATTTTAAAGGTAATATTTGTGAAAAACAAAATAACGAATCTAATAAAAAATTCTAAGCCACCTAAATTTTTAGAAAAAATACTTAGGGAAGACTTGCATGATGAAAAGCATCCTAATGTAATAAAAAGTCCTAAATTTATTACTGGATTAATAGAGGTAGATAGTTACACTAGTTATTTTAGGGAAAAATCACAAGAATCTTATAGTAGAAGCTAATTTTGTAAAAGTTATTATATAAGCTTATCAGTATAATAACTTTTCTCTATTGTCTCTAATTATTTGCAATATGCTGACGTGAAACTTCGTATAATTTGTTATATTCTTCAGAAATTTCAGTTTCTTCAACTACTATATTTTTGCTATTAAAGTCAGCAATTAATTTTTCTACAAGTTTATCTTGATCGTAATGTTGATCAATACTCCAATCAACTAAATTTTTTGCATACTCTGTTGCTTCATTTTCAACAATATTCATTTTTTTTGCAGCCCATAAACCTAAATGTTTACTTGTTCTTGCATAAATTTTAAATTTAATCTCTTCATCATGAATATACTTGTTTTCAAATGCTTTTTCGCGTTCGTTCATCTTATCCAAGGCAAATCTCCTGTATTTATATGTTTACTAAAAAGAAAATAATCTTTATTTTGCATTATATATTATATTAATAAGGTTATCAAAAACTTAATTGCATAGGAAAGCTTAATGACCAATTCTTCAAAAAGAAAAAAATTATATGAAGGGACTCAAAAAATACTATTTGAAGGTGCAGACCCAAGTACATTAGTATTGCACTTTAAAGATGATGCTATTGCTAATCAAAGGCAGAAAAAAGGTATTATTACTGGTAAGGGCGTGATTAATAATAGAATTTCTGAATTCTTAATGGTTAAGCTTGGCGGAATTGGAATCCCAACTCATTTTATTAAATCATTAAATATGAGAGAGCAGTTAGTAAGAAAAGTTGATGTAATCCCAATTAAAGTCATTGTTAGAAATATTTCTGCTGGAAAAATGACAAAAAGACTTTCATTAGAAGAAGGCATGGTATTACCTAGAGCTATAATAGAATTTTATCTTAAAAGTGAGCAATTGAGTGATCCTCTTGTAAATGACGACCATATAACAAGTTTTGGCTGGGCAAACCAATTTGAGCTTGAGGATATTAAAGCTTTTACTTTAAGAATCAATGATTTCCTTTTAGGGTTGTTTTTGGGGATAGGAGTAAGATTAATTGATTTTAAGCTTGAATTTGGTCGGACAGTGACAAATGAAATTGAACATTTAATTTTGGTTGATGAAATAAGCCCAGATTGTTGCAGATTATGGGATATTAATACTAATGAAAAACTTGACAAAGATAGGTTCAGAAATGACATGGGCGGGGTTGAAGCAGCATATCTTAAAATAGCAAAAAAGCTAGGCTTACTTATTACTGATGAGGATCTACAAGAAGAAGATTTATGAAGGATAGTAATATATGCGATTCAATTGTTTGGCTTAGACGCGATTTAAGAGTACATGATCATACCTCTTTTGCTTCTGCGATAAACAAAGGAGGAAGAATATTACCACTATTTATTTTTGATGAAGAAATTTTAACACGGTTTAAAAATAAGGATGATTTTCGTTTAAGCTTTATTTCCGATAGTCTTATGCTGATAAATCAAGAATTAGAGCCATTTTTTGGGAGTATTTTAATTTTATATGGTAAGGCAAGTGAAGTTATTCCAAAGGTAGTATTGGCTCTTAAAGCAAAAGCCTTGTTTGCAGCTAAAGATTATGAACCTGAAACAATAGAAAGAGATAATAAAGTAAAAAAAATTTTAGAAGATAATGATATTGAATTTATTTTAGAAGAAGATCATGCATTGTTGCCTGTTGAATCAGTAAAAAAATCTGATAATTCACCATATAGAGTCTATACTGCTTATAAAAAAATGTGGAAAAATACAATTAATCAATTAGATTTTTCTGAACGCATAGTTAATTTAGAAAAAATTAAATTTTGTAATATTGAAATTGCAAAAAACATACTGGAAGCAGCTGGACTAAAAATAATTAAATCCAAACATTCTTCGGATATACTTAAAGAGATTGGCTATAATTATAATGTTTTGCCAAGTTATTGGAAAATTGATGGCGCTCAAAAACGTTTAAATTTTTTTGCAAATAAAAAATTAGCATCTTATAAAACAGATAGAAATTTTATGGCCAAAGACGGTACAAGTAGATTGTCTGCTTACATAAGATTTGGGTTGATTTCAATAAGAGAGTGTTATAGAGCAGTTGAAGGAAGGCCTGGAGCGGACGATTGGATAAATGAATTAATATGGCGCGATTTCTATATAATGATATTATATAATTTTCCTTTTTCAAGCAAAACGGAATTGGTTGAGCAATATAGAAACAAAATCGAGTGGCTTCATAATACAGATAGTTTAGAGGCTTGGAAAAAAGGGATGACTGGTTTCCCATTAATTGATGCTGGGATGAGACAACTTATTACAACAGGTTGGATGCATAATAGACTTAGAATGATTACAGCAAGTTTCATGTGTAAGCAATTATTAATTGATTGGCGAATAGGAGAAGAATTTTTTGCACAATATCTTATGGATTATGATATGGCGCCAAATGTTGGTGGTTGGCAATGGTGTTCTTCCACTGGTACAGATGCACAGCCATACTTCCGTATTTTTAATGCTACTAATCAAGCGAAAGAATATGATACTGATGGAGAATTTATAAGAAAATTTGTACCAGAATTAAAAAATATTCCTACAAAATATATTTTTGAACCAAAAAAATATGATAGAAATATAAAATATCCAGCCCCTATAATAGATCAAAAATTAGCAAGAGAAAGGGCTATTCAAACATTTAAGCGCGCAAGAAAAAAAGATTATGCAGAATATTAAATATATAGAATCACAGCAGTTAAAAAAAAATACTACTATTAAACATGCTTTTTTTACAAAAAATCTTTTAGGTTCGACCAGTAAATATTTTTTAAGATATCCTGAGGATAATGAGCAAGAAATTTTAAATAATAAAAGCTTAGCTATGTCTGAAATATCACGACATTCAAATGATCTCATTATTTTGAATCAAATTCATAGTAATAATGTTTTAGTTATAGATAAACCTTTGACAGAGGATAAATTAAATTACGATGCAATTGTTACAAATGTTCCAAAAATTGTATTAGGAATAAGAACTGCAGATTGTGTACCTATTTTATTTTATGATCCTTTAAATAAAGTAATTAGTGCAGCCCATGCAGGCTGGAGGGGCGCTTTTTCTGGTATTATCCAGAATACTATCAGTGAGATGTTAAAACTAGGTGCGAAAGAAGAAAATATATTAGCATCAATTGGACCATGTATTAGGCAAGAATCATATGAAGTGGATCAAAGTTTTTATACGCAATTTCTAGAGCAAACTGCTGAAAATGATCAATTTTTTATTCTTTCAATGAAAGATAGACATTATATGTTTGATTTACCAGCTTATGTCAAATTACAATTAAATAACTCAAATGTAAATTATATTGAAGATTGTGAAATAGATAGTTTAAATGATGAAAATTTCTTTAGTTATAGACGTGCAAAATTTAAAGAATCAAAATTGCAAGGTGAAATTCTATCAGTAATAACTTTGGAATAAATTTTTTTAAATTATAATATAAAATTTAATATGCACAAATATTTTCAACCTTACAAATTCAATAATTTTATAAATCTTGTTCTACCTTTTTTTGTAGTAATAGCAATATCAACTTTACTTACAGGTTTATATTTTGCGTTGTTTAATTCGCCTCCGGATTATCAGCAAGGTGAGATTGTGAGAATAATGTATATACACGTACCATCGGCATGGATGTCATTAATAATATATAGTTTTATGGCTATGATGAGTTGTGCTTATTTAATATGGAAAAATCCACTTGTAAACATTCTAGCTATCTCTTCTGCTCCAATTGGTGCGGGTTTTGCTTTAATCACTTTAATCACTGGTTCTCTTTGGGGAAAGCCAATTTGGGGAACGTGGTGGGTATGGGATGCAAGACTTACTTCTATGCTAATATTATTTTTTTTCTATATAGGATATATCTCGCTCTCTAATGCTATGAAAGAAGTAGACATAAATTCTAACGCGCCTTCTATATTATCAATAGTTGGATTTATAAATATACCAATAGTAAAGTTTTCTGTAGATTTTTGGAATAGTCTTCATCAACCAGCTAGTATAATTAGAGTAGGTGGCCCAGCTATTCATTCATCTATGTTAAAACCTTTATTGCTTATGGCTATAGGCTCGTTATTTTATTTCTTTACTATTTTAATAGTTAAAGTTAAAATTAAGTTATACGATAAGAAAATTCAGCGTTTTAATTTAATATAAATAAATTGTAGAAAGGTATAGATAATGACATATGTAGTTACTGAAGCTTGTATAAAATGCAAATACACAGATTGCGTAGAAGTGTGCCCAGTGGATTGCTTTTATGAAGGAGAAAACATGCTTGTAATAAATCCTGATGAATGCATAGATTGTGGAGTTTGTGAGCCAGAGTGTCCAATTGAAGCGATTAAACCTGAGGAAGAAAGCTTGCTTACGTGGATGGAAATTAACAGGGAATATTCGAACAAATGGCCTAATATAACAGTAAAAAAGGATCCTTTAGCTGAGGCAGATGAGTATAAAGAGAAAACTGATAAGTATGAAGAATATTTTAGTGAAAAGCCTGGAGGTCAAAACTAATTTTAAAGGCTTTGATGAAAATCATAAAATTTGCTTTATTCTTTATAAGTGTTTTAATATGTAAAACAAGTTTAGCTGTTAATATTATTCGTGATTCAGAAATAGAATATGTATTAAAGCAAATAATTGAGCCTATTGCTTTAGCGGCAAATTTAGATAAAGATGCAATAAAACTGTATATAGTGAATGATAATAAAGTTAATGCCTTTGTTGCTGGCGGAGCAAATATATTTATTAATTCCGGATTACTAACGGAGCTTGCAGATCCAGATATGGTAGCAGGAGTTATTGCTCATGAAATGGGCCATATTAGTGAAGGCCATATCGCTCGCACTCACCAAATAAGGGACATGCATAATAAATTTATGCTTAGCAGTGCTTTACTAGGAATGGGAGCAATGGTTGCAGGAAATGCTGATTTAGGGCTTAGCATGATTGTTGGAGGAGCGCATATTGCTGAAAGAGGAGTTTTAAAATATTCACGTGAATTTGAAACTGCCGCTGATCAAGCTGCAATGAAATTCTTACATAATTCGTATGGGTCTTCAATCGGGCTTTTAAAATCATTTGAATATTTTGCAGAAAAAGAAAAAGCAATAGCAAACCATATTAATCCATATTTAGTTACTCATCCATTAAGCAATCAGAGAGTTAAATCTGCTAAAGAATATAGCCAAAAATTTCCTTCTAATGAAACTACCATAGATACTACATTAAGAAAAAATTTTGACCGTGTTATTATTAAGCTTAAAAGCTTTACCTTAAAACCAGAAACAATTTTAAAGCTTTACAAATTAAATGATATTAATTCTTCATACGCTCAAGCAATTGCAAAATATCGACTAGGAGAAACTAAAGAAGCTTTTAAAATAATTGATAGAATTATCGACAATGAAAAGGATAATAGTTACTTGTATGAATTAAAAGCACAAATTGCCTATGAATTTGGCTATATTGAAGATTCTATAAATTATTATAATAAAGCCATTAGTCTTAACAGTAATTCTTTAATTAAGTTGGGTCTTGCAATAAGTTATACTACTTTACATGAGAAAAACTCCGATAAAAATTTTTTAGAAAAAGCTAAAAATCTTTTGGAATCTTGTAAAGAAGAGGATCAAGAAAATAACTTGATTTACAGACAATTAGCAATTGTTTATGGAAAATTAAATGATTTTGGAATGGCTAATTTTTATCTTGCTGAGGAAGCTTTAATTAAAGGCGAAACAAATCAGGCCAAATATTTTGCTGAAAAAGCCAAAGAATTTTTTCCAAAAGATAGTAAATATTTGTTTAAATTAAATGATATATTAGAAACTTCCATTTTACAAAAATAAATTAAATGATATATATGACAGGATTAGACTTTACATTTTAATTAACAGTAACGAGATAAATATGGCTAGATATAATAAATCTTCTTCCTTTCCATTTATATTATTTTTAATAGTAGTTTTAGGCAGCTTAGCCTTCATATTTCGTAATCATATAGTTTTAAAAACAAATGTTTCACAACAAGATGCATCTAATGTAAATGAGATAGAACAAATAGTAAAAGATGTAATAAAAAATTCTCCTGAGTTAATAATATCCTCACTTGAAAATTACCAGATTAAGCAACAACAGGACATGGAAGAAAAATCCAAATCGTCTATTATAAATAAGAAGCAAGAATTAGAAGATGCACAATCTCCCTCTAGTGGAAATATTGATGCAGATGTCACAATTGTTGGGTTTTTTGATTACAAATGTGGGCATTGTAAAAAAGCAAGTAACGCTTTAAGTCAAATCTTATTCAATGATAAAAAAATAAAAATGATTTATAAAGAACTTCCTATTTTAGGAGAAACATCTAGAGAAGCAGCAAAGGCAGCTTTAGCAGTATATAAACTAGAGCCAAAAAAATATAGTGAATTTCATAATAAGCTTATGGCAGTTCAAAATATTAGTAATGAATCAATTAGTAAATTGATTGAAGATTTGAACATCGATAAAGAAAAATGGGAGGCTGCGAAATCAGATTCTTTTATAAATGAAGAACTTGAAAAAAACAGAAATTTGGCTAGAGAATTGAATATTCAAGGCACTCCTGCATTTATAATTAATGGAGAACTTATTCCAGGTAGTTTACCTGTTGAAGGATTTAAAGAAAAGATAAATAATGCACGAGCAAGAAAGAGTTAAATTTCTTCTGGCTTTAAAATAAGAGAAAATAACAATATAATCAGTTGCAATATAAAATTTTGTAATATAATTACAATCAGTTAAATACTATATTGCAATGGAATTCTTACATGGAAAAATTTGAAGATACAAAATTACCATTAATTACTCATTTAACCGAACTAAAAAAGCGTTTAATTTATTCTACAATTTTTTTATTCATCAGTTTTATTGTTTCTTATTTTTTTTCCAAAGAAATTTATCAAATTTTAATGCGGCCTCTTGTAGATATAATAGGTTCAACGCATAAGAAGATGATATATACAAATCTTACAGAGGCATTTTTTACTTATTTAAAATTAGCATTTTTTACAAGTTTTTTTGCTTCATTGCCATTTTGTGCGAGTCAAATTTATATTTTTCTGGCGCCAGGTCTTTATAAAAACGAGAAAAAAGCATTAATACCCTATTTAATTGCAGCTCCTGTATTATTTGCACTAGGAGCATTTTTTGTATATTACTTTATTTTTCCTTTAGCTTGGAAATTTTTTTTAAGCTTTGAAACTAATGCAAATGAAGGGTCTATTCCTATACAGCTTGAAGCAAAAATTAGTGAATATTTATCTCTTGTAATGCATTTGATTATAGCTTTTGGTATGGCTTTTCAACTTCCAGTAATATTGATTTTACTTGTGCAATTAAAGTTTATTAAGGTCTCAGCATTAATAAGCGGGCGTAGATTTGCTATTGTATTTATATTTATAATTGCAGCTATTATTACTCCACCTGATGCATTAAGTCAAATTAGCCTTGCAATTCCGATGATTCTGTTATACGAAATAGCAATTATTATTGGCAAAATTATTGAAAAACAAAGGGTTAATAGTCATGCATGATATTAAATGGATCAGGGAAAACAAAGAAGAATTTAATAAATTAATAGCAACAAGAAATAGTGATGCAAAAGCTGAAAAAATAATTGACCTTGATGAAGAGAGACGACAGCTGGTTACCGTTATTCAGCAATTACAGAAAGCTAGGAATGATAAAGCTGCAAATATTTCAAATATTAAAGATAAGTCTTCCTATGAGTATAAACAGTCTTTACAGGATGCACGTGATATTAACGATAAAATTTCTCAACTTGAGCATAAGCTTGAAAAAGAAGACAAACTAAATAAGTACGTAGCTAATGTTCCTAACCTACCAGCTTTAGATGTTCCGATTGGCAGTGAAAAATTCAATAAAGAAGTGAGAAAATGGGGTAAAATTCCTCAATTTAATTTTACACCTAAACAACATTTTGAGATTGGTGAAAATTTGAAAATGATGGATTTCGAATCTGCAGCAAAAATTTCAGGATCACGATTTGTATTTTTGAAAAAGGATTTAGCTAAATTAGAACGTGCACTTGCTAATTTTATGTTAGATATTCATATAAATGAATATGGATATACTGAAGTATCTCCCCCGCATTTAGTCAAAGATCCTGCGATGTTTAATGTTGGACAATTACCAAAATTTGCAGAAGATTCATTTTCAACTGGAAGTCACAGACTTATTCCGACTGCAGAAGTTCCTTTAACTAATTTAGTAGCAAATACTATACTTAATGAAGAAGAGCTTCCAATTAAATATACTGCCTATAGCTTATGTTTCCGTGCTGAAGCTGGTAGTGCAGGACGTGATACAAGAGGAATGATTAGGCAACATCAATTTAGCAAAATTGAGCTGGTAACAATTTGTAAGCCTGAAGACTCTGAGAAGCAGCATGAAGATTTAACAAAAGCTGCAGAATCAATATTACAAAGGTTAGAATTACCCTATAGAGTAATGTTATTATCCACAGAAGACATGGGTTTTTCGGCAAGAAAAACATATGATTTAGAAGTTTGGTTGCCTGGCCAAGATAAATATCGTGAAATTTCAAGCTGCTCCAATTTTGGAGATTTTCAAGCGCGTCGTATGAAAGCAAGATACCGTACTAAGGGAAGTAAAGAATCAATACTTGTAAATACAATTAACGGATCAGGTTTAGCTATAGGTAGAACAATAGTAGCAATATTAGAGAATTACCAGAATGCTGATGGCTCCGTTACTATACCTAAGGTTTTAGTAAATTACATGGGTGGCCAAACTAAAATTACTATGTAATCAGTAATTAATAGGGCCTAATTCAATTAGGCCTTTTTAACTTGCCGGTTAAACTTTTTGTTAATTTTTTTCATTAAAATATTTATAGTAAAATTAGTAGTATAGTTGATTTGATAAATGTTATTGCGGAACAAAGTAATTTATTATCGCTTAATGCTACGATTGCAGCAGCAAGGGCAGGTGATGCTGGTAAGGGGTTTGCAGTTGTTGCATCAGAAGTAAAAAATTTGGCAAATCAAACAGCAAAAGCAACTGAAGAAATTTCAACTCAAATTAGTTCTATTGAAGATAAAACTAATAATGCAGTACAATCTATTAGAAGCATAAATGAAACTATCAGTAAAATTGATCACATATCAAGCATTATTTCTTCAACTGTTAATGAACAAGGAAAAGCTACTCAAGATATAGCTAAAAATATTAATACTGCAGCCACAACGGTTTATGAAGTGTCTGTGAATTCTGAAGCTGTAAAAGCGGTGATAAAGGAAAGCAATGCTTCTGCTGGGGAAATCCTTACTAATTGCACTGATCTCGCAAAACTCTCAATAACACTCAATGAAGAAGTTAAAGCTTTCCTAGAAACTATTCAAAAATAAGATATTGTATCTTCTCTTAACTATAAAAAAGTCATCTGTAAATTTTAAAACTATATTTATACAAAATCATTATCAATATAATTAATTCATATTAACAAACCTTGACTTATATTTAAATTTTTGTTATATTAATTAAAATATCTTAATTTTAAATGTAATATAGTATGACCCAAAACGAAAAAAATAATAATTTATTTGAAGCTATTATAAATGATAATCCTGAAGGAATTAATAAAGCTTTAAAATCAGGAGCTAACATTGGAGCTATATACAGAATTTATGGTTCAGGCCTTTACAGTTATGGTGATACTGTATTAGAGGTTGCTATAAAAGGCCGTAAGCTTAAAGCTTTAAAAATTCTTTTAGATAAAGGAGCGGGTAGTGGAACTGTAAATAATTATGGGGAAACAGCGTTACATCTTGCTGCGTCACTAGGAAATATGGAAATTTTAGAAGAATTAGTAAAGAGAGATGTGAATATCAGAAATCATATTGAAGCTCGAGATAGGAATGGACAGACAGCTTTACAGCATGCTGCAATGTTTGCGAGAGTTGAAGTTTTAAAGTTACTTCTTAGTGAAGGTGCAAATATTGAAGCTAAAGATATAAATGGAAGGACACCTCTACACTTGGCTGCTCGAGATTGGAAAGTAGAAACTGTAAAATTGCTTTTAGAAAAAGGAGCAAATATAGAAGCTCAAGATAATGAAGGCGCAACAGCCATTCATAGTGCTATACAACGTAAGCGAGCGGGAGATATTTACGACTATGTAATACAAAATCCCGCATTTTTAACTTTAAAAATACTTGTATTATATGGAATAAAAATTAGCCAAAGAGATAAAGATTCAATAAAAAGGAGATTTCCTGAAGGAACTTTAGAAGAATTATATTCGATGAAAGCTACAAAGTTATATGAGCGTATGATTGATTTAGAAAAAACCGTGCCTGTTAAACTTCCTATTGACGTGTTTACGCAAATACTTGCTTACGAAGTAAAACCTGACTCTTTGTTTAGTGAAGTAGATATCAGAAAAATAGTAGATCTAAAAGAAAGGCAAAAATTAATAGATGAAGGAATTGTAAAGAAGAAAGAAACTCTTGAAGAAATAATTAATAACAAGGTTCATGATCTTATAGGGTTAATAGTAACATTTGCAAGCAGAATAAAAGAGCCTATTTTATCAAACAATGTATGGAAAGGTTTTGCGAAATTCGTAAGTCCAATTACAACTAGAATTGAATCTGTTGCAGAGTTAATAATAGATAAGCTACCAATTGCTTCTACTACCCAAAAATTAGCAAAAGATATCGTTAAATCATCAGCGCCACTAGTAGTAGGGGTAGCAGCAATAAAAGCGGTATCTAATTTTGTAATAAGCAGGCAGGAAAATAAAACTATATATGAAAGTTCTTTAAATGCCCTAAAAAGCTTTGCAACTACAATAGTACAAGGTGAAATTGCAGCAGCAACTGTAGCAGCAGTTACAGTAGTTGGAGGAGCAACAATAGGAGCAGGTGCAATAGTAACTGGGGCATCATTTGTAGCAGCATGTGGTAGTATGTATTTAGCAGAAAAAGCTGGAAATAAAGCTAAAAAAGTTGTTGGTTATTATAGCGAAAAAACTATAGAAAGCTATAAAAACAGAAACCAAGCTCAAGTCGCAATATAGAGTAACATGCCGGAGTCAATCACGCTCCGGCATTTATTATAATTAAATAATTTTAGCTAAAATATCATTCATTCTTTTTGAGAACTCGCCAACATTTACTACTGGTTCGCCTTCAACTATGCAAGCTTGATCATAAAGAAGCTTTATAAGATCACTATTTAAATCAGCGTTATTACCTGCATCTAAATCTTTAGCAAGTTTAGTGATAATAGGATGATTTGGATTAATCTCTAAAATCTTAGCAGATGTTGATTTAAGTTGCTTTTGCTCTACCAAAAATCTTTCCATACGAATATCCATTGCGCCTTCAGCTACTGTTAAACATACAGGGCTACTAACTAATTTATGAGAAATCTTAGCTTCCTTAATATTATCACCAAGCGTAGTTTTTACAAATTCAATTAGCTTGTCCGTGTTTTCAATGGAGGTTTTTTGTTCTTCTTTATTTTCCTCATCCTTTAAAGGAAGGTTATCAAGATCAATACCTGAGCGTGTTATCGATTTTAACTCTTTTTCCTTATAAGAATGCTCAACATTCACCCAAAAATCATCCACAGTATCAGTAAATAATAATACATCGATATTGCGTTTTAAAAATCCTTCAATTTGTGGGCTTGACAAGAGCTTATCCGCATCGTCACCGCTTAAATAATATATATCATTTTGTCCTTCTTGCATATTAGATATATAATCATCAAGACTTATTAATTTGCCGCTAGTAGCACTTCTAAATAAGCAAACTTTAAGAAGATTTTCTCTGTTTTCAAAACTTTCACAAAGTCCTTCTTTTAAGACGGCTCCAAAGTTATTCCAAAATTCCAAATAGGATTCCGCCTCGTTTTCTTTCTTTTTATTAAGTTCAGAAAGTACTTTATTGGTAATAGATTTTCTAATTTTATCGATAACATGATTATGTTGTAAAGTTTCCCTACTAATATTTAATGGGAGATCTTCTGAATCAACTATACCACGCATAAATCTTAAGTATGATGGTACTAAATCAATTCCTTCATCAGTAATAAACACTTTCTTTACGTATAATTTGATTTTTCTTTTACGATCAGGATGAAATAAATCGAAAGGTTTAATTGAAGGTATAAATAATAAGTTTGTATATTCTATTGAGCCTTCATTTTTATTATGTAAAATCATCCATGGTTCATCAGGTTGATGGGCCACATGATGGTAAAACTCTTTATAGTCTTCATCCTTAATTTCTGATTTAGAGCGCATCCATAAAGCGGATGAAGTATTGACTTTGGTTAGATCCTCTTCTTTTTCTCCAACAAGTATTGGAACGCTAATATGATCGGAGTATGTTGTAATTATATGATTTATACGGAATTTTTCTAAATATTGATCTTCATTTTCTTTTAAAGCTAAAATGATCCTAGTGCCACGTGAAAATTCTTCATTATAGTCGCTAATTGTAAATTCACCTTCACCTGAAGAATTCCATAGATGAGCTTGTGGTTCCCCTGCTTTTTTGCTTATAACTGTAATCTCATTTGCAACCATAAAAGCGGAATAGAATCCTACTCCGAATTGTCCAATAAGTTGAGTGTCGGATTTTGAATCGCCTGTAAGATTTGCGAGAAAGTTTTGTGTGCCAGAACGGGCAATTGTTCCAAGATTCTCGATCAGCTCATCCTTGCTCATCCCAATTCCGTTATCGCTTATTATTAGATTGCGTTTGTCTTTATCAATTAAAATTTTAATTTTTAAATCACTATCATTCTCAAGTAATTGAGGCTCTGTTATAGATAAATAACGTAGTTTGTCACACGCGTCAGAAGCATTAGATATAAGTTCACGCAAGAATATATCTTTGTTTGTATAAAGAGAATGGATCATTAAGTGCAGAACTTTACCTATTTCTGCATCAAACTTTCTTGTTTCTTTCATTTATTTATATACCTTTTTTATTAATTTCTTTCATTTACCAAGCTGATGTAGTTACTTTTGTCTTAATTTTCAAGTTCCTTCATTATAAAATTTTTATAATATTTGGTCTTTTTAATATAGGAATTTTATTAGTTTAGTTTTAAAGTTAAATTAGGAAATAATTTATTATATTAAGGAGAATTTTATGGCAACAATGTTAAACGCAGATTTCAACATAGAAGATGATAAAGTTCATGAAGTGGTTGCTGTTTTTCATTCCGTTTCAGATATGGAAAATGCAATTGATAAATTAACTGAAAACGGGTTTAATCCTGCTGAAATAAGCATGCTAGCAGATGAGAATAAAGTTAAAGAAAAGTTAGGCAATGTGAGTAATGTTGAAGATATAATGGATAATCCAGATGCGCCAAGAGTAAGTTATATTGCGAATGAAAATATTGGTGCTGCACAAGGTGGGCTTATCGGAGGATTAGCTTATGTTAGTAGTCTTGCTGCAGCTGGGAGTGTTATTGCTGTTGGTGGGCCATTAAGTGCAGTATTTACAACAGCGGCTGTAATTGGTGGAACTTTTGCAACGCTCGGAATGATTCTTGGAAAATTAATTGGACAACATCATGTAGAATATATAGAAAATCAATTAGCTCATGGGGGTATTATTACATGGGTAAAAATTGCTAGTAAAGAAACTGAAAAACAAGCCTTAGAAATATTAAAAGAATTTAATGCTGATTATCTTCATACGCATGTAGTTGATTATCAAAACATAGATAATGCGCATAAAATTGACAAAGAAATGCTTATAATGCATTAAATAAGTATAATTTGATTACAATTTACAGAATTTCATAATACGTCTTTTAAATAAAGGCGTATTATTTTGTTATAGAGGCTTAATATAAATTACAAATTAACTAATAGATATATAAGAATCAATAAATAAAAAAACTAATATGAAAATATTTAAGATAAAAAATTTACCAATAAAAAACATTAGACCTAAAAGAAAGTCAATGATAGAAAATCGTTTTTTTGGAAGTTACAGAGAATTGAAACGTACTGAAAATTGGAAACAAATTATTACCAATGGAAAAGAAGTATTGATAGATAAAGAGATTGATGTTGAAGATAGAATAAAAATACATATAAGAATTGCAGAAAGCTACTTTTATTTAGGCGAATATACCCATGCTAAAGAAAATGCATATAAGGCGAAGCATTTTATAATAAAATTTAAAGTTGGAAACAATGATTTGCTAGCTAAAAGTTATTATCTATTAGCAATTTCTTATAA
>JBKBYG010000003.1:0-15452 GCA_046313435.1 Alphaproteobacteria bacterium
AAGTACCTTATCAATATAGCTACGGTGCAAAAATTTTTACAAGCGATGTTTTAGAAAAAATAGACCGCATTGATGATTATAAAATATATTTAACAGGTCATTCCTTAGGCGCAGTAATTTCGGAGTTAACCGCGGTAGAATATGCAGCTAAATATGATTTTCATACAATAGTTTTTGAAAGTTTAGGAAGTTATGACATAGTTGCAAAGAATTTTGCTGTAGATGATCATAATTTCGATAATATTGTGATTTATAATATTCCACAAAATATTCTAAACTCTACTAATGAACAACTGGTAAAAACAATACCCATACAGGTCACTGCGTCAAATGGTTATTTTAGTAAAATCATTAATTTGTTGCCGGCAAATAATATAATTTCAATAGCAAAGAATCATTGGTTTAATAATATATATAGTTTTTTAAAAGATGAATATGCTGGAGATAAATTTTATGAAGAGCTGGATTTCTGCCCTATTAATCCAGTAGAAAATTTGGGTATTACAACTAACATCTATATTTAGAATAATTTTAATTTATAGTGAACTAAGTTGAATGTAATACTAGGCACAAGAAGGCCGCTCTACGGAATAGCAGCTGGGCGACAAGCAACGACATTAGTACTTTAACTTATATAACTATATATGGTTATTTAGGATTTTGAATAGTTATAGCAGTTAAGTTGCATATGATTTGCAAAAGCTTCTTACGTTGAAAGGTAAGTTCTTTGTTATCTTCAACGTATAAAGCCAATATGCCAAAATTATCTTTTTTGTTACATATAGGGATAGTAAACCATTTGGAATCAGGAAATGTCGAGGTTGTAGCACCTGAGGGCTTATTATGTAACCATGACCACTCGGCAAGCTTATAATCAATGTTATCATGATTATTTTTTACATAATTTATAAGCTTTCCATTTTCTACAAGCATTATACTAATATTATTATAACCCAATTTAGAAATATATTCTTCTAATGGCAAAATTATTTCTTTTATATTATTAATATCCATTAGCTTTGCAATAAACTCATGTAGGTTATTTAAAAAATTCCTTGTTTGATTGATTAAACTTAAATTTGTCTTGCATTTTTTAATCAAACTAAATATTCCCCAAATTATTCCTAGGTATACTACTAAATATCTATTCCCATTTTCAAAACTAAATTCTTTATAATATAGCTTTTCTGCTGCAACATTTTGAGCAATACTATAGATACCATAAGAAAACAATATGAAGAAAAAAATTGCTTTTAAAAACTTTAGCAAATTTGAATTTTTTAGAGAATAGTTTATTTTTTTAGCGTTTATATTTTGCGTTTGTATAGGCACAATAGAGATTTCGAAAACTTCACTTTTAGTAATTAATTGATCTGCAATAGATGGTGTAACATCCCACCATCTAAAATACTTTTTACCTACAATAATCCTAGTAATATTTTCCTTAGCTGCAGTAGCAATTATATCATCAATAACATTTTGACCTTTAATAATTACAGCTTTACCTCCTAAATCTTCTGTAAGTTGCATAGCTTTATTAATATTGTTCAGTATAGGAAATGTGTCTGTAACATCGATATGAAGAGTTAGCCAAGAGATTTTATTAAAATTTGCAGCCCTACAACATTCTCGTATAAGCTTAAATGCTTTATCACTATTATCAATGCATACCATTAATCTTTCTCTTGTAGGGTGAAAATTTTTAGCTTGTTGACTATGTTTATGACTTAACATTTGTGCATTTACACTTTGCGCAGTATAACTTAGCGCTATTTCTCTCAGGGCAATAAGTTTTTCAATTGAAAAAAAATTATCTAATGCTTGTTCAATTTTTTCCTTCTTGTAAATTTTCCCTTCTTTAAGCCTTTTACGTAATTCATTAGGAGGTAAATCAATTAGCTCTATTTCATCCGAATTTTTTATAATATAATCTGGTACTGTTTCATGAATATGTATTTGAAGTATTTCACTTACCAAATTATTCAAACTTTCTAAATGTTGGATATTTAAACAAGTATAAACATCTATTCCAGCAGCTAGAATCTCCTCAATATCCAAATATCTTTTAGTATGTTTACTGCCTTTAACATTTGAATGTGCTAATTCATCAATAATAACAATTTGAGGCTTTCTTTCAATTATCTTTTCAAGATCTAATTCCCAAAAAATCAATTCTTTATATAGGATTGATTTCAAATCAAGAATTTCAAAACCATTTAATAAGGCCTTAGTTTCATTTCTCTCATGGGTTTCAACCAAACCTATTATAACATCAATATTTTCTTCTTTTCTTGATTTTGCAGCTTTTAACATAGAATAAGTTTTACCAACACCAGGAGCAAATCCCAAAAAAATTTTTAATTTTCCTCGCTGAATTTGTATTGAATCATTGCTCACTTTTGTTCTTGTCTTTAAAACTTATATAATTATCTAGATAGATATTTAAAACCAAAACATTAATTCTAGGATTACCTATAATCCCAAAAAATGTTACTTCTTTATGATTGTTAATTATTTCTTGCAGTTTGGAATGTCTTATGCCTCTAATTTTAGCAATTCTATCGAGTTGATTATATGCATTATTTAATGATATATATGGATCAAGACCACTTGCAGACGCAAAAACTTCATCTGAAGCAATATCTAAATATTTTCCATTTTTGATTAATTTATTATATTTAGTTTTAACTATTTCCTTAAATTTTTTATTTGTCAAAGCAAATGAAGAAGAGGAACTATTATTTGCTTCATAGCCATTCCCTGCATAAGAAGGACGTGGATGGAAATATTTATCACTTTTAAAATTCTGTCCAATTAAATATGAACCTATTATACTATCTTTATTCTGGTATAAACTTCCATTAGCTTGGTAATTGAATAAGCTTTGTCCTATTAAGCTCATTAATAGAGGATACATGACACCTGTTAGTGAAACTAAAATTATAAAAAGTTTTAAAGTAATATATTTATTCCTGAAACTCATTAAATTAATCCAATTGTTACTATTATACTATCAATAATTTTAATTCCTACAAAGGGCACAACTAAACCACTTACTCCATATATCACTAAGTTTTTTAAAAGGAGCTTTTTAGGTGATTTAAAATTATATTTGAAATCGCGTAAAGCAAAAGGTATTAAAGCTGGTATTATTAGAGAATTAAAGATTATTGAAGATAAAATTGCGCTTTCTGCAGAAGCAAGGTTGAGTATATTAAGAGTGTTAAATTCAGGAAAATCCTTTATAAAAATTGCAGGCAGAATTGCAAAATATTTTGCAATATCATTAGCTAAGGAAAATGTAGTTAATATTCCTCTTTTAATTAATATTTGTTTTCCTATCTTAATTATATCAAGTAACTTTGTGGGATCATTATCAAGATCAATTATATTACTTGCTTCTCTTGCTGCCTGAGTACCTGTGTTCATTGCAATTGCAACATCTGCTTGCGCTAGTGCCGGAGCATCATTGGAACCATCCCCGCACATTGCAACTAATCTTCCCTCTTCTTGCTCTTTCTTGATAAATTCTAATTTCTTTTCAGGAGTAGTTTCAGCTAAAAAATCATCTACACCTACCTCAAGCGCAATAGAAGATGCAGTAAAAAAATTGTCCCCAGTAACCATTATGGTTTTTACACCCAGACTCTTTAAAATATTTAAACGCTCTTTAATTTCTGATTTAATTATATCTTTTAGGTAAATAACACCTAATACTTGTTTATTTTTTGTAACAAGTAAAGGAGTCCCTCCTAATTTAGCTATTGACTCCACTTTAGTTCGAATTTCGATCAATTTTGTTTTGCGAACATTTCCTATATAATTTATTATTGCATCAGCTGCACCTTTCCGAATTTCAACATCGCCGTAATTTATTCCACTAATTCTTGTTTCGGCAGTAAAATTTATAAAATTATAATTCTGAGGCTTAATGATATCATTAACATTATATTTTTCTTTAAATAATTTTACTATTGATCTTCCTTCTGGTGTTTCATCTTCTATTGAAGATAAATAAATTGCTTCTATAAAGTCTTTTTCGTCTATATTTAAAAATTTATAAAATTCATAACCTATGCGATTACCAATAGTAATAGTCCCTGTTTTATCAAGTAAAAGTGTATTTATATCCCCTGCTGCTTCTATAGCCCTAGCTGATTTTACAATAACATTTATTTTTAAAAGCTTAGCTGCTCCAGCTATTCCAATAGCTGACATTAAGCTGCTAATTGTAGTAGGAATAAGTGCAACTATTAAAGCCAAAAGATATATTATAGGAATTTTAATTCCTAACTTTGAAGCAAATATTGCTACGCTAAATGTCACAATAATAAATACTATGGTTAAACTTATCAAAATAATAGATAGAGAAATCTCATTTGGGGTTTTTTGCCTCTTTGAACCATCAATTAAACTAATCATTTGATCTAAAAATGATTCACCTTCTTTAACTGTAACTTTGACTATTATCCAATCTGTTAATACTTCTGTTCCAGCAGTTACAGCAGATCTATCTCCCCCTGCTTCTCTAAGTACTGCAGCTGATTCCCCCGTAATTGCTGATTCGTTTATCATTGCTATACCTTCAACAATTTCACCATCTCTAGCTATCAATTCTCCCGCTTCAATGAGTATATAATCACCCATCTTTAGTTCCGAGGAATGTATTTTTTTGAAACTTGAACTTTTCTCAGGGACTTCAAGCTTTTTTGCAAAAGTTTCTGTTTTAATTTTACTAAAAAAATCACTTTTAGCTTTTGCACTTTTTTCAGCAATACTTTCTGCAATTACGGAAATTAAAATTGTAATCCACAACCATATAGCTAATTGAAGGCTTAGTTTATAGTCATTGCCATTGATGTATTCATTGATGAAATAATAGCTGATATAAAATGCTATAAGTTCAACAATCAACATAATAGGATTTCTTACTAATTTTACAGGCGATAATTTTTTAAATAAATCTAAGTTTAATTTGATAAATGAGTTTATAAAATTCCGTTCTCTCACTATGGTGCTACCTTCCATTAGAAAAGATTATTACTATTTAAGATTAAATGCTCTAATATTGGTCCTACACAGAGTATTGGAAAAAAAGTCAGACCTCCTATTAGTGCAATTGTTAAACTTATTATTACTCCAAACTGTATTCCATGCTCAGGTACATTACAAATCGATGATTGAACTCTCCTTTTTTTTAACATTATCCCGCTTAGCATTAATATTAATATTATTGGTATAAACCGTCCTGCAAGCATACATAATCCCAGTATAATATTAAAATACTCAATATTTGTTTCTAATCCTTTCATCGAAGAACCATTATTTGAAAGGGTTGAAACGAATGTATAAATAATTTGGGTTAAATAATGAGGGCCTTTATTAATTGAAAGATTGTCAGAAACAACTAAAATAGTAATACTACTTAAAACTAAGCTTAATACAGGCAAAACTAATAATATAATCATTGAAAAACTAATTTCTTTAGTTCCTAATTTTTTTCCCAAAAATTCTGGTGTCTTTCCAATCATTAATCCGCTTAGAAAAAGCGCAATTACCATATATATAATTATGTTACATATGCCTGTACCTACACTCCCAAAAATTACTCCCCCTAACATTAAATTTATAAAAGCCATCATAATTGCTAAAGGAGTATAACTATCTAAATCTGAATTAAGTGCGCCCGAAGAAGTAGCTGTATTTACAGAAGTCCATAATACAGATTCAATAAGTTTGTTTTTAAGTTCTTTTCCTTCAAAATTAATTAAATTAGCCTTTATATCATTCCATGGAACCATCTGCTTTTCAAAATTATACATTATAAATGTTGAAATCAGTAAAATTACACTGAAAGTTATATATAAAGTCCAACCATGCTTACTATTATTGATTAATTTTGCATACGCAAATATAAAAGAACTTGGCAAAAGTAAAACAAGAAAGATTTCTATCATATTTGTAAATGGTGTTGGATTTTGATAAGGATGGCTAAAACCACTATTAAAAAATCCTCCTCCATTATTACCTATTAAGGAAATTGCAGTCTGTGATGCAATAGGTCCTTGAGGAAATATTTGTTGAACGTCTTCAATAGTATTTACGATAATATCATTTGAAAAATTTTGAGGCACACCTTGTGAGATTAATATCATTCCTGAAATTATGGACAAAGGTATTAAAATATATATTATTGCGCTGAACATATCTTGATAAAAATTACCAATATAATTGCTATTTTCTCTAGTTATCCCCCTTATTAAGGCAATTGCTAAACTGATACTTGTCGCAGGCGCTAGAAAATTTTGGACTCCTAAACCAACTATTTGCGTGAAATTGCTTAAATTATGCTCAGGATTTAATGATTGCCAATTTGTATTAGTAACGTAACTTGCAGAAATATTGAATGCTTGATCAATGCTTAAATTTGGTAAATTGTGAAAATTCAATGGTAATGAGTTTTGAAATATTAATATTAAAAATAAAAAACAAAATCCTAAAATATTGAAAAAAATTAGTGATTTAGTATAATTAACCCAAGTCTGTTCCTTAAAATCATCATTTAAACACCATTTTATTATTTTATTTTCTTTGGGTTGCAAGGGGTTTGGGTTTTCAGAATATATATAACTTATATATTTTCCTATATAAGGAGAAGTTATAGTTATCAGAATGAAAAATATTAAAATTGCTAGCATTTATTTATATTAATTTTTAATTTAAGCTTAAATATCAATGCATTACACCTAGATAAATATTCTAAGTTTCAATCCATTTAGATTTTGAATATAAGAAATACAATTTAAAACATATTCTGTTTGTAACTGTAAATTATTGATTTTGTGTTAAAGATTAGAAGAAAGAAGAAATTTAGATATTATTTTTTATTTAATTTAAGTATTTTTACTAATGGCTCAGAATCTATAATGTTTCCGCTTGTTTTATTTAGTAATATTAATTGGTAACAAGCCAAATACACCCTTGCTTTTACTTCTGATAAAACATTGATTTTGTATTTTTGAATTAAATAATCTACTTTTATAACTGCTTCGGTAAATAGTTCAATTTGAATATCTTCATTTGAAAAAAGTTTTAGATTTGTAAGATCATTTTTTGAGGTTAGATCTTCAACACTACATTTCAATATTTTTGCTAATCTGTTTAATGTTGCATATGTTGGACTTGCCACTCTAGACTTTAGTATATCCCGTACTGCTGTTTCATTTAATCCTGCTGCTAAAGAAAGGCTTTTCATGTTATAGCCTTTTTCTTGCATAAGTCTTTTCAAGTTTTCCTGTAAAATTTCTTTATCCATTTTCCTATTATGCCAAAAATAAATTATTTTGCACTTGGGAAATTTCCCATTGACAATTATTAAATAAGTAAGTATTTTACGTATTATTAATTAATAATTTAATAATGGGAAACAGAATGTATTTTGATAATGAAAGTATTTATGACGAATCAATCCCTCTTGAAAAAGGTGAAATCAGTTTATGGAGAGCTGTAATTAACCAAGCCTTTTGTGATTTAAGAATTAATTCTGATGCTAAAGCAGAATATAAGGTACTTAGGAGAAAGGCTGCAATATGGCTAACATCTAATAGTAAAGATTTTCAAATAGTATGTGATTATGCAAATCTTGACCCTAAATACGTAAAAGATAAAGCAATGGCGGTAATAGAAAAAATTTCGAAAACTTTAAAAAAGTAAATTAATTAATATTTGTTAAACAAATATATTGACCAAAATTAATAAAAAAGTTAATATAGTTTTTATAAGATATCATTTAATAATTAAGCTCATTTATGAAAAACTATTTTAAAAGCGTAGGGAAAGATGTAGTGTCTTTTTTAAATCAGCATTTACTTCAGGCTGTTGAAGAAAATAAATACTATTCTGCTAAAGTTGCGTTAATGTTAGGCGCAGACCCTAATACAAAATTAATACATAGCCCCGATGACATTAGTCATCCATTTCATATGCCTGTTATAACCATAGCAACTTCGAATATAAATGATAATATAATTAATTTATTGCTATCTTATAGAGCAGATATAGATGCTCCTGATATAAAAGGGGATACTGCCTTGCATGTTGCAGCCCACACTCTTCTGGCTACGTATGGCGTTTCTATACGTGGTATAACTGTTACTGATGAAACTAATAGTATATTGAAAATCTTATTAGATAATGGCGCTAATCCTAATATAGAAAATAAGGAAAATAAAAAGCCTTTACATTACATTAATGGAAAGCTTGCTGAAACCTATAAAAAAGAAGATGATGTAAGCCCTAATGGACCAACAAAGTCTACCCGAGCTAAAAATGCTGCACCGCCTTCTTTTAAAATATGGTGCTGTTATTGATAACACTGTCAAGCAACGATTAGCTGAGCACCCCGGTTATTTAAGAGAATTGGAAGATTTTAGCTTAGCATGTAAAAATGAAGATAAAAATCAAAACTCCTCTAATAATGTATCATCTTTAGCTCAAATTAAATTACACTTTACATTATCATTATTAACAAGCTTTTCAACTCCCATTAAGGAATTGTTAAGCTTAAACAAATCCTGGAATGGATTTGTTAGATTAATACAATCTTTATCAAATAAACTAGAAAAAGGCGCAGAAAAGTTAATATCTTTATTACCTACTTCAACTCAAGAATTAGCAAAATCATTTGTTAAATCTTCAACTCCTATAATATTAGCTACAGCAACGGTAAAACCTTGTGTTTCTTTTTATAATTCTGTGCAAAGTGGCAAAAGTACTGGCCAAACTATATTCAATATACTAGGTGAATTTTGCAAAACAATAGTCCAAGGCGAAATTGCACTTCTTGGAGCTACAGCTGGCGCTATTGCAGCTGAAACCTTAGTTGCTTCAGTTGGCGTGGGTGCTGCTATTGCTGCAGCCACCACAACATTAGTACCTTTTGCTACAGCAGGATTAGCATTAGGTGCAGCTTCAATTATAGCAAATAAATCTAATAAATCCCTAAATGCTGCTAATAAGAAATTTACTCAAATGATTAATGCTTCATCAGAAATATCTAACATTTGCGTCGGTTTATAAAAAAACTATATTTCTATTCAATAAGGGTATTAAACTGTATATTTTATGCCCTTATTGATTTAATCACACAGCTTCTACAGATATTATTTCAGGGATATAATATTTAAGCATGTTCTCAATGCCATCTTTTAATGTTACTGTAGAGCTAGGACATCCCGAACATGAACCATGAAGTTCTAATTTAACAATTCCATCTACAAAATCTTTAAATATGATGTCTCCACCATCTTGTGCAACTGCAGGACGAACCCTTGTTTCAATCAGTTCTTTAATTTGCTTTACTAAATCATCATCTTCTTCAGCGCTTGAGGTTTCATTGCTGGCTTGCACTTGATCTTTTAATATTGGTTTTTTTGAAACCAAATATTCCATTATTGTAACTAATATTTCAGGCTTTAATAAATCCCAATTAGTGCTTTCAGTTTTAGTGATTGTAATAAAATCAGAACCTAAAAAGACAGCTGTAACATTTGCAATGCCAAATAATTTTTCCGCAAGTGGAGAAATTTTACATTGAGATTTATCAGTAAAATTAATTGGGGCACCACCAGTAATATCTTGGCCAGGTATAAATTTTAAACTATTTGGATTAGGTGTAGATTCAGTATGTATAAACATATTAATACCTATAAATATATAATTTTGTTATTAAGGTAAATTTCTAACACTTTCACCATTTTTTGCAAGAATATTATTAGTCCAGAAATTAATAGCTGGTTCAGTTTTATTTGTCATTGCTTTTAAACTAGGAAAATCAGTTTCTGTAAATTTAACTTCCTTTAATATTGCTTTCGCTTTCACATGCAAACTTGTTATTTCTTGAAAAATATGTTGGCTTGATTCAGCAATTTTAACAAATTCTTTTGCCTGCTCACGTGTTTCTTTTAGTTCGTAATATTCTTTGCTTAAAGCGCCTTCTGCTTCCTTTTTTTTAAATTGGCTATAATTTTTAAATATTCTCCATGCTTCTTCACCATATTTCAGCTTTACCCTATCTCTTATTGCATCTCTTGCAGCTTTAAGTTTCTCCATAAGTTCACTTTTAGCTATACTAATAGCTAGCAGATCATCATCAAGTTGCTTACTATTAAATACCATGTTTTCTAACAATTTTTCCAGTTTGAGCGAGTCATATGGCTCCCTTAAAATATCTTTTATTAAGTTTAAAGCTAAATTATTATTTTCTATTGAATTCAAGTACATAATTTGAGCATAATTATAATTTTCTTCGCCAATTGCTTGTTCAGCAAGTAATTTATAATAATCTGCGTAATAAGAATAACATTCGCATAATGTTTCCTTATCACTCTGACTTAAAGCTTTTTTAATAGCCGCGCTTATAATATCGTACGCTTTACCATAAGTAGCGCGGTTGCTTAGAAAGTGAGGTATTTTTTGTAAATTTAACAGTGTTTGATTAATTAATTTTGAATCAAAAAATTCTTCATTTTTTTCAATCCTATCATCTTCTTTAATCTCCTCATCTGTAACTTTTTCAATATATAAGCTCTTTTTTTTAAGCGCTTTTTGAGCTTCTCTTGCACTATCTAATTTAATCTTAGCTGATTCTTCAAAAAAACTTGCTAATTCTGGGAAATCATTTTTAAGATCTTTTAAGCATTTTTTAGAAAATTCTGTATATTCAGCTGACTCTAAAATTTTAAAGATTTTATTATAATCTTCTATAAGCTTTTTATTTTTTTCTTCTTCTAGCATTATTGCTTTAATCTTCTCCTGAGTGATCAATTTTTCTTCTTTCAACTCATTAGAAAAAAGCGCAATATTCTCAAGTGTTTGCGCATCGATTTTGGTATTCAACTTTAGAAGACAATTATTATAGGTTATAGATAATTTTATATATTGCTCTTGGAATTCCAAATATTCTTTCTGTAAGTTATATTCTTTTTCATTTTTGAGCTTTTCTGAATGCTTTTTAAAAACTGTTATTACGTTATTATTAATCGTGGCTATTCTCAAAAATACATATTTGCTAAGAATATCCATTTCGTATATTTGCGAAGAAATCAGATTTGAGACTAATTTCTTTAAATAATCATTTTCAATTATTTTTCGATAATATTTTTCATTAAGCTTAATAGCTGCCTTTAAGCTTAATTTATCATTAGAATAGTTAGGATTTCTAATTAATTCGATATATATTAATTCGATTAAGTGCGCATATAATACTGAACGAGAAAATTTCTCTTCAGTTTTATCAATATCTTGTAAGATTTTATTTTCTACTTTATCTAATGAATTTGCATATTTTAATAACTCTATTTCATAAAAGTAAATATAATTTTGTATTGATTTACTATCATGCGTATAATCAAAAAGTTCTTTTTTTATTGATTTAATTACTTCTTTATCTTGTTGCAATGCATATAATTTCCATAAATTTATATTTAAATCAAAGATTTCTTGCCTATATTGCAGTTCCCATTTCTTATATTTGCTTTTTGCTTTTTCCATATAAGTTATAGCTTCTGAAATATAAGGAGCTAAATTATTGCTTGGAGTTAAAACACTTGTGCTTTCTTGATCAATTAAGAGTTTAATGTTTTGTCCTAAACTAAAATTTATTGAGGCTGAAAATTGTTCAATCTTAGTTTTAAGACTTTCTATTCCTTTTGTTAATTCTTCAAAAATTTGGTTAGAATTATAAATTTCTTGTTCTATTAACTGAAGTTTTTGTGAAATCTCACGTATTTTTTCTAAATTATTCTTACAATCTTTTTGGAAATTTTCAGAATAATTACTTTTATATTGTTCCTGCGTCACTTGCCAGGAAGGTATTATTTCATTTTTTACGAGTAAAACTAAATCATTATATCGAGAAACCAAATCTTCGAAATTCACTAATTTTATATTTTGATTGCTATCATTATTATTCATATAATTTATCTTTACGTCATTAGTTAATTAATTTATCTTTTAAAGTTAACTTAGATATTTATTAACTAAACGCATAGCATTAATATTTGATTTTGTAAACAAATATTAACCAATTCGAGGAATAATAAAAAATAATTAATGATATTAGATAATTTATTCGAATTTATTACTTCTTGGAAATCCTACTGGAGGTAATCTACCTATTGAGCCTCTTTTACCAATCCATGGAAGTAGGTTTGTTTCAACCCTGTTGCGTCCACCGAGTGACCATGATAAGCCTTTTTCAAAATGGAAGAATTTAACATCTGATAAAACAGCATGTTTATATTTTTGTAAAGTCACACCTTGGCCTCGTTTCATTATAGGAAGCTCTTCTAAGGAATAAATAACCAATTTTCTATTAGTTCCAATAATTGCAATTCTATCTCCCTCTACTTGTTTGCATAAGAAAGCCTCGTCATTTGCTCCTAAATTTAAAATTTGTTTACCTGATTTAGTTTGAGCTACTATTTCATTTTCTTCTACAATAAAACCTTTTCCATTTTTAGAAGTAACAAAAAATTTACGATTATTGTGATGTATAAACATATCAAGAATTTCAACGTCATTTTCTAAATCGATAAGCATGCGAATAGAATCACCATGGCCCTTACCTTTTGCTATTTTATCACATGCAATCGTGTAAAACTTACCATTACTAACAAATACTATTAATTTATCCGTATTGCTTGCTTTAATTACAAATCTTTCTTCATCACTATCTTTATATTTAATCTCTTGTACATCAACATTATGACCTTTCTGAGATTTAATCCATCCTAGTTTTGAGCAGATTATTGTTATATCTTCTTTTTCTAAAAATGCTTCAATAGATATTGAATTAGTAACTTCTTTGAGTTCTTCAAAACTAGTTCTTCTTGCGCCAAGTTCTGTAGATATAGCAAATCTTTTTTGTACATCTTTTATTTCGCTTGCTACTTTCTTCCAACATCTATCTTCGTTTGAAGTTATTTTAAGTAATTCTTCTTTCTCTAACAATAATTTATCATGTTCTTTCTTAATTTCAATCTCTTCAAGCTTTCTAAGTGATCTAAGCCTCATATTAAGGATATATTCAATTTGAATCTCAGTTAAAGAAAACTTCTTTGCAAGTATTTCCTTAGCTTCATCTTCTTCCCTAATAATTTTAATAACTTCATCAAGGTTCAAATATGCAATCAGAAAGCCTTCTAATATATGAAGCCTATGATTAATTTGATCTAACCTATGTTTTGAGCGTCTTATAACTAAATCATATCTAAACTCCAAGAATGCTTCCAAAATTTGCTTTAGATTCATCACTCCTGGTACTAAATTCTTATTAAGAACATTCATATTAAGATTTATTTTTACTTCTAAATCAGTAAGTTTAAATAATGATTCCATTAATACTTCAGCATCACAAGTACGGTTTTTTGGTTCAAAAATTATTCTAATTTCTTCAGCAGATTCATCCCTGATATTTCCTAATAATGGTAATTTTTTTTCCTTGAATAAATCAGCAATTTTTTCTATCAATCTGGATTTTTGAACTTGGTAAGGAATTTCTGAAACTATTATTTGATATTGGCCATGAGATAAATGCTCAACAGACCATCTTGCCCTAAGCCTTATTCCTCCTTTGCCTGTATTATAAGCAGTAAATATATTTTCCTTTGACTCTACTATAATCCCCCCAGTTGGGAAATCAGGACCAAGTACATATTCCATTAAATCTTTAATTTCAAGATTTGGATTTTTTATAAGCGCAAGCAATGCATCACATAATTCTGAAATGTTATGGGGAGGAATATATGTTGCCATTCCAACAGCAATACCTTCAGAGCCATTAGCAAGTAAGTTTGGAAAACTTGCAGGAAGAAGTGCTGGTTCCTCATCGTTTGAATCATAAGTTGGCTTAAAATCGACGGTATTTTTATCAATATCTTCAAGTAATGCTAATGCAACTTCAGTAAGTCTGGCTTCAGTATAACGCATTGCAGCTGCGTTATCTCCATCAATTGAACCAAAATTTCCCTGTCCATCAACTAAAGGATATCTTACTGAAAAGCTTTGCGCAAGCCTAACTAGTGTTTCATAAACAGCTGTATCACCATGGGGATGATATTTACCTATTACATCTCCAACTACCCTTGCACATTTTTTGAATCCACTTTTTGGATCAAGTTTCAATTGAAGCATTGCGTAAAGTAGTCTTCTATGAACCGGCTTTAAGCCGTCCCTAACATCCGGCAAAGACCTTGACATAATTGTAGATAAAGCATATGCAAGATAACGTTCACCTATAGTGTCCATAAAATCTTTATCTTCAATATCTTTAACTTTTAAATTCATAGAATCTTTCCTTTATTAAAACTCAAAAAAATGAGTAACTACTAAAATTTTTATTTATTTTGCTCTAATATATATCTTGCTAGATCTTTAAGAAAACTAGCTCTGTGATCAAAAATTGCTAGATGTGATATTGCTTGCTCAACAAGTATTTGCGCCTGCTCAAATGCTTGTTGCTTACCCATTACTGCGACAAAGCTTGCTTTTGGCAATGGTTTATTTGCTAATTTATCTTCTTGATCTTCTAAATCATCTATTATTTGAAACGCTAAACCTATCGAATGAGCATAACCTCTTAAAGCTGTATGAATAGTCTTAGGCGCCTTACCTAAAATAGCCCCTGCTTCACATGCAACAGCAAATAATGCACCAGTTTTCATCCTCTGCGTGCGGGTAATTTCGTTCATTGTTACTTCTTTATTACTATAACGCAAATCTAACATCTGACCTCCTGCCATACCAAACACACCAATAGCTCTTGCAACTTGACTGATCAACTCACATCTAATGGAAGCATCATGATGAATTGAACTATCCGCTAGAACTTCAAAAGCCAAAGTAAGAAGTGCATCTCCAGCAAGTATTGCAGTGGCTTCATCAAATTTTTTATGACAACTTGGCTGGCCCCGCCTTACATCATCATTATCCATACCAGGTAAGTCATCATGTATCAGTGAATAGGCATGGATTAACTCTATGGCAGCGCCAACTTGTAAGGAAGGTTCAAGGCCAACGCTAAATAATTTAGCGCAAGTAACTGTTAAAAAAGGTCTAAGTCTTTTTCCCGGTGACAAAGTACTATATCTCATAGCCTCAGCAAGTCTACCATCTTCACCGGATTCAATTTCAGGCAATAAATTACTTATTTTCTCATCAACAAGTGATGATGTCTCTTTCAAAGCTCGTAAGAAATCAGAATACAATTTATACCTCATTATAAAATATTGGCTAGGTTCTGTAATATATAGATAATTTAATACAAATGCACCTTCTATTAAAGTTTTATTTTTATTTGATTATAATCAGGAGCTCTTATATTGGAAAAGCTGTATTTAAAAGTTAATTTGCGTTAATATTTCCCTTGACAAAATTGTTAGCTTTGTTAGTAT
>JBKBYG010000003.1:15462-85464 GCA_046313435.1 Alphaproteobacteria bacterium
TTAAATAAATTTAGGATTAGGGCTAAAAGGACTGTTATGGAAAAAATATTAAAAATTATTGCCGTATTATTTACAAATGCAATCGCTTATACTCTTATATATACAATTAGATCTGTTGCCAATATAATACCTGCAATTGATTTTTTATCGCAACTTTTAGAAGTAACTTTATATAATATACTTAGCACTCCATTTGCAATGATTGCAAGAGGCATTATTGAAGGTCATAAATATTACAAATTTTTTTCTGAAAAATTTAAAGGAGAAAATGCAAATATTTTTAACAAAATGCTAGGCGTATGTGTAGGCATAGTTATGGGGATAGCAGGTGCAGGCCTTGGTGTTGTGAGAGAATTTGGAAAAGCATTAGAATTAGAAATGGTTGAAATTGGCAGTTTTATTTCAAAAATGCTTGGAAAAGATAATTCTAAAGTATCCGCATCACTTTCTTTCGGTTTTTCGCTTAAAGCATTTATATATACTTTCAAATTTTTCAATAAATATTTAACTGAAAAACTCGGTAGCAAATACTCTAGTATTAGTAAGGTCATTGCAGCAATACCTTCATTAATTTCTGCACTATTAACGCATATTGCAAGTTTAATTACTGCTCCTATTATGTATACCTTATCAAATTTAATAGATTATTTTGAAGCTAACGAAGATTCAATAAATGTTTTTAAGACTAGAGCAGAGTTAATTTACTCTGATACATATTTAAAAGGAGGACATATAAAAGCTAGTGCTTCAAATGCATTATATTCTCATATAATTCTTGTTAAAGAAACTGCACAAAATATCGTAGGCTCATTTAGTTCAATTTTTGAGATTATGAAAACTGAAGTAAATACATACGCTAAATGGGGAAATATTTCTAAGGAAGATTCTTATAGATCAACAAAGGTTCTAGGTGCGGTAACAGGATTAATTTCAGGTATTGGAGGCGCAGCAATAGGATTAGTAGAAGGAATTGCTGATTCAATTGAATTCCAAACCATAGTTTTTGCTAACTTTTTATCCCGCTTACAAGGTGAAAGAGTTGACATTAAAAACACTGAGCCTGAAGTTTCTTATAGTGAAGTTTTTTTAAGTGATCAGTATAGAATTAATAATAACAGCCCTGATTTGAAAATGCATGATAACGTAACCGGTAGCATTACTAAAGAGTATACTAAAAATCTAACATATACTGATTTTAGAGACACTCTTGGAAAAAGACAAACTACGAGTCAGGATAAAGGTGGAAGATAGTAATTTTTTCTTAAAAAAGGCTAGAGTAATGAACTCCTCTAGTCTCCTTTAATTCGCTATTGGATCGAATTTTTTCTGTTTTGCAAATTCAACAGTTAGTTCAGTTGCTTTTTGTGGATTCATTTGTGCAAGTATTGGTGCGGTCTTTGCTTCCTTCATTTTATCTAATACTTGTAGTAGTAACGGCATTTCTAAACCTTCAAATATTTTAGCAGCTTCCTTAGGCTTCATATTTTCATATATTTTAACCAAACTACCGATTTTCATATCTTCTTTTTGGTTATACTGATCTAATAAGCCGCTTACTTCATCTTTCAAACTTTTTAAATCTTGTAATTTTTTATCAAGCTTTTCTTCTGCAGCCGTAAGTAAAGTTTGTTTCGTAATCAGCTCATTATTCGACTTTTCAATCTCCTCTCTACGTTTTGAAAGGCTTTGTAATATTTCAATGTCAATATCACTAAAACTAGTCTTTTTACAGTCAAATTCTTTTGGACGAACTTTACTTATTTTACCATCTAAGGATTCTTCTTCTTTAGATTTCTTCTTATCTCCTTCCCCACTACTATGCTCAGAACCTTCCTCTTTTGCCTCTTTTCCTTCAGACTTATGTTCTGAACCCTCATCTTTAGCTTCTTTGTCTTCAGATTTATGCTCAGACTGCTCCTCTTGCTTGGCACTCAAATTAATAGTTGAAAATAATTCACTGACATTTTTACTACTTTCAATTATTGCTTCAATCTTTACAACGAGCATAAATATTGAAGCAATAATCATGTAAGGTAAAAAACGTATTTTCATATTTAACTATCCACTGACTCTCTTTTATTCTTTACAGCTGAAATTTTTGCAAGCAAAGATTCAATAGCTGCTTTCTTTGGCTCCTCCCGCTTCGGAGAAGAATTATTACCTATTGGGGTTGCAACAGGCGCATGATGATGATCTCTAGTTGATGGAAAATCATAATTATTTCTATTCACATTTTCATATTTTCTGGCAGTACTAATTGATTCCTCAAGTTTATCAGCTAATACACTTGCTCTATCACTCATAAATGCCAAATCATCCGTTAGTATTTTAATTTGATCTAGTTTAGTTCCTAAGCTACCTGAACTAATTAATGTAAGATTTTTCAATTCTTCAATGCTTGCTTCTGCTCTTAAGATAGTTTCATCAAGAACTTTAATTAACTTAAAAAACTCACCCTTATTATTCTTGAAATCCATGAATTTTTTATTAAGACGCCATGAATAAGTTATACTTATAATCAGCATAATAGACATTACCCAATCTAAAATTATTGCAATTTTCATTCAGTATCATCCTCATTTGATTTTAAATTTAAATTATCATTTATACTTACAGCTATTTTATTACCCAGTTTCCCTAATTTACCCGAAAACATTTTAATACCTGAAGAATATAATATTATATCATCTTCTGGGCTTACATCCATAAGTATAGTACTGCCAACCTTTAAACTCATTACTTCACCCATTATAGTTTTTTTATGGGTAAGAATCGCCTCCATTTCAATAGAAGTATTAACTATTTCTGTCTGTAAATGTGATTCCCATTCTGAATCTTTACCAAATTTTTCACCAACAAATACTTGCAATAACTGATCTCTTATTGGCTCTAAGGTCGCATAAGGAAAAAGTATTTCAATTTTTCCACCTTTATCTTCCATTTCAACTCTAAGCTGCAATAAAATAGCAGCATCACCTGGCCTTGCAATTGTTGCAAATCTTGGATTAGTTTCTATACGTTCAAATAAAAATGTTGCTGGACTTAAAGGGTCAAATGACGCACCTAAATCGGTTAGTATTATTTCTGATAACTGCTTAACAATTCCCTGTTCAATTGTAGTATAGGGCCTACCCTCAAACTTTATAGGTTGATTCGCTTTTCTCCCTCCAAACAATATGTCTACTAGAGAATAAATAAGATGTCCATCCGCATTAATTAAGCCAAAATTTTCCCATTCAATTGCCTTAAATACTGTAACCAACGCGGGCATAGGGATCGAATTTATATAGCTCCCAAATCTTAAAGAAGATATAGATCTTATATCAATATCTACTGTATCTGCAGTATAGTTCCTTAAACTCGTTGACAAAATACGTACAAGCCTATCAAAAACTATTTCTAACATTGGTAAGCGCTCATAGGACTGCAATGCTTTATCTAGCATTGCTCTTATACCGCTATTATTTTTATCTCCTTCTTTTGGAGCGCTAAAACCTAATAAACTATCAATTTCCTCCTGACTTAATACTTTAGCAGTGGGTGTAGGTTGTGTAGAATTCTGTGTTGCACCTTCCTCAGTATTATTTTTTTGACCTTCACTTGAATCAGTTGGAGTAGCGGGGGCCTTATTTTCCTCCGCAAGCATTTTTTCCCATTCTGATAAGGCTAGTTCATCATTCACTTGGTTCTCTTGTTCTGCCATAAATCTTATTAATCAATAATTATTGAACTAAAAATTCCTTAAATAGAATATCTGTAATTTGCTCTGGAAACATAACCTTGTTTATTCTTAGTAATAATTCTTCTCGAAGTCTGTATATTCCTGCCGAGCCCTCTAAATCATCGGCTTTAATCTCTCGCAAATAGGTTTGAAATGTATCTTGTATAAGAGGCATTTTCGCTTGAATTTTTTTTACTACTTCTTGATTAGGTAATTGTAAAGTTACTTCCATTTTTAAAAAGCTTGGTTGTTTACCCTCACTATCTAAATTTACAATAAATTCATTTAGGTCAAGAAAAACTTCTTCAGCTTTAACTTCTTTCTTTTGCTCAGTTTCTGTATGTTCGGTTGCAGTTGAAGCAGCTTCTTTACTTTCTTTTTTATGCTTAAAAAAGAAAAAATATGCTCCTATTCCTCCAACTATTAATAGCAAAACTATAATTATAACAATTATAAGAAACTTTTTTTTACTTTTAAGTGCGGGTTTAGGTTGTCCTTCTGCTGGGACTTCGTCGGGATTAGGAGTTTCAGTTGCTTCTTCTACCATAAATTACCATTTATTATTATATTCTAACTATACCATTTTTAATTTTATAAAACAAATTAGTTAATTTTCTATTGAAATTACCAGGGAAAATTCAAACTAGGTAAATTTTGCCTAGCTTCATTGATTAAAGATTAAAAATATTTTATAATTTAAAATTATAAAGTTTAATAATAAAATATTAACATCTTATAATACTAATTTGAAACTGACTATGCTAAATAAATACATTTTACTAAATTATATTGTTAATATAGTTTATCTGTGGCATCTTTCTGATGCATTTTGTTTAGCGCATTAAGCTAAAAGAGTCCATGTTTAGACATCTTTCTCCTCAAGTCTAGATTCAGAAAATAACAATCTTTTGAATAAGCTCCTTTTTCTACTAAACTCTCTTTTAAATTCAATCTCTTTTTGCCATTTAACTGATTATAAATTAAGTTTTCTTGATTGGAAATAAGTTTGAGCAGATCTTCTTTAATTAGAATAACTCTATATCGCTAGTACTATCACTTATATTTTGAAATCTTTCCTTATCTTTTATATATGAATGGCTATTTAATATATCTAATAAATATTGCTTAACTTCACTTAACTTTAGTTCACTAAGAATTGACTCAACCATTTCTGAATTAATGATCTTATCATTTTCAACTTCAATAAGTTTATTTAAAGGTTCTGAAATGAATGAAAGCATACTAAGAATTGATTCTAAGTTTTGATTTAATCTATCCTGGAATTGAAGATCAACTACCATTTCAGATATTTTGTTTGCATTATCTTCTGCAGAATTTGCAGCATCTTGTAAAATTATTGAGGACTCTTCATTTTGTTTAACTATATTTTCAGTTAATTCTGAAATTTTTTCCTTAATGGTAAGATTAGAACTCATATCAACTGTTGCGACTTCTTTTATTAAACTATAACTTTCTTTTACATTGGCACATATGCTACCAATCTTAGTTTGCATTTCTGAAGATAAAATAGCAATTTCTTTTGATAATTCTTTTACTTCATTTGCAACAACTCCAAATCCTTTGCCATTCTCAGCGGCTCTTGCAGCTTCAATATTTGCATTTAATGCAAGAAGATTTGTCTGTTTTGTTATTCTTTGTATATTTTGAATAAACCCTTCAACATCTTTTAAGCTTCTCATAGATTCTTCAAGGCTGTGCACCATACTTATTGCAAGCTTAGAAACTTCTAATACCTTATCTATAGACTCAACCAGAGTTTGATCTACCCATTTTAAAGAGTCCGTAAGCTTTTGTTGTTCTCCTTTAATCGTCACTAGGTCCACTAAACTAACAACTTGTTTAACAGCTTCACTTTGCTTATGAGTACTTTCTGCAATTTCCTTAAATTTATTGCTTAATTGAGTAGTTGATTGTTCAGTAAAATCCATAAGCTCAGGAAATCTTTTGCTTATTAATTCATTAATAGAAATTTGCATCAAAATAGTTGATATTAGTTCTTGTTTATTAGAGGCAGCATTGTTTTTTGAATTATCAATCTCATATTCCAAATTTGAATTCTCAGTAGATTCATTCATTTTAACCTCTATAATTTAACTTAAACATGCATTTAATATGCCATTAGCAATATTTTCTAAAGGCAATTCAATATTTACAGCATTTTTTTCTTTTGCAATTTTTGGCATCCCATACACTACGCAAGTTTGTTCATTTTGCCCAATATTATAAGATCCATTTTCTCTCATGGCTAGTAACCCTTCAGCGCCGTCTCTTCCCATTCCTGTTAAAATAACACCTACAGCATTTTTGCCTACTGTCTTTGCAACTGAACTAAATAATACATCAACTGAAGGCCTATGTCCTGAAACTATAGGAGAATCAATAATTTTACAGATATATCTTCCACTAAATTTTGCTACTTCTAAATGGAAATTACCAGGTGCTATATATATATTGCCACTCAAAATTGGTTGATTATGTTTAGCTTCATGAACTTGAACTTTAGCTATACTATCAAGTCTTTTAGCAAAGGATAAAGTAAATTTTTCTGGCATATGTTGAGTTATAACAATAGGAGGTGAATTAGCAGGTAATTCACTAATAATTTCTCTTAATGCTTCCACTCCCCCTGTAGAAGCACCAATAGCAATAATTTTATTTGCAGTTTTAAATGATGGTACAAACTCTTTAATTGATTTTATTTTTACTGAAGGAAAATTATTTTTAATTCTTGCTTTTGCTGCAATCTTTACCTTTTCAATCAGTTCTTCTTTAACACTATATATATTTGCCTCATTTTCTGATCCAACTGGTTTGCTTATAAAATCTATGGCTCCCATTTCCAGTGCTTTTAAAGTTTCTTGAGCATTCTTTTGCGTCAAAGTAGAAACCATTACTACTGGCATTGGTCTTAGAGTCATGATTTTATGTAAAAAAGATAGCCCATCCATGTTTGGCATTTCTATATCTAAAGTAACTACATCGGGGTTTAGACTTTTTATTTTTTCACGTGCTTCATACGGATCTTTTGCGGTTCCAATAACTTTGATTTCATTATCAGAACTTAGGAAATTAGTAAATAATTGCCTAATAAACGCAGAATCATCGACAATCAAAACTTGAATTTTTTTTAACATCATTTTCCTATTTATTACCAAAAAGTTCTATATTACCTTCAATCGGTTTTAAAGAAATGTTTAAATTATAGAATTGCTCTCTTTTAACTGTATTTTTGGAAAGTTTATTTCCTGCTTTACGTACCATAGCTTGCCCCGTAGTTGGATAATAATGTATTCTTCGAGCAGATACGCCACCTAAATCTTCAGAAATAATATTTAGTTTCTCATTCTTTAAATACTCTTTTACAAAATTAATATTTTTTGCACCAATCTTGGTACAATTTTTAATTAATTCTGCACCCCCAAATAGCTTAACTTCAAGAAAAGATTTTTTAGCCCCTTTTTCTAGCAATTGATTAATTAAAATTTCCATTGAATAGCTACCATATCTAAGTGCAGTTAAATCATCATCATTTAGCTCGCAGCTATTTTCAATATATGGTAATAAAAAATGGTTCATTCCACCAATTTTTAATACCGGGTCTCTTATACAAGCCGAAATGCATGATCCTAAAATAGTTACAATCATTTCATTTTCATTTCTTGCAATATAACAATCCCCTGAAATTAATTCGGTAATTGTTAGACCAGTTTTTTTGTCAAGATATCTTTTATTAAATTTCACTTTAATTCTTCTTTTGATATATTGTTTTACCAACTAAATTATATCTGTCTGAAACTTTATATAAATTTTCTGAATGGCCTATATAAATCAATCCATCTTTTACTAGCAAATTTGCATATCTATTAAATAATCCTGCTTGAGTTTCTTTATCAAAATATATAACTACATTGCGACAAAAAATTATATCAAATAGTCCTTTCATTGGCCAAGTTTCAAGCAAATTTAATTGTTTAAAATTAATTATTTTCTTTAATTTATCCGACATTATTAATTTGTCATTTATTTGATCAATATACTTATGAAATTCTTTTGGTATATTTTGAATTTCATTTGCTGCATATTTTCCTTCATATGCGTTAGCAAGTACGTTAGTGTCAATATCAGTTGCAAGTATTTTAATGTCATGCTGCTCAATATTAGGTAAAATACTATTTATAATCATAGCAATAGTATACGCTTCTTGACCTGTTGAACATCCCGCAGACCAAATACGAAATCTTATTTTTCGAGACTTATTTGAAAAGAAATTTTGTATATAGTTTTTTAAATGGTCGAAATGATGTTTTTCTCTGAAAAAATTAGTTAGATTTGTGGTAACAGCATTGATAAGATTAGTTACTTCACTATCAGGATTTTCTATTAAAAAATCACAATAATCTTTAAATCTAGTATAACCAAGTGCTCTGAGCCGCCTAGCTACTCTGGAATAAATCATATTTTTCTTGCGGTCAGATATGACTATTCCAGTTTTACTATTTACAAATTCAGCAATGAATTCGAAATCTTTATCTTTAAATTCAAATTCTCTTATATATTCTTGCTGCATTTGCCTATCTCAATCAATAATATTTTTAATTAAAACTCAGACCATTCTTCATCATAATTTTTTTGCAAATTATTGTCTTTTGTCTTAGATTTTTCTTTAGAAATACTATCTTTTTTAGTCTGCTTTTTTAATTTAGTTTGAGTTGATGAAACTTTAGCATTAAAATGTTTATTTTCTAAGTTTTGCACTGATACATTATCGAAATGATTTTCATCAGATACTTTAAAGAATTTCATCATTTCTGATAGTTCAGAGGCTTGATTCACTAAAGACTGAGCTGCTGCAGTATTCTCCTCTACTAATGCTGCATTTTGTTGAGTAACTTCATCCATTTGTGTAATAGCACCATTTATTTCTTCTATACCTGTTGTTTGTTCAACACTTGCAGTCGCAATATGAGCAATAATGTCAGCCACTTGTTTAACAGAAGATACAATTTCTTTTAAAGTTCCACCCGCTTCATTAACTAATTCTGCACCTGATTTAACTTGAGCAGCCGATTCATTAATTAATGATTTGATTTCTTTTGAAGCCGAAGCTGAACGTCCTGCAAGCGTACGAACTTCACTTGCAACTACTGCGAAGCCTTTACCAGCATCCCCTGCTCTTGCTGCTTCAACCGCTGCATTTAATGCAAGTAGATTAGTTTGGAAAGCAATTTCGTCAATTACACTAATAATATCAGAAATTTTTTGAGAAGATTTTTCTATATTAGACATTGCAACTACTGCGTCTTCTACAACTTTTCCACCTTTTTCTGCTATTTCCTTAGCGTTAGATGATAGCTTATTAGCATTATTAGAATTTTCTGAGTTTTTCTTAACTGTACCTGTTATTTCTTCCATTGAAGCTGCTGTTTCTTCAAGGCTTGAAGCTTGCTCTTCAGTGCGTGATGAAAGATCGATACTTCCTGCAGAGATTTCACTTGAAGCTGAATTTACTGAATCTGCAGAAGATTTGATTTTAACAACAGTATCCCTAATTTTTCTAACATTTACATTAAGGGCTCTAATCATTTCACCAATTTCATCTTTTTTATCAGCACCTTCAATATCTTTACTATAATCACCTTCTGACAACTTCCCTATTGCTAATGACAATTGCTTTAATGGTGAAGTAATACTAATTATAATTAATATTATAAATCCAATTAAACAGATAAATGATATTAAATAAACCGTAGCTAATATAGTGTTAGCTGAATTTAAAACCTTTCCTTGATTTTCATTTTCTTTATTTAAAACTGGAGTAAGAGAAGTGTCTAAACTAATTAGTTTGGCTTTTAAATTTGCTGTATCTTTAAGAATAGTTTTATATATTTTATCAAATTCTTCTTCATTTACGTTACTCTGTAATGCTGGAATTAAATCCTTTTCAATGGATTGAATTAAAGCTTTATTAGATAAATCAGCTTCTTGTATATCGGCCTCATTTAAGTAAGGGGATTTTAATTCTTTTACCTTAGCTAAGTTATTTGCTAATATTGACATACTACTTGCTATAGAGTTCAAATGACCTTGATCTACTGGACTTTTACCCTTATTTATAATTAATTCACTGACATTTAACATTAAATCAAACCGTTTTATACGCATCTCTTTTAGCAGTTCACCTACTTCACTTACTTTCTCTAACGTAGTATTTGAATTTAGAATATTTGTATTAGTTCTATATGACATAAAACCTAAAAAAGATAATGCAAAAATTGAAATAGCACCTAATGCTATTAACTTATTTTTTATTGTTAAATTTAAACTCATTTTTTTCTCCTTGTTTTTTGAAAAAATATTTTCTTAACTAGTTGCTTGGATTTCTTTATTGATAATTTCTTCTCCAAAAAGCTTATTTATATTTAATAGAACAACCATTCTTTCCTTTACCGAAATTAAACCTTCGACGAATTCCTGACTTAAGCTGTTATCTGTATCCGGCGCTGGCTTTATAGACTCAGAATTAGTATCAAGAATATCTGAAACATTATCTACTAAGATCCCTATTGTTTTTTTGCCCGCAGCAAGTATTACCACTACTTTCTTTGGATGTGGTTCGGTAATTCCTCTTCCGAATCTTGCTCGAAGATCGAAAATTGGAATTATTAATCCGCGAAGATTCATCACACCTCTCATATATTCAGATGAATTTGGCAATCTTGTTGTCTCTGACCAACCTTTAATTTCCCTTACAGTCATTATATCGACACCGTATTCTTCATCTTCGACAGTAAAAGTTAGATATTGTAGCATATCTTGATCTTGCTTCGTGCAATCGTTTGTAGACTCTACTAGAGCCGTATTTGGGCTTTCCTGCATTTTTAACTCCTTAAATTATATCAGTATTTTCTGTTATTTTATAATTTTGTAATTTTGTTACACTACTCAATTTAGCAATATCGAGAATTAGCGATACTTTTCCATCTCCAAGAATTGTAGCACCTGAGATACCTTCAACTGGATTTGAATTTGTTTCTAAACTTTTAATAACAACCTGTTGTTGACCAATTAATTCATCGACAACTAATCCGAACTTTTCTTTACCATTTTCAACCAAAACTATTAGAGCCTTTGTTGGATTTTGTTCATAGTTTTTTATATCAAATAATGAGCCTAGATATATTACTGAGACAAATTCGCCTCTTATATTTATAACATTATTTGTTGAAGCAACACTTCTTACTTCTTCAGCTTTTGGTCTTAAAGTTTCTATAATATTTGAAATTGGAACTATATAATTTTCATTTCCTACCCTAACGATCATTCCATCGAGTATTGCTAGGGTTAATGGAAGTGAGACGATAATATTTGAACCATGACCTGGGACTGTTTGAATTTTTGTACTACCCCCTAAAGCCTCAATATTCCTCCTAACAACATCCATACCAACCCCTCTCCCTGAGATATTTGAAATTACTTCTGCTGTTGAGAATCCAGGTAAGAAAATTAGGTTATCAATTTCTTCGTTTGTCAAATTGGCATTTTCTTCAACTAAATTTTTTTCTTTTGCTTTCTTGAGAATTTTCTCACGATTAAGACCTGCGCCATCATCACTAATTTCTAAAATTATTCGCCCTCCTTGATGTGAAGCTGATAATTTTATAGTGCCTTGTGCAGGTTTACCTTTGGCAATACGGATCTCAGGTGTTTCTATTCCATGATCTACTGCATTACGTATCATGTGGGTTAATGGGTCCCCAAGCTGTTCAATCACTGTTTTATCGACTTCTGTATTTTCGCCAAATGTTTCAAGCTTGATATCTTTTTGAAGCTGACCAGCTAAATCCCTAACTATCCGTGGCATTCTTGAAAATATAGATTTTACAGGCTGCATCCTTACTGACATAACTGCTTCTTGCAGCTCTCTCGAATGTTGAGATAATGCTTCAATACCACTAATGAGATCAGGATACTGATCAATAGATAAGAATTTACCTTGAGATACAAGCATTGCTTGAGTAATAACTAATTCTCCAACCATATTTACGAGTTTATCAACTTTTTCAATATCAACTCTAATTGAACTAATTAAGTTAGTTGAAGCCGGCTTATTATCTTTAGCTTCCTCTTTTTTATTATTTTCATTAGATGAAGGCGCTTGTTTACTTATGTTATTAGAATTCGGATCTAATACTTCTATCGCTGCTTTAGTAATTTGATTTTCTTCTTCATATATACCAGCTATTGCAGTTATTTTAAGATCACAATTATCTTCCACAAACTCGAATACTTCTTTTATTTCATTCAGAGTTTTTGCAGTTTCAAGATACAGATCCCAAGCCATATAACATTTTTCTGGATCAATATTATCTAAGGAAGGAATTTTTGAAATATCAGCTTTAATTTTAAGTGTTCCAAGTTTTTCTAATTCCCTCAGAATATATAAGGGCTCATTAGCGGACATAAAAAGTGTTTGATAAGGTAAGAAGCTAATATTATAAATCCTAATTTCATTTTTTTCTTCTTTATCTTCATTAATTACTGCTTCAGGTTTCGTTGTAGGTTTCATTCCACTTATAGCTTCAAGCTCTACTTGAATTTCAAAACCAAAATTATCTGGCAAAGATTTCCCTTCATCTGCAGCTTTAACTAATTGCGTTACTATATCTACAGATTTAAGCAAAGCATCAATAGCTTGGCGGGAAGAAGGAATCTTTCCTTCTCTCATATTATCTAATAAAGTCTCTAATATATGTGTGAATTTAGTGATATTTGTAAATCCAAATGCTCCTGCCCCACCTTTAATTGAATGCGCACAACGAAATATTGCATTTAATTCTTCAGCAGGCGCTGCTTCCTCGTCAAGCCCCATTAATCTTGCTTCCATATCATTTAAAAGCTCATAACATTCTGTAATATATGTTTTTTTAAATTGCTGTAAGTCATCCATTTTATAAGCTTCCTAATGATAGTTTTTTAATAAATACATTTTATTAACATGATTAAATTTTGACTATGGAAGTACTTTATTAACTACTTGGATCAATTTTTCTGGATTAAACGGTTTTACAATCCAACCAGTTGCTCCAGCATTTTTTCCTTCAGATTTTTTGTTATTATCACTTTCAGTAGTAAGCATTAATATTGGCGCATTTTTATATAATGGATTTTGTCTAAGAGCTTTAATAAGCGTAATACCATCCATATTAGGCATATTTAAATCTGTAATTACTAAATCCACTTTATTACCTTCTAATAATTTAAGAGCTAGTACGCCATCTTCAGCTTGTAAAATTTCATAACCTGCGCCTTGAAGCGTAAATGCAACCATTTCTCTCATTGTTTTCGAATCATCAACAGTTAAAATACGTTTTGCCATGTTAGTTACTCCAAATATTTAGTTGCTCTGAAAGACCTAAGTCATTTATTACTTGCTTAAATTGTGTTGATGGATTTTTAATTTCTAACTTACCACCATTGATTTCTGATAATGTTTTATGGAGTGCAATAATTAACTGAAGAAATGGAGTCGTAATTTGAGTAACTTTACTTGCATCAATTATAAAATCTTTTTGTCTTTCTATTTTATCTTTCAAACTACTATAAATCTCAGTGATGGTTGATATTGTGGAATCCTCAGGTAAAATTATAATATTCGATTCAGTTTTCTGTTCTTCGCTTTCCACTCACGCCTCTATATTAAAGTTATTAGCTTATAAATTAAGAGTTTTTACATTTAAAGTAATTGACTTAACTTATAAATACTTTAGCCAAAAACAATTAAGAAATTGTAAAATAAAAACTTTAGTTATCTATGGTAGAGTTAATCACATTCTACTTGTAGCAAGAAAGTATTAGAAGATATCAATTAGAATGGTTATGGAAATATGAATTGGATTAAATACATTACTTTATATCGAAACTACTAGCTCATACTACTTAAAGATTATCCTCCTTTACCCCTTTAACAAAATCCTTAATTTTATCAATAAGCTCCTGCGCAGATTCATTTAAATTAATAGAATCCTTATACACATTTGTTGCAGATTGCTTTAGTTCAACTGTAGAATTCTGTACATCATTAACGTTGCTAGTAATATGCTGCACACCTGTACTAGCAGTTTGCATATTAGAGGAAATCTCGCCTGTAGCAGCTTTCTGCTCATTAACAGAGCTCATTATATGCATAGAGTATTCATTAACACGAGTAATGTAAGTTTTTATACTTTTTAAATCTTCAGTAACTTGTTTAGAAACATTTTTGATGTTATCAATTTTATTTATTATTTCATTTGTAGCATTTGAAGTTTTTTGAGCCAAATTTTTTATTTCATTTGCTACTACTGCAAATCCTTTTCCAGCATCCCCTGCTCTAGAAGCTTCAATGGTTGCATTTAAAGATAATAAATAATTTTTTTAATACGTTTTAATTTGCGCTCAGAAAAAAGCGAATTATCATATTCTTAATAAATTATTAAATTTATACGTATAAAGTTGTTTGTATAATTTTTAAATAAACTCTCAGAAGTACTGAAATGTATAAATTAAATATAAAAAATTTCTTATTAGTAATTATTATAATTTTAGATGCTATTATATTCACTTCAACTATTAATAAGTTTTTAACGTCATTTACTTCTTATCAAGATTCTAGAATAATTCTAAAGCTTAATAATGCCGTAAATTTATTAGCTCAAGCTTCTACAAGCTTGGCAAGAGAGAGAGGAATCACTAATATTGCTCTCAATTCAGAAAATCAAGTTAATGAAAAAATTAAAACTCTTATTGATAATAATAGGTCTATTGTAAATAATAAATTAATTGAAGGATTGAAAGAAATCCATAGTTCTAAATTCAATAATTTTAATCAAGAACTAGACTCCCTAAATGAGTTGTATAAAAAATTTGTTTCGTTAAGAGAAAAAGTTGATTCTAATGTTCATGAATTGAAAAGTGATAGGGAAGAAGAAATTTTAAGTACATGGGTACCATCTTCAACAAATTTAATTGAAGAAATACAAAAACTAATTTTTAAAGTATCTCATTTTAACTCAAATATTAATAACAATTTATTTAAATATACACAACTTGCTGATTTAGCTTGGATGATCAGCGAATTTGCAGGTAGAGAAAGAGCCTTGTTTGCAGGTGTGATTGCAAATAATGCTGAATTTAATCTGGATACATATAAAAAATTAATAAGCTTCCGCAGTAAGGTTGATACAAGCGTTCAATTATTAAAAAAACCTTTGGATTCAAGTAATATCTTTATAAATGAAGCTTTAGTAAAGGCTGAAACTCAATTTTTCCAACAATTTGAAAAAACTCGAACTGAAATTTATTCATCTTATATTAATGCTACAGCTTATACAATTAGTTCAGAAGATTGGTTTGATATTTCTACTGAAGCAATTAATAGCTTAATTGGGATTTTAGATGCAGTTATTAAAGAAAGTAATGATATTACCTTTGCTGCTCAAAATCATGCTTTTAGTAACGTTATTTCTTCAGCAATTTTATTAATTTTTATATTAATATTATCTATTCTTTCGTTTTGGGTCATAATAATACGTATAGCGAATTCAATAAATAAAATGACATATTCTATGAATCAATTAGCAGAAGGAAAGCTAGATATTGAGATATATGGCATTGATAGATACGACGAAATAGGAAGTATGGCTAAATCTCTAGAGACTTTTAAAAATAATTCGCTAGAACTAAAAAGAGTAAATGAGGAAAGAATTAAATCCGAATTACAAGCAGAATTTGAGAAAAAAAATAGCTTAAAAATCTTAGGTGAAAAATTTAATTTGAGCGTTAAACAAGTGTCAGATATAGTAAGCTCAGCCTCAGTAGAAATGGAAGTTACAGCAAAATCAATGATTGAATCCTTTGACAATACGAAAGTTAAAATTTCTAATTTAGCGGATTTTTCTTTACAAGCAGCAGATAATGTAAATTCTGTTGCAGCAGCGGCCGAAGAGCTTTCATCTTCTGTAAATAATATTAATAGTCAAATTCAGAATGCTACAGCTATTACTTCTCGTGCAGTAAAAGAGGCAGAGACAACTAATAAACATATTTCAGAATTAGCAGTTACTACGCAAAAGATAGGCGCAGTAGTTGAGCTAATAACAGATATTGCAGAGCAAATCAATATGCTTGCGCTTAATGCTACAATTGAAGCTGCAAGAGCTGGTGAAGCTGGCAAAGGTTTTACTGTTGTTGCTGCTGAGGTTAAGAATTTAGCAAACCAAACCGCTAAAGCTACAGAACAAATTGCTACCCAAATTGACTCTGTTCAATTAAAAACTAAGAATGCCATTACATCTGTTACCCATATTACTAAAGTTATTAGCGATATTAATGAAATTTCTAACAAAATATCTTCTACAATAGATAACCAAAATAAAGCGACTCAAGATATTGCTAAGAATATTAATGAAGCTTCTCGAAAAGTGAAAGAGGTTTCGAATAATTCTGGCATGGTTCTTGAAATTAATGAGCAAAATAATATTGCTGCATATGAAATGTTCGAGGCTTGTGCTGAATTAACAAGACAATCTCATACTTTAAATAAAGAAGTCGATAATTTTGTGATTTCAATTACTGCTGAATAAATAACCTTATTTCTCAAGGTTTTTAGGTTTTAAAAGTTTTGTAAAAACTAACAAAATTTTGTATAATTAATCAATACAAACAGACTACCTAAATGGATAATAATATGAATACCCAACATAATGCAGATGATACTACTATTTCTGAATATATAAATGATTCATTAATTACCGCTAAGATAAAAGCTAAATTTGAAGCAGAGAATATTTTAAATTTTTTTAAAATTCACGTTGACACAAATAATGATGGAATAGTAGTTCTCACAGGAGAAATTCATGATATTCAGGCTCAACGCCGGGCAAAAGAGATAGCAGAAAACACTGAAGGCGTTAGAAAAGTTTTTACTAGTTGGGAGCAGGAGGCTGCATTAGAGTAAGTTTTTAAGTTAGACAAACGTATGCAATAATGTATTGACTTAAAAAGAGGAAAAAATGCAAATTATTAATGCTACTGAAGCAAGAAAAATTTATATAAAATAATTGCATTACCGAAGTTAAGTGGTAATGTATAAATATTATTATACTGTTCAAGTAGTAAAAGATCAGAAACAAATCAAGGAATCAAAATATAAAGAAATAATCTAATTATTTCAAAATCTGGTATATATAATCTGGTCTTAAATGGTAATTATCAATATGATATTTTTTATTAGAACTGTCATGTTCATCTACTGTAATAGAATAAACATCTAAGAATTTCATATTATATTTGTTACATGCAGCATGTAGCTGATTATTAAAATATTTTATAATCTGCTTATGCAGTAACTGTCTTTCTTGATCATGCGAAAGCACTATGGCGCCATTTAAAGGAGCAGGAATCCCTTGGACAAACAAATCGAAGTTTCTTTGTTGAACTATATTATTATATAAAAACTCAGCATATCTACTAGTCATTTGAGAGACATGTTGCCAAATATCTATGTCTTTATTCTTATAATAATATTCTATTATACCTTCATCTATTCTTGCGTCGATCTCCCCACATGTTATAATAAGTTTAGAACCATCTGGCACTCTGCTTAATTGAAATAAAAATTGTGCTATAGAATTATTTTGTGTTTCGGAAATTAAATGCCAGATTTTCATTCCTGTAATAACTTCTGATTTTATTTTATAACTTTCATCGTTAAACTTTATACTCAAATTGGCAATAGGAAGAGCATGGCTTTCACCAATAACGTACATTATTTTTGACCCAGGGATAGTTTCATAATACTCTGGATTTTCAAGATAGAATTTTGCTAATGCGTTAAATAAATGATGAAATGTTACAGCCCAATTTATTGCAGAAGAATGAGACTTATTTGAAAATAAATTATTGTTTAATTGTAATGTTTCTATAAAGAAAGTGTAGCTATCCTCCATGATATAGCTACAGCATTTATAAAAGCTGAGTGCTTTTGAAAAATCTTCAGGTAAATCTTTATCTGAAAGGTATTTTGTAATTACTTCATGAAGATAGGAAGATCTAGTGTAAAATAATGCACCTATATATCGTTCTTTTTTATTAAAATCGCCGTTAAAATCACAATCATTCCGTTGAGATTCAAAAAGGATTTTAGTTTTTTCATATTCCCCTAAATAGAAATATATTATAGCTAAGTTGAATTTTATTGCGATATCTTCTGAATTTTTTTGAAACAAATATTCAGCAATATTTTTTGCTTGAGAATAATTACCAATAGCTGCATGCTTTTTCATTTGTTCAAGCATTTCTATATCATTGTTAGTATTTATTGAACTCATTCTAAAAAAATTTTTATTAGTTATATCATACTGATATTTTACTTAATGATATAAAAAATGCAATATATTTTACTAACTTATATTAAAGCTTATATATTGATTTACTTTAATTTTTTTATTGCATTAAATATTAGATATTTAGAATTATATTTTAAAACAAATTAAAACAAATGAATTTAACTCCATATTTTTGTAGTGAATAATTGCATTAAGCGAGTTGATAACTTTAATATTAAGTAGGTCTGTAATTTGAACTTACAATATTTTAAATTTAGCGATTAATAGTTTATTAACAAAAATTAATATTCCTTGAATTATTTGTTAAAATAGTTTATAAAATTATTAGTAATTACTACTGAGAATCAGGAATTAAATGACATGCAAACAGAATTAAATCAAAAATTATTAGACGCAGTTAAAGATGGAAATATTGAGGGCGCAAAAGATGCTTTAAATAAAGGGGCTGACTTTAATCATCAAGACGAGTATGGCAATACAGTCCTAGGTATAGCCCGCCAAAAAAATAATCCTGGAATTGTAAGAGTACTTTACAACGAACGAATTAAGTTAAATGAAAAATTGTATAATGCAACTAAAGCTCATGATGTTAAGCTTGTTAGAGAAGCATTAAACAAAGGTGCAAATATTGATTTTCGTGATAAAGAGGGTAACGATATAAATATATTATTAGATGTTGCAGCTAAGTATGGTTATATTGAAATATTGGAATTAATTTTAAGTAAATATAATGATCCCGAGTTAGCTTCTCAAGCTTTAATTGTAGCAGCTAATTTTGGCCGTATTGATACTGTAAAATTACTTTTGAATAAAAACGCCTGCACTAAAGCTAAGGATAAATCAAGTCAAACAGCCTTACATTATGCTGTTGAATGGGGATATATTTATATTGTAAAATTGCTTTTAGATAGGGATATAGAGATTGAAGCTAAAGATAATGAGGGTAAAACGGCTCTGTTCTACGCTGCTAGCAAAGATCGTATGGAGATTATAAAATTACTTTTAAGCAAAAATTTTAACATTAATTTCAGATGTGCAGACGGTAGAACAATTGCACATATTACTTCTTCAGAAGAGACATTGAAGTACCTTATAACTCAAGGTCTGGACGTTACTATTAAAAATAATAAAAATGAGACAGCTTTACATTATGCTGTCAGGCGTAATGATACGGGCACTATAAAATTACTTTTAGATCAAGGTGTTAATATTAATGACAAAGATACTGATGGTAAAACAGCTTTACATCATGCTGTTTTTGGTGGGAATACGGATATTATAAAACTGCTTTTGGATAATAATGCTGAGATTAATGCTAAAGATAATAAAGATAAAACAGCTTTACATAATATCTTTTTTAATAGTTTTGAAACTGTAGAATTACTTTTAAGTAAAGGCGCTGATATAGCGGCTAAGGACGTTGAAGGTACGACAGTTTTACATCGTGCTGCTTATTTACATCATACTAAAACTGTTGAATTAATTTTAAGACATGGTGCAAATATTAATATAAAAAATATTAATGGTAAAACAGCTATCGATTTAATTTTTGATAAAAATTTTGATTGTTTAAAGATATTAGAAATACTTGCTTCATATGGGGCACGTATAGACCCAAATTCCTTAAAATATTTAAATAACGAGGAATTAAGTAGATTACAAGAATTAAGTTCTGATTATGCTCGCAAAGCAGGAGCGAAATTATTGGATCAAACAATCTTGTTCCTACAGAATAAAATTTTACCTAAAGATATAAGTAAGCACATAGCTTTTTATGTGGCAGAAGATATAGTGCCAAATGACAAAGTTACAAAAATAATAGATTCCGTTGACAAAGCTATTGAAAATCGCTCAAAAAAACTAAAAGAAGCCGAAAGGAAAAAATATATATTTGATTTTAAAGAAAGAATTTTAAAGCAAGAACAAGCCTTAGCAAAAGATCTACATAAGGCCCTAAGAGAGAATAATATCACAGAAATGGATAGATTATTTTCTCTTGGGATAAATCCCCATATAAGAACAGTAGATAATAAGAATATCCTTAAATTAATTCAGCAAGATGGTATAAGATCTTTTCCGGCTAAATTATCAAATTACTTCTTATCATTTGCTTTCAGACTAAATGCTTATAAAACTTATAATAAAGTCAAAGATTATATATATGCATACAATCTCGCTGAAAAAAGAATCAATAAAAAAATTGATGCTAAACTAGATTTATTACTGAAAGAAATATATGCACAAGATATAAGTAATCTTGATCAGATAATGACTAATCTTAAGCTAGGTAATAGTTATATATCTAACTCTTTAAAGCAGCATTCTGAAATAATAATTGAATATATTGAGTGCACCAAAGAATTACATTACAAAGCGGATGCTATCTGGGAAAGATTAGCGACTAATTTAAGAAATGAGCTTGACCATTTAAGCTTAGTTGATAAAAGAACAGTGCGCGCAACAGAAATTGATAAGATACTCAATAATAAAAGAGCTAACAAAGAAGTAAATCCTACTTATAGCAAGAAAGCGTTAGAAGATGCTAATTGGAAGGGTTATAGAACTGTAAGCTGGGTGGAATATGCGATATCGTTTCTGTTTAGAGTAAACGAATATATAGAGTATAATAAAGTTCGTACAGAAAGAGATGCTTATAATACTGGTTTGGAGAATAAAATATCTAAAAATCTTGGAACTGATAATAAAGTTGAGAATAATATTATCAATGAAAATAATAAGGCAATAATAGAAGAAGCGAAAGTCAAATATAATGAAGGTAATGTTAAAATCAAAGTGCCATTTACACATTTAAGCATATATGGAACTGGAGCATTAAAGAAAAAATTTGCTGTAAAGAATGCTAAGGCGAAAATAATAGAAGACAAATATCAAGAAAATTGGGGTGAATATATTAGAAATACCTATGAACATGGTCAAGATAAAGCACAAGCTTTTGTATCACATACTGCTAGCTTACTTAATCCTAAAAATTATTTCTGCAAAAGCAGGTAAAGTTTTAAATTGGGCTAATTAAAATTACAAATCTCTGTAGATAATAATTGTAAGTTACTTATAGAACAAAAGTTTTTTTATCCAATCAGCAAATTATTGTAATGGACAAAAATCTATTTTTTATAAAAGCATCAGTCGTCCAAGCAATTATGACTTTTTGCGAACTAATTTACTTACTATAATTATATTTTCTACAAATTAGATAAAGAAATATAAGTCCTGGGATTGCTACTACAGTCGTGATAATATAGAAATTTACCCAACCAAAATATTCTACTAGATATCCCGCAGGTGTGGAAAGTAGATTTCTTCCAACAGAAGCAAGAGCACTAAGAAGCGCATAATGGGTTGCAGTAAAAGATGAACTGTTACAAAGGCTACTTAAATATGCAACAAAACTAGTTGCACCAGCGCCATACGATAAATTCTCAATTGCAACAGCAATAGTTAATGCATCAGTATCGTATCCAATAGTAGCAAGTGTTGCAAAAGATAAGTTGGATAACATTTGCAAAATTCCACATATCCATAAACTTTTTATCATACCTAATTTATATACCAATGTGCCTCCAATGAAAGATCCTATTAGAATTGCAATAAGACCAAATGTTTTAGCAATGGTTGCTATTTCACTTTTACTAAATCCAACATTTATATAGAAAGTATTATTCATAACATCTGCCATTGAATCTCCTAACCTAAAAAAGATCGTAAAAAAGATTATGTATATCCATCCTCTTTTTTCTGTAAATTCTAGCCAAGGTAAAATTATCATTTCTTTTATAAATAAATTTAAATTAAATTTTTTCTTATCAATATTTTTTTGAAATATATTTTTTTGTTCTTCTGTTAAATCCTGAATGCTTAAAACAGTAGCAATACCAATAGCTACACCGCATGCTGCAATAAAATAAACCACACTCCAATCATAATATTGTGATAATAATAATGCACCGGCACTAGTAAATAACATCCCTACTCTATAACCATAATTAATTAGTGCGGCACCAAGCCCTTGCTCTTCTTCCTGAAGAGCTTTAATTCTATATCCATCTATCGAAATATCCTGAGTCGCTGAACAAATTACAACAAGAACAGCAAAAAAAGCTGTAAGACTTATATTTTCAGTAGGATCTGTATTTACTAAAAAAATTATTGATATAATTAATGAAACTTGAGAAGCTAACATCCAACTCAGCCTTCTTCCAAACCTCCTTGATAAATAAGGTAAATCAAAATTGTCAATAAAAGGGGCCCAAATAAATTTAAATGAATAAGGCAAAGCTATTGCCGCAAATAATCCTATTACTCCTATTTCAATTCCGACCTCTGTCAACCATATGTTAAGCGTTGAAGTTGTTAAAGCATACGGTAATCCACTAGAAAAACCTAAAAGTAATATTTTGAAAATTTTCATATTACTAATATTCATTATCTTATAACGCATTATTTTCATCCTTTTTTATTTTTCAAATCAAAATATAATTTTTAAGCTTATTTTTTAATTTAATAATTCAATAATTTACAAAATCAAATATTACTATATTTTAATTATATAAATGAAAATTTAAAATCTAAATAGTTTATTTATTAACTATTTTATAATCATTATAAGATATTATAGGCTAAATTAAACAATGATAAAAGGAAAAACTAAATTATGCATAATCGTAAAAAAATTGCTTTAATAGGAAGCGGGAATATTGGAGGAACGCTTGCACATCTAATTGGATTAAAAGAGTTAGGTGATATTGTGTTATTTGATATTGCAGAGGGTATACCTCAAGGAAAAGCCTTAGACATAGCTCAGAGTTCAAGTATAGAAGGAAGTGATATAAATTATAAAGGAACTAATGATTATAGTGATATTAAAGATTCAGATGTAATAATAGTTACAGCTGGTATTCCTAGAAAGCCTGGTATGAGCCGTGATGACCTACTTGCTACAAATGCTAATGTAATTAAATCTGTAGCTGAACAAATTGCAAAATATGCCCCTAATGCATTTGTTATTGTAATTACAAACCCACTTGATGCAATGGTATGGGTTATGAGAGAAGTTAGTAAACTTCCTGCAAATAAAGTTGTTGGCATGGCTGGTGTACTTGATTCTGCTAGATTCAATCATTTCCTTGCTGATGAATTTAATGTTTCTGTAGAAGATGTAAAATCCTATGTACTTGGCGGTCATGGTGATACAATGGTTCCACTTGTAAGATATTCCACGGTTGGTGGTATACCTGTACCTGATTTACTTAAACAAGGTTGGAGTTCAAAAGAAAAAATTGATGCTATTGTTGAACGCACTAGAAATGGTGGAGCTGAGATTGTAAGCTTACTTAAAGCTGGGTCTGCATTTTACACTCCTGCAGCAGCAGCAGTTGCAATGGCTGAATCTTATCTTAAAGATAAAAAACGTATTATGCCTTGTGCTGCATTCCTAAATGGCGAGTATGGTGTAAAAGATACATTTGTTGGAGTGCCAGTAGTTATCGGAGCAAATGGTGTAGAAAAAATTGTTGAAGTTGACCTTTTACCAGAAGAAAAAGCAGCATTTGATAAATCAGTTGAAGCTGTACGTTCGCTTACCAATGCAATTAAACTCTAATTTAATAAATATCATATTTATTTCAATATATAGATATTGTCCCCATGAAAATGGGGACTTTTAGTTTTAGATTAATAATAGCTTCTAAAAAATATAAATAAAATTTTCTTATAAATCCTCTTATCTTGTAGAGCCTCAAACTACATAAATTATAATAAACTCCTAAATATCTTAAAAGATAGCGTATTGACTTTTAATTAAAGTTTATTTTAACTTAAGTAAATTAATATTTACTAATTTATATGGAGTAATTTATGAAGCCTGTCGACAGAAATAAACCTAATGATTTTCCTGATAGTAAAAGACAAAAACTTAGTGGTAACTTTGAAGAACAGAGTTTTCTTCAAGATAGTTTAATTCAGCGACTGGAAGGCGAGAGTCTTGATCAAATAATCAAGAATTTTATTGATGTTTTCAAAGATGATCTAAATAGTTATTATGCCTATGAAGTATTTGGCAATTTACTAGATAAAAAATCTAAAGAAGTGTTAGAACTATATTATAAAGAGTGTCGTTCAATACTACAAAAAAACTCTTATGACACTTTATTACCAATACTAAAGTTTTTAGTATGTTATAAAAAAATTAGCCCTAATACAAATCCAAAAATTGTTTTTGATATTTGGAATGAAATCAATAAATATCTTGATTACGAGAATCCAATTGCAAAAATTTTATCAATTGAACTTAATTGTGAAATTTATAAAAATTACCCTCCAAATTTATCTGAAGATAGAATAGAAGGTTTTATTGGGTTTCTTAATGATGCATCAAGGAACATTTTAGCAGTTGAAAGAAATTCATTATATTATGAAGAATATTTTTTATTAGGTTATAATTTGATAGGAGATTTCTATACCTTTAATCATAAACCTAATTATAGCAAAGCAATATCTTATTATAGCAAGACAATAGAATTATTACAAGATTTAAAGAATAAAAATAGAATAACTATACCTAAACATTACAGTATAATTTTAGCCAAAGCCTATATAGGTCTTGCTTATAATCATGCTTCGCTAACGGAATATGAAACATGTATAAACTACACGCTGAAATCGATTAATAAGCTTATTTTTATTTCAAGATTGTATTCTTGCGATTTGACTAGCCTTGGTTCATCTTTTAATAATCAACTTTTTTACTTACGAAACTCAATTTCTGCATTAGATGCTATATATAAATCTTTACATCTTCAAGAAGATAAAAATTATTTACATATTTCAGCTGAAATTAGTATACTAAGTATGTTATATGCTAACTATGCTATAGAAGAGAAAATATATAATATACTTCAAAAGCCACTCAATGACAGAACTCTTCTCTCTACAAATAAGAAACCAGAATTAAAATTTTATTTTCTTCCATCTTTTCCTGTGAAAGAATCTATTTCTCTTGCTATTAAAGGCTTCTTAGATGATTCATGGAAACATTTATCTTTTTTTAAAAAAGAAGAAAATAGCGAATCTAAACTTCAAATTTTATTAATTGAACTAAGTAATCAATATAGCAGCCCAAATAAAAATTATATATTATTAAAAATATTAGGAAACACTATTAAAAACCTATTATCTGAAGTAGTTAATTATACACTTTCAGAAGAGCAAGAACTTATGGTTCAAGAAGCTTCAAGTAATAAATTTGAACTTGATTTTTGGAAAAACACTCAAACAATTAGTCTATATCCAGAATCAATAAAAAAATTATTTGAGTATAGTTTTACGAATGATCATCCCCTCGATAAAGATATTGCTTCACCTTATTTAAGTAATCTTAATTTAGTGCAAATTGGGAAAGAAGATATTCATTCATTAAAAATGCTATGTTTAATAAAAATACTAAAAATAAATGAAGCAACCATTAAATCTCAAATTCAATATATGGATGATGATTCAAAAGAAAAATTATGTTCTGAAATAATGGATAAGTCTTTTACTTTACGGGAAATAAAAAGAAGAACCACTAATACAGAACGGGAATTTACACTCTGAGTTATTTACATCGATGGTAAATCTTCCATTAAAATGGAATATTTACCATCATTTTCAGTTATTATTTTAAAGACTTGCCTTGATTAATTGGTATAAGCCTTGGCTTTACTTCTTCAGGTATTTCTCTATGAAGTTCAATACGGAGTAATCCATCGCTTAATTCTGCCCCTGCTACTTTCATATAGTCGGCAAGATTAAACTTTCTTTCAAAGGCGCGATTAGCAATACCTTTATAAAGATAAGTCATTTCTTCATTTTCATTTGATGGCGCTTTACCACTAACAGTAAGCATATTTTTTTGTAGGCTTATGTTAATATCATCTTCTTTAAATCCAGCAACAGCCATTGAAATAAAATAGCGATTATCATCTATTTTCTCAATATTATATGGTGGATAAGATGGCGTAGAATCTTCCCGCATCGCAGATTCAAATAGATCATTTAGACGGTCAAATCCTATTGATGAACGGAATAATGGTGTTAAATCAAAATTTCTCATAGTAATATCCTCTTTTAAATTTAAGCAAGATTTGTTAAATTGAAGCTAAATAATTAAATTTATTTTGCCCCGTTTATTTAAAGAAACCTTATTAAAAGCATTTCTTTCTAAAATATTTAGGGATTCAAAATTATATTTCAAGTGCTTGATAAAAAAAATTTAAAATATCATATTTTTTGGAAGTTATTATGAACAAACCAGTTATTATTGCCATTGATGGCCCAGCTGCATCAGGCAAAGGAACTTTAGCAAGAGAACTTGCGGAGAAATTAAATTATTGTTACTTGCCTACTGGTAATATATATCGTGCAGCAGCAAAATTTTTAAAAGATCAGAATATTGATTATCAAAATGAGGAAATTTCAGCAGAGAAAATGAAAGATTTAAAATATGAAGATCTAAACTTTCAAAATTTAAATAATGACGAAATTGCCAAAATTGCATCAAAGATAGCTGCTTTTAAAAAAGTGCGCAATATATTATCCCTAATTCAAAAAGAATATATATTTTCCTCGAATAAATCCATAATAGTTGAAGGGCGCGATATAGGAACTGTAATATGTCCAAATGCTGACCTTAAATTTTATCTAACTGCTAAAACAGAAATAAGAGCCAAAAGACGATTTAAAGAGTTGCAAAACAAAGGATTTGAAGTTATATATGAAGAAGTCTTAGCAGATTTAATTGATAGAGACTATAATGATCAAAATCGAGAGGTATCACCACTTAAAAGGGCGGATGATGCTATTGAAATTGATTCAAGTAATCTTTCTTCTGAAGAAGTTACTTCTTTATGCCTATCAAAAATTCAGCAAAAGATTTTTTAAACCGTATTGCCCAAATTGGTAATATTTTTTTTAACCCTAGACACTAAGTTATTTTAGATACAAACCTAAAATAATTATAAGGAATTAATAATGGCAAATAGTAATGTTGCAAACCATAATAAATTTGAACTTGAAAATCCTTTTTCTACAGGAGAAAACTTTGAAGAGTTATTTTCCCAATCCATTCAAAACGAGAAGAAAGAAGGCACAGTAGTTAAAGGCGAAATCATAGCAATTGATAATGATACAGTTGTTGTTGATATTGGTCTTAAAAGCGAGGGAAGAATTTCAATAAAGGAATTTTATTCTGATGGTTCTACTCCTGATTTAAACGTAGGAGATGAAGTTGAAGTATTCTTAGAAAAAGTAGAAAATCGCAATGGAAAAATAGTTTTAAGCGCTGAAAAGGCTTTAAAAGAAAAAACTTGGGTGGTACTTGAGCAATTACATGAACGTACTGAAAATGTAGACGGTACAATTTTTGGCAAAGTTAAAGGCGGATTTACAGTTGATTTAAGAGGAATAGTAGCGTTTTTACCCGGAAGCCAAGTTGATATTAGGCCAATTAAAGATATAACACCTTTAATGAATATATTACAACCTTTCCAAATCCTAAAAATGGATAAAAAACAAGGGAATATAGTTGTTTCACGTCGTGCTATACTTGAAGAATCACGTGTAGAAGCGCGTAATGAACTACTTGCTACAATTAATGAAGGTCAAATTTTAGAAGGTGTGGTAAAAAATATTACTGATTATGGCGCATTTATTGATCTTGGAAGTGTTGATGGTTTACTCCATGTTACAGATATTTCTTGGAGTCGTATTAGCCATCCTTCAGAAGTGCTTAGTCTTGGACAAACAGTAAAAGTACAAGTTATAAAATATAATCAAGAGACAAAAAGAATTTCTCTTGGTATGAAACAACTTGAAGATAATCCATGGAAAGGAATTGAAGAACGTTACCCTAAAGGCGTCAAATTCAAAGGCAAGATTACGAATATTGCTGATTATGGTGCGTTTATTGAGCTTGAACCAGGTATTGAAGGTTTAGTATATGTATCTGAAATTAGTTGGGTTAAATCTAACCAACATCCTAAAAAATTAGTTTCAATTGGCCAAGAAGTTGAATTTATGGTGTTAGATATTGATACTGTTAAACATCGCATCAGCCTTGGTATTAAACAATGTAGTGAAAATCCTTGGGAAATTTTTGCAAGCAAACATCCAATAGGTACAATACTTGAAGGCGAAGTTAAAAATATCGTAGAATTTGGTATTTTCATTGGGCTTGAAGAAAATATCGATGGGTTGATTCATATGTCTGATCTTGATTGGAATGAAGAAACTGCTGCTGAAGAACTCAAAAAATACAATAAGGGCGATAAAATTAAAGTTATTATTTTATCTATGGATATTGAAAAAGAGCGTATCAGCCTTGGAATCAAACAATTATCAGATGATCCTTTTGAAGATGTTGTAAAAGATCTCAAAAAAGGCGCTGTTGTAACATGTGCAGTTACAGATGTAACTGAAGATGGTATTGAAGTTGAAGTGTGCGGCATGAAGAGCTTCATTAAAAGATCTGACTTATCAAGCGATAAAGTAGAGCAAAGAAGTGAACGCTTTGCAATTGGTGATCGCATTGATGCAAAACTTACAGCTTTAGATAAAGCTAATCGCAAAGTTACACTTTCAATTAAAGCTTTAGAAGTTGAAGAACAGAAGAAAGCCATAGCAGAATATGGCTCAACTGATAGCGGTGCAAGCTTAGGAGACATCTTAGGAGCAGCGTTAAATAAAAGCGAAGAAAATAAAGGATAATTCCTTTATTTTTATTGCCTCCTAGTTATCTAGGAGGCAATTCTATTTATACTTTAATATAATTCGGTATCATTATGAACCTTTCTGCGGATATTTTACTTGATAGAGCCCTTTTAAAGGAAAAATTAAATCGTTGGAGAATTATAAGTCTATTTACATTTCTTGGACTATTTACTTTTATTGTAAAAGACAATTTTAATACAGCTGTAAAAAAAGAAGAATATATTGCAAGAATTAAAATTAATAAGATTATCACTGAAAATGACCAACGAAACAAAGCTTTAGATGACATTATAAAAAATGATTCTATTAAAGCTGTAATAATGCATGTTAATAGTCCTGGAGGGACTTTCGTTGGGGCAGAAGATATATACCTTGCTTTGCATGAAATATCAAAAACTAAGCCTGTTGTTGCAGTAATGGGAACTGTAGCTGCTTCAGGAGGATACATGGCTTCTATCGCAGCTGATTATGTGATTGCACATAAAGGTACGATAACAGGATCAATTGGTGTTATACTTCAATCTGCAGAAATAAGTGAATTTGCTAAGAAAATTGGAGTAAATTTCCTAACATATAAATCTGGTAAATTTAAAGCCACACCTTCTTTCACGGAACCTCCTTCAGCTGAAATCAATGAAGCTATTAAATCTACAATTATGGATAATTATGATATTTTCGTTGATATGGTTGCAGAAAGAAGAAACTTACCCAAAGAAGAGGTTTTAAGGCTTGCGGATGGCAGAATATATACCGGCCGTCAAGCATTAGCCAATAAATTAATAGATGCTATTGGCTCGGAGAAAGAAGCTTTAAAATGGCTTATTACCGAGCACAAAATAAAAGAAGATATGCATATTAAAAATATAAATCTAATTGAAGAAAAGCATTTTTATAAAAAATATTTATCTAAAATAACAAGCTTGATAAATGGAAATAATTTAAGTACTACTGGATTAAGCGGTATATTAGCCCTTTGGACAATTTAGAAATTTGATTATTACAGAACCTGCTTTAGCCAGAGGAATTGAGAGAGAATTCAAGCACTTGATAAACATATTATCAGCCATAAAAGAAGAGTTATACATGAAGTCTGATGTAATATTTTTGAATAACCTTAACAATCAAGGTAATTTGACGCCAGAAAATATTTTAAATGCTTCTATAATTGGTACACCTCTAGGTAAGATGATAGCAATTGCCAATCAAAACAGTCTTTGCCTTTTAGAATTTTTAGATAGAAAAAAATTAGAACATAATATTATAAAATTAATAAAAATCACAAATTCTTTACTGGTTCCAAAACCTACAGCCGTTACAGAAATGGTTAAAACTGAACTATCAAACTATTTTCAAGGTACATTGAAAAAATTTACCACTCCTTTATTTTCTATAGGTACTAATTTTCAACAGAAAGTTTGGGAGGAATTACAAAAAATAGATTTTGGTCTAACTCACTCCTATGCCAACGTGGCTCAAAGAATAAACCAACCTACAGCCTGCAGAGCTGTTGCTGGCGCAAACAGTCGCAATAGAATATGTATAATCATACCCTGTCACCGTATAATTAATGCAAACGGGTCGTTAGGTGGTTATAGTGCTGATATTTATAGAAAGGAATGGTTACTTAATCATGAAAAGCAATATATTGATTCTAATATTTAAACTTGCTGCTCATATATTTAGAGATTCATGCTTGGCTTAAGCGCAATAGCATTGCTATTATTTTAGATTAAAATATGACTTTCTTTCTACTCTTTAGGTTTTCACCTTATCTCTGTTCATTTAGTTATATCCAAACTTTCTATCTTTAAAATTATTCATAATCTGGTTATAATTAGTTAAAATTATTTACAAATACTATTTAATATGTTAATTTGAATTAATAAATTAAACATGAGTTCAGGATTAAAAATGTTAGAAAAAGAAGAATTTGAAAAGTTACTTACTAAAACTTATAATGTAGAAATAGAATTAAATGACCAATTAAATGATTTATCTTTAGCGCAAGCAGAAGAATATTTTTCTAAATTAGCAGAAAATAATCATATTACATCTTTAACTTTGGTAAATACCTTAGATTTTAACATTCCTGAATGTGCTAATTTTCTTAAAAATTATTTATGCAATAATAAATCCGTTACTGAGTTTTCAATAGAAACTACATTAACTCCAAACGTATTTGAAATTATATTTTCTGACCTTGAAGTAAATAATAGTGTAAAAACAATAAAAATTAATTTAGGTGAATTCAATCCTTCTAATTCAACAACAAATGATGATAGAGTTATAACAAAACAAGAGCAGGCATATTTTTATAGCAAATTTAAGGATTTTATTAGATTAAGTCCAAACTTAACAACTGTTAAAATTGAGGAAAATACAAAATTTAATATCTTACTCAATAAGGATGCTTTAAGTCACTTACTCGAAGGTATTAAAAATAATCCTTTAATACATACATTTAAATTCAATAAAAAATTAATTTTAAAAACAAACGAAGAATCACTAAATGTATTATATAACTTTATTAAACAAAATATTAATCTTAAAAGCTTAGACCTTCCTCTATTACTTAAATTAAATAATAACCTAATTAATTTAATAAAAGAAAATAATACTATTGAAGAATTAGGATATTATCCCGGCTGGAATGAAGAAGATATATTCAATGAATGGCAAGCAATGCTAAATGATAAAACTAATCTTACTAAATTAGAAACCCGTATAAACCCCCGAGAATTTAATGAAAATTTAAAAAAAATACTTTTACACAATAATTCACTTCACGAATTAAATTTAGAATATATTAATGACTTTGATTATGAATTAAGGGGAATCATCTCTAATCATCCTTCATTAAATAGTCTAAAAATCAAAGGAGTTGAATCAGAGAAAACACTAATAAAACTAATTGATTCAGTAAAAAAAAATAACTCAATTAAAAAATTAGATTTTGAATGGGCATTAGATTTTACAGAATATACTAACGACACAATAATTGCCTTTGCAGATATTATTAATTATGTAGAGGATTTAAATATAGCTCAATGCGGCATCGCGGATAAAAATTTTGAAATAATATGTCAAGCCATACAAACAAGTAAAACGATTAGAAACATTGATTTTTCTTCAAATGAGGATATTACTGATCTTACCCCTTTTGCCCAAGCTTTAAGTGAAAATTCCTCATTAAAAAACTTAAACATGCAATCACTTGGTCAGGTAACTGAAGGGATTAGTGAATTTTTGAAGGCAATTGCCAACTCTGAACTTATATTTGAAAGCATAAATTTGAAGGGATCGAGTTACGATCTTTGTTCGAAGCTTCCAGAATTAATTAAGTATGACAAATGCTATCATTTGATTTTAGCAGGATGTTTTTTAGAGAAAGATGATTTAGCAAAAATTGTGGAATTCCTACCTTTAACCAAAAATCTCCTTGAATTAAATTTAAAAGAAAATGAAGAAATTACTGATGAAGAAGCTCAAGAACTAATTGGGGCAGCCATACAAAATAATAAGAACATTCGAAGAATTGTGTTTGATAAATCTTCAAATGAACTCGTATTAAAAAAGACTTTAATTAATAGAAAAAACATTGACAATATATTAGATATGTTAGTGAAAGTAGCTAACAATAAAGAGTTACATAGCTTTCCATTTAATATGCTTAAAGGGTTCGAGGAACGTCAAGAAGTAATAAAATATTTACTCTCGGCGAAGATAAATGAGGATGAGAATTTTAGAGCCATTAGTACTGAACTAACAGGGTCTAAAGATTGTGAAAAATTAATTTTAAATTTGTATACGAAGATTTATGAATATTTTCTACCTAAAACATTAGTTTGCACAGAAAGAAATAAAGATAGTAGTGGACTATTAAATTTACCTCCTGAATTGCAATCAAAAATCTTTAGTTATCTTAATGATAATATTGGTAAAACAGAAGAATTATGGCAAAATAAAGTCAAATCTCAAGAAGATGAACGAAGCACACAATCTAATAAAAAGCAGAAAACAGAAAAATCACCATTGCGTTGATTTTAATATTACACGCGGCGTTGCTGCATAGTTGTAAAAGAAGAGTAGTTACAGACATTGGCTTAAAAAAGATCCGCAAAACAAGTTCAGGATGACCACAAGCCTTGAGGATAGTGTCATGCTAAAATGAGTCCAGGATGATGATTACAGGTCTTGCATTTAATGTCATGCTGAACTTGTTTCAGCATCTTATATTATTAGTAATTAATACCGTTTTGCATATTTTTTTAGATAATTATGAAATATCTTAATCCATGCAACAATGTCGCACCTTGCTCGAAATTCAACTATAAACTTCATTATTGCAGGGATATTTTTTTTCAATAAGTTTTACATATTCTTTTAACCAGTCTGGAGAATTTACATTATTCATTATTTCTTCCATTCCCATCCAGTAATATTCTACTACTTCACGTTCAGAAGCAACAATATTTAAATATGTCTTTTCCAATTTACAGTAAAAAAGTGAATCAAGAATATTATTACCATAATCATCTACAAAATAATTTGTTGTTATGTAATCTATTTGATCTTCTAAATCTAACCCTACTTCTTCAAATATTTCTCTTTTAACTGCAGCTCTTAATACGTCATAACGGTTTAATAGATCTTCCTCTTCAACTTTACCACCAGGGAAAGCGAGCACGCCTGCAGCATGTACGTTTAAAGGTCTTTTTATTATCAATAATTTGTTGTTATACTCAATAGCACATTCAACAACATTAATTATATTTTTATTCATTTTGGTTTATATTTAAAAAAAACAATTTTATAGGGATGCTATATTAATTAACACAATATCCCTATAAAATATACAATTATCTTTGCCTAAATGAATTGCATGTATTTACAGCAAGTTTTGTAAAATATCCGAAAGTTTCCTTAGTAGCTTTTGCTGTTCCATATCCTACTGCAACACCAGCTACAGTACAAGCTCCTGCAACCCCAACACCAATCATTCCTGTTGCACCAATTGCAACAACTGCTGATGCACCAAGTGAACCTCCTATTGCCCCACCTACTCCTTCAGCTGCTGACTCTCCAAACGCATATAATGCATTGCTTGCACATTCTTTGAAAGTTTTACCTTGCCACAAATCATATGCTAAAGTACCAAGAGTTTTAGCCACAGCAAATGCCATAATCATTGGAGCAGAAGTTTTTAATAGTCCTTTTGCTAATGCTTGGTTTTCAATAGGAAGTATATCGATAAACTTACTTGCGTAATATTCATATTTTTTTGTCAAAGGCAAAGTTAGCTTTGTCAATTTCTGCCATTTATCAACTGAAAATATATTATCTTTAATATAGCTACCATAATGCACTATATATCCAATACTCGCTATACTTAACAATGGATTTATAAAGGCAAAATTATAGAAGCGTTTATTTGCATTTTTAGGAGGAATATTTTCTTCTTGCGGAGGAGCGTTATCTTCTTTATGAGGCGGCACATCTGTTCTTTGATTTTCATTGAATCCTTGGTTTAGCAAATTTTCACTCATTTGATCCTTTGCAATCTCTTCTATACATGTAGCTAATTCACTGCGAATTGCAAGAGCAGTCATATCAGGTTGAGATGATTTTAAATTAACCTGTAGCTCCTTAAAAAATTCTTTAAAATCAGTTTTTCTCATGAAATTATTAATATTTTGTATAAGAGTAGAACTCAAATTTTCAAATTCACTAGTATCAGATAATTTTTCTTTTTGAAGTAGATAAATAATAGCCCTCAATATAAGATCTTGTTCTTCAGTATGATCTTTTTTTAGTTGGTTTATTGCGTAAATAGTTCCAATTTTTTTTAATGCCTCTACTCCTATAAAGTTCTCTTTATTATTTCTATAGCAATCTATATAAATTTCTAATGCTTTAGTGTGATCTTGAGAGACTCCATAACCAAACATATAATACTCTGCAACCTTTAAACTTCGCTCATCATTGCCTTGTTCTGCTAATCTACTCCACCATTTGAAAGCTTCTTGATGATTGGCATTTACTGAAAAGTAGTGTGCAATATGAAATTGCGCAGGCATGTATCCGTTTGATGCTGAGGCTTCATAATTCTTTATTGCAGAACCTTCTGTTCCAATTTTCTCATGTAACTGTCCTACACTATATAATCCAGGCAAATATTCTAATTCTGCTGCCTTGTTGTAAAATTTTAATGCTTCTTCTTTATAATTATTTCCTAAACCAATTTGCTTTCCTTTTTCATAAATGCACCCAGCAAGCCATAGAATTTCTGGCGTACACTTTGCTTTATTCGCTTCATTAATTATCTTATTAATTACTAATTCCCTGTTTTCTAAAGTTTCAAAGATTCTTATGAACGGATAAGTTATTCTAGAAATACTATCATCTGCTAAATTAGGGTTATACAAAATACTATTTACAAGAATAGTAATGCTACCAAAATTTAATTCTGGTTGAGATAATTCATGCTTGAGAGAATCGGAAGAGTTTTGTTCTTCATTTTCATTATTATACATATCTTTTTCCATTTTATTACTGGAGTTCAACATTATATTTTTTCCTAAAACTTCATTAGGATTATCTTGTGGAGTAGGTTCTTCTAATGTTTGAGTAAGAGGTTTCTCTATTATTTTATCTACAACTTCCTCCATATTAGAAGCTGATTCTTCTTTCAATGGCTCTGGGGAAATTTGTTCCTCTTTACCATTTGATTCTATTTCTAGAACATTTGTTGCTTCATCTATTTTCTCACCTGCAATAGTTTCTTGAACTATAGTTGGCAGTTTGAATTTGAATGCTTTTGCAACTCTTTCTAGAATACCAAGGCTTACATGAACCGAATGCATCGAACCAGAAAGGTTAGTTCCCCCAGTATACCTAGTGTCAAATTCGGGTATTTCCCCGGTTATAGCAAAGCATGCCAATAAAAAATCGTACATGTCTTCGCTTGTTTCCGGTTCAAACCTTAATTCATTATTTAAAATTGTATTTTCTGGATTAGCTAAAGCTTTCAATATTTTTGAATTTTCTTTAAACACCTTTGTTTGCAATTGCTTAACTCTAATTGCTTGTTTCAAAGGCCCTACAGGGACTCTTAACCACGATAATTGAGGTGAAAGTAGATGTTTAGGTTTTTTAAGCTGCTCTAAAAATTTATTATCATGCTTTTTTCTCCCTACTTCGAAATCAGAATATCCATAATATTCGCTAAGTAAGGATATAAATCTATCTTGACGATTTTGATCATATGAAGCCATGTGTCCAAAATCTAATGGTTGATGGTTTTCACTATCAAATAGATAGAACGCAGAAAAAATATTGTTTTCAGCTTCAAAAATCCCATCAAATTTCTCCTCTCCGTATACTCGATTATATATTTCTTCAGGAGATTTCGCTATAGAATCTGCCATGCTATAGATATATATTCTTTTACTATTCTTAGAAAGCTTCTTCTCTACTAATGTTTCAACAAGCAGCATTTTAGCTTCTTTAAGTTCTCTATTCTTTCTTTGTTCCCAAGTTTCTTCTTTATGATTTTCAGAATGCACTGGAATAGTATTTCCTGATTCTCTAGAAATCTTTTCTTCTGACTTCTCCACGTTTACTGGATTAATATTTTCCTCTTTTCCTTTACCCATAATAATTTTACCCCCTTAATAGTTCAAATTAAAAACTTATGTTAAATGCTTTTTCCTCAGTAATATTACAGATTCTACCAGCAAAGCTTTTAGCTTTATTACCTGCCCAAGAAACTGTTGCTTTAGTAGCTTGTACAGTATAAGAAGCAGCATATGCACCCATAGCAGCGCCAGCTACAGTTGCAACTACTGGTGCAGCTGATGCTAACATGCCTGCTTCAAGCGTTGCTACTGCTGCTGTAGCAATTGTAGTTGTGGCTGCAGCTGCTATATTGCTTACTCCACCTTCTAATGCTGTTTCAGCAAATGCGGCTGTTGCACTAAATAAGCTTTTTATTACACCATTAGTTTGGTTTGTATTTCTAAACACAGTAATAGATCTTACTGCTGCTATAGTCAACACTATTGGAGCAGATGATCTTACAAAGCTTTTCGCTAAATTTTGAGTTCCAGCTTTTAATGCTAAGCTACTTACTGCGTTTTCTACTGCGCTTTCAAATAAGTTAGTTGCAGGAGCAATAAGTTTAGAGAATCCTTTCCATGCGTTATTCGACTTCAACAAATTCTGAACTGAACTTGCAGATAATATTCCACCTATTACTAAATTCTCCCAGTTTACTACTTTACTTATAACATTAATTAACATAGTGAAAATAGATCGATTCGTTGGTGGAACTGGCGGAATACCAGGAGCAGGAGGCTGTGCAGGCGGATTATTATTTACTGGTTCTTGCGCAGGAGGAACAATAGCAGGTGCCGATACTGGCCCAGGATTAGGCTGCTCAACTATAAAGTTTTCATTTGCCCTATTTCTTGTTTGAATAACAGAAGCTATCAATTCTACAATATTATTCTTATGATTTAATGTTTCAGCTATTCCCAGGTTGAATATTAAAGATTCATTGCGAATTTCTTCAATCATTTTAGAACTAATTAGAAATTCTACAGTATCTTTAGAACCTTTATGTACAGCCCATTCAAAAATATTTAAAATTAAGTTACTATCAATTTTTACTTTAGTATAATTTAATATGTTTTTAACAATATTTTCATTATTATTCTTAATAGCCAATTCTAGAGCAAGATTTATATAAGATAACTCAATATTTTCTCCGTGTTTACTTGCTATAATAGCATCAACTATTAAGTTATAATTATTCTGAACCGCATAATACAAAACTTTTCCTAACTGTTCGTTATTAATTCTTTCTATTTCCTTACGCTTTAGCAAGAATGTTACATTTTCCTGCAACTGATTGCGCACTGAGCCTGATAATAACTCAAATACAAATTCAGAATGTTTATCCTCAGGAATTTTAGTAAGAGCTTGTTCAAAAACTTTCTTATTTTCCTTTAAACAAGGTAGCATTGAGATTAAGTAAGGCTTAATTTCAGAAGAAATATTTAAAAAAAGATCTATAAAAATCATCCCTTTAAAGCTTTCTAACAATGTCAAAACTGAACGCCCTTTATCAGTAATATTTCTTGCATTTTGAAAAATAAGATACTCGATATTTGGAAAATTAATAGCAATATATTCTAGATCCGCATCAGTAACAACTATATCACCAACATTGATAATATCAATTTTCTCAGAAAATTCTGTACTTAATTCCTTTTCCAAATACCCCTTCAAAGTTTTACTAGTTTCTAAAGTATTAATCTTTACTCGACCATTGTCATACAAATTATAGTAATTCCACTCATACTCAATTAAAACTTGTTTAATTTCCTCTTCAGAATTAGATATTGCATCTTCTAAAATACTATTAGTAATATATTTTCCTTTATCTGCATCAAGTAATGTTTTTAAAATTTCAATCTTTTTTTGAATTACAGCACTACTAAAAGTACCTCCAATTATTCTTCTTATTTCAGCAGGATTCTCATCACTTAAAACTTTTTCTAATGATTTTTTAAGGTCTTCAATATTACCATTTTGTAAATATGGAGATAATGGTGTTTGTGGAAGCCTTAAAGTATCAACTGGATCTTGGTAAGTCATTTTGGATTTAAACATTTAAATATTTCTCAAACTAAATAATTAACTTACATTTTAAAATTTATATTAAGGATAAGTTAACACATTTTAATTTATATGTCTATAATTTTTAATAAACTTGCGTAATGCGATATTCTTATTTGACAATGGTTGGAAGAGGCCATATAGAATCTTTTAAAAAATGATCTTATAATTAAGTATGTAAATATGCCTGATAATCAAAACCTACTAATTGCAGTTAAAAATGGTAATTTATCTTTAGCAAAAGAATATTTAGATATATTAGAAGTTGATATAGATTTTCGTGACAAGTCTGGCACGCTTTTACATCATGCTGTGCGCAGTGGCAATACTGAATTAGTTGAATTATTATTGTTAAAAAAAGCAGACCCTAATTTAGGATATTACGAATATAAATACAGCAGGACTGTATATCCTATTGAAAGCGCAATTACACAACAGCAACTCGATATAATATATCTTCTTATTGAACATGGCGCTGATGTAAAATCAAAAATCATGTATTATGAATGCTTGTTGTTTCAAGTAATTTCCTATACTAATTTCAAACAACTTGTGAATAATCTCATTAAAGCAGGCGCACCTTTAAAGGACGCACCTAAAACGTCTGACCTTCTACACCAAGCGCTCAAGTTAAATAAATTATATATAGCGCATTTACTAGTTTCAAAAAATGCAATTGAAGATATTTTTACTTATGCCGCAATGGGGAAGGTTGAACTTTTAAACAACGAAATTAATTTTTTTACTAAACCTCTGACGATGAAAGACAATTATGGCTTTTCATTATTACATAATGCAGCAAATACTGGACAAATTGAAGTTGCACAAATTCTGCTCTCAAAAGGCATAGATATTAATATTCAAGCAAAAAATTCTGGAGATACCGCTCTACATAGAAGTTTGCATAATGGCAATTTAGATTTTGTAAATTTTATAATTGATGAGGGCGCAGATATTAATGCTTTAAATAAAAGAAAACAAGCTCCAATTCATTATGCTGCAATATATATTGATTCTCCAGATATTATAGATCTTTTAGTAAAAAAGGGCGCTAATATTAACCAAATTTCTTTAAGCAGTAAATATGGACTGCGTGAAACCCCCCTTCATTTAGCTGCAAGCAATGGAAATGCGAAAACAGTAAAAAGATTACTCGCGCTTGGCGCAGATCCATTGATTAAAGATTTTTATGGTAACACACCATATGATTTAGTACAAAATTCCAATTTTATTCACAGACAGAGAATCTCGGTGGAGAAATGTGAACAAATAAAGGAAATCTTTAAAGAATATATTGATAACTCCCCTCTTCCGTCCTTAGATCCCAAAAGCTTTTCAACTCTACCAGCATTGAGAATCAGCAAGTCAGGCTACTATAGATAAGTTTTGGAATTACAATTTTATATTAATAAAAATTAATTCCTTATTTACTTTATATTAATTTCAGTATATAATTATTTCATAAATATTAAATTTTAAAATAATTTTAAGTAAAATAGGAATAAAAAATGAGTTTGTTTGAAAAGCATCAAGAACTAATCGAAAAAGGTATAAGAAGTGACATTAGTAAAAATTTAGTAAATGTTTTTTCAGAGCTTGACCTTAAGGAAAATGTAGATCAAATTAAGGAAGCATGGGAATTAATTTTAAAAAATTTCAAAAATGATAAAAATAAGCACAAAGGAATCATATCTTATATATTTCATAATCATCCTGAAATTTTCGATTTTAATGATTTTTTGAATTACACTGATTTATCTACATTAACGAAAGAAGAAAAAGAGAATGCTTTATTAAATGCTGTAGAAAACAATTTCCAGGTAAATCTAGGAATCCTACTTACACATCAAAAAACAAAAGATTTTTTTGGTTCTAAAGAAATTGAAAAAGCAATAACAGTTGCAATTAGTAACAAACATACAGAAATAGTAGGTATTTTGTTAGAACACAAAGCTGTTTCGCTTTCCAAAGAGGCTGTTAAAACGCTTTTAACCCATACTATAGGCAGTGATCAAAGTGAAATTATGAAATTATTTCTCACTAATGATCATATTAAAGCTAACCTTCCTGAAAATTTTGCTTCAAGTTTATTTTTATGCGTAAATTCAGATAAAGTTGCAGTGGCTGAAACTATATTTAATAACGTTGACCCAGAATTAGTGAAATTTGTCAATGAAGAAGGAAATCAAGTAGAACAAGCTTTGTATCAAGCAACTGGACATAATGCAAAAGATTTTGTAGTCTTATTACTTAATAATCCTGTAAGCCAAAAGTATATTACAGAAGAAATTTTAATAGAAGCTTTGAAAATAGCGTTTAAAGTAAAAAATATCGATATTACTGAGCCATTACTTTCATCATTTAATGATCATAAAATTATGGACAAAGCTTTTGGAATTGCAGTTGAGGTAAATTATCATCAGGCTGTTAACTATATTATTAATAAATATACATTATCTCCAGAAGCCTTAGAATCTAGTTTAAGGCCTGCAGTTAACAAGAATTATTCAGAAATCGCTGGTATTATACTTGACCATGAGAAAGGAAAAGATATTGGTTCTGAACAACTTAAAAGAACATTAATTATTGCCGCAAGAAATAATAATATTGAAATTGTTAATTCGATATTAGATCATGCACGTAAGCATTCCAAAGAAATTACCATTGCGAATCCAGAGAAAAAATGTCATTTGAATGCAGAACAAAATCCAGAGGTGCATGCAGCAATTACAGGATTTTTTAACGCAAGAAATCATATAGCTCCACCAGCTAATCCAGCACCGATACCGCAAGATCAAGCAGTTAATAATGTTCTTGACGGAAATGTTGAACAGCCTAATCCAGAACCGGTACCGCAAGAAGTTCATGCGCAAGAACCGATAGTAGATAATAATCAACTTCCTCCGGTACCGCCTGTTCGTAATGTTCCGCCAGCACCGGCAACTAACCCATCAATTTTAGCTCGTTTGACTAATGTTATAAGTAAAGTAGTAAACTGGGAGAATCTGCTAATAGGTGGAATATTATCTGCTAATTCGGTTCAGAATTTGTTGAAGTCGAATAATGCATGGAAAGGATTTACCAAACTTATAGCTCCGGCTGCTAATATATTTGAAAATGCAATAGAGAGCGCAGTAAGTAATTTAGCATTAAGATCTGAAACTCAAGGTTTACTTAAAGGCTTTATAAGATCATCGGCTCCGATAATATTTACTATAGCAGCAGTAAAAGCTATTACTGTGTTTAGAAATACAAATCAAACTAATGGTCTAATGAAAAGCTTATTTAGCGCAATAGCCGCATTTGCTGAAACAGTATTAGAAGGTGGAGTTAGCAATATAGCTGCTGCAGCAGTAACTACAATTGCAACAGCAGCAGTAGCGACTCTTGAAGCAGGTATTATAGCATCAGCTGCACCAGTAGTTGCAACTATGGCTGGCGCTGCTATCGGTGCCTATACTGTTAAAGGAGCTGTTTGTGCTACTAAAGCATCTGCTTCTTGGGCAGGTAATAAAGCTAAAAGCTTTGTTGATCACGTTGCATCTAGCTATGCGTCTGATTTAGGATTCTAGACTTAATTACGTAATTAGATATTTCCCATTTCACAGAAAAAGGCTACTAATTTAAAGTTAGTAGCCTTTTTACCTTTCAGTATTCTATTGCAGTTGCAAACTATAATGTTGCATATTAAGTTAATATGCTTTAACATTTATGTTGCAAAATATTAAAATTATCTATATAATAATTAATAAATATTAAATAAATGAGTTATATATGACAAAAGCTAAATATAATTTTGTAGAAAGATTAGATGAAATTGAAGAAACTAAAGGCACAACAAATTTCGATGAGACCTGGAATGAAGCACTTAATACACTAACAAAAGAAGATTTAAAAGCTTGTCTCCAGCATGCTGCAAGTAAGCACCAAGTGAATAACATCAATAAAATAATACTTACGCAAAAGCAAGAAAATTTTAAACTTGATGCAAGAGATTGGAACGAGGCACTTGAAGCAATTCTTAAAGATACACCATCCTCAAGCGAAAATCAAATAGCATCCGTTAAAGTTATACTTGAACTTGATAAAATCCTTTCTGGAGGCATAATAACATTAGAAACATTGGAAACATCTTTAACTAAAGTAATAGATGAACAAAAATCTTCAATTTTAATTAACTTATTATTCGATTTTAATGCAGCTCAATCTAAAGAAAATAAAAATATTTTACTTTTAAAGGGCTTAAATAAGGCAGTATCTTCGAAAACCTTAGAAAATTCTAAGAAAGAAAAAATTTTCATGTTATTAAACTTACTTCCTCCAAATGAAATATTTGCTTCAACTTTAGGAGCGATATTACCTGAAGCTATTAAACTTGAAGGCATTAAGAATGATATTGTTGAATTAATACTTTACAAAAGCAGAGAACAAAATTCTTATGGATTTACAATATTTGGTTTCACCTTTAATAAAGATTATATTCCTAAAGAGAATATGTTACAAGCCTTAAAAGTCGCTTATACTACTAAAAATTACTATATTTTCAAACAAATATTAAAGCATCCAGTTTCAAGCAATATTCTTAAAGAAGAGTTATCAGACATTTTTAAAAGATACGATGAACTAGACGATGAACTAGATTATACTAATCTAAAACCTATAGAAGAAAAGGAAATACGAGCTAAATTACAAATTGATGCGATAAAATATATTAATATAAAGAATATTTCGTCTAATAAAATTACTGTTCTAAAAATTCTTACAGCCCCAGTAATAGCATTTGCAGCACCGATAATTTTCACATGGCAGAATTTAACAGTTGGGGCAGTATTATTTAGCGATAAAGCAAAAGCTGCTGTTACTTCAACAAAATTATGGGAAAATATAGCTGGCTTCGCAGATCAAAAAATATTATCAACTAATGCAAGCAAAGCTTTAAGTAAATTCAGCAGCTCTTTCAATATCTTAATTGAAAAAAATACTGATAAATTACTAAATTATTTTTCATTATCTTCGCACACTCAAGACATTGCAAAGAATATAGTGAGATCGTCAGCTCCTGTAGTATTAGCTGTAGCAACATTAAGAGCAGCTGTTGCATTTCGTAACAGTGAGGAATCCGCAAATCTAACCACACGCTTTTTTAATGCTTGCAAGGCCTTTTGTAAAACTATTTTAGATGCAGGAATAATAGCAACAGTTGGAACTGCTGGTACATTAGTTGCTGAGACAGCTGTTGCAGCTGGCATTATCGGCACTACTGCTGCAGGGATTATACCTTTGACTACAAGTTTAATAGTCGTAGGCTCTGCAAACTATTTTGTAAATAAATACGCAAATAAAGGGAATAGTTTTGCTGCAAATAAAGCTCAAGGGAAATAGTAAATAAAACAATTATAAGAAGCTATAAGATTTTAGCGAGAATCCTATAGCTTCTTATAATTATCTTTAAAAAAACTGTAATAATAAAATTGACAAAAAGGTAAAGTAATATGCCCTCTAAAATAGAATTTACTAAAGATGAACAAGATTTTATAAATAATTTAAAAGATTATATGAAGTCTTTTAACACATTTGCTATTAATGACACTGCTCAAGATACAGAAGATAAATTCAGTATAGACTATCCCAATAAATTTGAACTTTATGTTAGGGAAACTAATATTCCAGTTTTAAGTATAATATTAAACGAGGTCCAGGAAAATCCTTTATATAACAATTTAGCTGATCTCATTTTTAAGAATACTTTAAAAGATAAGCACGGCGTTAGAAGTTTATCATTATTACTTACGCACTATGACTTAGATGATCGGCATTTAAAAGAAGCGCTGACAGATTTTTTTGAAAATGCTATAATAAATAATCTTACTGAAGCAGTTCAAATATGCTTACCATATATTGAACACAAGATTCATGACGAATCAGAGCATAGAGAATTTATTGATAGATCTCTAGAGACTGCAGTGCAATATGGTAGTTTAAATATTGTATCTCTATTATTTGAAAATGCCAACAAAGCTCAGATTATACTCGCATTTGAAAAATCAGCTTTATTTAATCAAACTGAAATTGTAAAATTTATAGTTAATCATCCTAAATTTCAAGAGATTTCGAAAGAAACAAAAGCAAGAGTATTAAAATGTGCTGAAGAAAAAGGAGATATTCAAGTTGCCAGAATTATTAACGATTCAATATATCCAAATAGATCAGTTGATTATATTTCTGCAGCAATAACTTTCGGTGCACTTATTCAAGAAATTGCAAAGCCATTTTGGAATAGTTTAGCATTTGTAATGAAACCTGGGGTAAAATTATACGAAAAATTAGCAGATAGTTTTATTAACTATTTTCCTCCGGCGCTGGAAACTCAGACAATTGCAAAAACATTTATTAGAACTTCAGCTCCTTTTATTATTGGTATTGCAACTTTAAAATCTTTTGTTAGTTTTACTCAAGAATATAATGAAAGTAAAGATATTAAAAATAGCTTTTTTAAGGCAGCTTATGAATTTGGCAAAGTAATTATGCAAGGCGGAATTGCAACAGCAGGTGCAGTAGCTGGTATGCAGGCTACTGCTGCAATTGCAACCACCATTGCAGGAGCCGCTGGAATAGTTTCTCCTGCAGTTTTAGTTGCTGCAGTAGCATTACCCGTAACATATTGTGCTTCGCAAGCAAATTTACGTGCTAGTTCTTATGTTGCAAAAAATATTTTCGAAAATGCTAGCTATACGGCAAATGAGGCTAAAAAAACTTTTGGCCCATTTACTCAAATGCTTAAAGATAGTGTTTATAATAAATTAGGTTGGGAAAAATAACTTTTTAAATATTAATTTTTGAGAAAAAAACATGACTATATCTACATACGAATCATTTGAATATACACTCAAATTATTAAAAGCAAAATATTCTTATCAATATAATAAAATATATAGAATTTTATTGCAAGATAACCCAGAAGAATTCGAAGAATTCTATGAAACAGACCAATCTGAAGAATATAAAGCATATTTAGACAATTATAGAAAAATATATCTATATAAAGCTAAAACTCTTTCAATTTTAGCCAAAGCTAGTAAACAAAATTGGGAAAACTTAATAGAAGAATTTATTCAAAATGAGCTTGAATTAGATATTTTTTTTCAAACTAAAATAACATATGAGGCTAATGAATTCTATCCAAATAATGAATTTAAACAAAAACTTCATAAAGAAAGCAGAATTAAAGAATGGAGAAAAAAGAAAAGTCAAGAATGGGATTACGCTATAAAATATAGAAAAGCTTCAGCGCAAGACAAAATTAAAATAGAAGAAGAATATTCTAAGCGTATATTAAGTTTTACAAACAATAAAAATTCTACATTTTTAGAAAATGAATTCAATCTTCACAAATTATTAGATTTGACAAAATATCCTTTTATTCAAGGTGAAAATGAGGCTAAACTTTTTACCCCTGCCCAACTTAATACTTATAATAAATCATATTATTTTACTAAGGAAATTAAAGTTAAATATCTATTCGGTATTAACGATTCTGACACTCAGAAACGTAACATAAAAAAATCTAATACACTTATTACTAATTTGAAGAATTGGATTTTAGGAATTAATACTGGACCTGAGTCGCAAAAAATAAAACCTCCTTCTGAAAGACTAACTACACTTGCAAAATTACATCATACTAAAATCAATCATTTATTAGATGATAACTCATATATATTGCTAAAAGCTGGTATAATTAGCTTAGAAGAAATGATAAATCATTTTAATGACAGATTACACAATGAAAATGATTTAACTACTCAGCAATTAATACTGGAAATACTAAACAATAAGTTAGAATCATTAAACCCAGAACAAAAAGCACAAGCTGTAATTATACTTTACTCAATGAACCAAACTCAATTAGCTTCAACATTAGTTGATGATATTGATATAAATGCACAAGATGTTTTTGGTAGAACGGCACTAATGATGTGTGTAAAATCAGAGAATATTGAAGCTATTAAATTATTGTTAAGTAAAAATGCTAATGTAAACTTAGCTGATAACTATGGAGATACTGCTTTAATGCATGCTGCTGAGAGTGGCAACATCGATACATTAGAATTACTGATTGATAAGGGTGCAGAGCTCAAAACTGTGAATAAGTGCGCACACTCAGTTTTGCATAGCGCAGTAAAATCTCAAAATATTGAATGTGTAAAATTTTTATTTGAAAAAGGATATTCTTTTGATGTCGCAGAAAATAATTTTTCTGAAGTAATTGATGAAGTTTTAGCAAGCGCTGTTTTTATTGCAAGCTCTTATAAAAATTCTGAAATAATCGAGTTTTTAATTTCTAAACTTAATGATGTAGAAACAAAAAATACTCTTTTAGGCAACGCTTTATCGCATGCTGTATTAACTAAAGACAAAGATTTATTAATGTTATTGCTTAATAATGGAGCTGATATAAATGCAGTTAATAAGTACAAAGTTACAGCATTAATGAGAGCTATAGAAGGCAAGCGATTTGAGATAGCAAAATTGCTTATAGATAATGGGGCTAACCTTAATATCCATGATGATATTTATCACGATACTGCATTAATGCTTAGCTGTAAAAAAGGAGATAAAAAAGCAGTAGAACTTTTACTTAAGCATGGCGCTGATATTCGCATTCAAAGTAGATATGGTGAAACAGCTTTATCTTATGCATTCAAAGGAAATCATACTGAGATAGTTATGATGATACTGAAACACACAAAAGATAAAAATATTAATCTTGGACTTGAAAATTTATTCTCTGCTTATAGAAAAGGTGATAAATCAGTAAAGCAGTTAGTAATTGAACAATTAAGTTTGTCTTTAAAAGAGGCATGCATCAAGGCTTTCAACAAATTCTACATTACTCCTATTGTAATATTTTCTGATAAACTAGTGCCTTTCTTATCATGTAAGTCTTGGCAGGGATTTGTAAAGCTTGTTAAGCCTTTAGATTCAATATTTATTCAACCTTTAAGAGCAGATTTAAATGAGGCACTCAATTCAGCACTTTTACCATCTCGAACAATACATGTTATGCAGGATATAATTAAAAGCTTCACAAAATTCGCTACTCCAGTAATAGTTTTAACTGCTGTTATAAAAGGGTTATTTACTTTTGGACGCGATCTTAACCGAGGGGATAGTTTTAAAAGCAGCCTCAAAGATGGAATTTTTGAGTTTGGTAAAACTCTATTACAAGGATCATTGGTGGCTTTCGCGGGAGCACTCGGCGTAATGATGGGTGACAATCCATTGATACTTGGATTAACATTATTATATCCTTTAGGAATATCGCAAGCTCTCTCGGCAACTGGGGCTTTGCTAGCAATTTCCAATGGAATATTCGGTAAAGTTTTAGCTGAAAGAGCAATTCCATGCGCAACGGCTGCAGTTACAATGCATGGAGTTACATGTATGATAAATAAAACTAAAGAAATTGTTGGACCTTATACAGAAAAATTATTTTCTGCAACTGCGAAGAAAGTTGGCTTAGCTCGAGAGTAGTTTTTATTATCTCAGGCGTATATTTTTAAGGCTGCTAACTATCTTTTTGATGAGATTAGCAGCCTTTATGTTGAAATCTTATAATTTATTGTCTACCTAGTCCAGTAGTAATACGGTTAGCTAAATTTTTAGTATGAGGGCCAACAACTTCTACAAATTTCTTTGCTCCGTATAATGCTGTGCATCCTGCAATAAATGGTGCTATAGTTCCTCCAATTACGGCTGCTCCTGCTGCTATACTTGCTGTTACTACTGCCCCTTCTGCTATTGTTTTACTAAACTCATAGCCAGCATCCTTTATTGTTGCCCTATATCCTTTGTGATCTCGTATATCTTTATATATGGTCCATGATGCTTTTACTGTAGCCAATCCGAGTATTACGGGTACTGATGATTTAATGACATCCTGAGTTACAATTCTTGTTTCAGCTTTCATTGGAAGCTTATCTAATAACTTATTTATTACAGGCCTTAAATTAGCTATTGGTTTATCTAACGAATCTATATTAATTATGAAATTATCTAATTTACTATTTATAGTTTTAAATAATGGTTGAAGTAATTTTACTAATCCATTACAGGCTTTACTTGAACTTACTAACTCTTTAATTGGATGTGCTGAAACTAATATTATTGGAAGACTAATAATGCTGCTAATATTAGCTACAGATTCTTTCCATTTTGGTAATAACATATTTTGGATTTCTTTGTGCTCAAAATACCATGCTTCAAGTAAAGCCCAGCTTAATGCACAAATGCCATAATTTTTAGTCTTTTTATGATTTAACAAACTTTCGACTATCTTATCATGTCCTTGAGCAGAAGCTAAGATTAGTGCTGTAGCCCTTATAAACATATTGAAAGAAAAATCTTTTTTGTGATTTAACAATTTATGCAGGTCTTTATCTATTCCATTATAGGAAATGAAAACAAGCATATCATCAAGAGAGACTTCTTCATTTTTTTCTCTAGCTTCATTAATCTTTGTAATGAACCCTTCCATAAAATATGAGAAGTTATTTGTTATCTTTGAATTGCTTTTTTTTACCATAATTTTCCCTCTAAAAATTTTATTTTATAATGTTAAAATTTATTAAACAACATTTTTTTAGAAAATCATTAATTTATAATTTATTGTCTACCTAATCCAGTAGCAACATTGTTAACTAAATTCTTTGTATAAGGGCCAAAAACTTCTACAATTTGCTTTACCCCATGTAATGTTGTGCATCCTGCAATAAATGGTGCTATGGTTCCTCCAATTACGCCTGCAGATATAATTATACCTCCAGCTATTGTTTTACTAAACTCATACCCAGCATCATTTATTGTAGCCCTATATCCTCTGTAATCTCTTACATCTTTATATATGGTCCATGATGCTTTTATTGTAGCCAAGCCGAGTATTACTGGTGCTGATGATTTAATAACATCCTGAGTTACAATTCTTGTCTCAGCTGTAACTGGAAGTTTATTTGATAACTCATCAATTACAGGTCTTAGATGAGCTATAGGTTTCTCAAATATCTTCAACGCACCATCTATAACAGGCTTACATAAGTTTGTAACACCTTTCCATACATTACTAGAAGTAATTGTATTTGCAATCTCTTTCCACTTACTATTAGAAGTAAATGTTGATTGCATTAAATTAGCAAAACTCACTGATAATGCAATATATACTTTGTCGTACATATCCCATATTTCAGCATTTATAGCTTTTGATAAAGGCTTGATCAGCATATATGCCGATTGTCTATCATTTGCTTTGAAAAGACCTTTTATTAATACATCAATTCCATAATCTTTAGTATTTTCATGTGTAAGCAAAAGTTTTAACTCTTTATGATTAGAGGCTAATATGGCATTATATAAAGCACTGTCCTTATGAGTTTTAGAAAGATGTTTAGATTTTTCATTATCTAATATAACCCTTAGTAATTCCAGTGGAGAGGATCTAGTCATTACTAACTTACCCAATTGCTCACCTAAATCATCGATTGAAATATTATCGTGCTGAAGTATATTGATAAGAATGGTATTGTCAGGATACATTCTTAATCAAAACAAAGTATCCCTTAAACAGTCAGAAGGTATATCTTTTGCATTTTTATGAGCAAATATTGAATCTCTTAGGTCACCTTCATCCCTAATCGTATATATTAAAATCTCTGCTAAATCTTCCGGAACAATATCCGGGTATATTTCTAAAAATTTTGATTTTGGGATGCTTAATAATTGAGCTAAATATTTCATCATTTTTAGAAAGAATTACAAAATTTAATGCATTATATAAATCACGTTGTTGTAAGAAAATTGAATTAGGATTTTTATATTGTTTCTCTACAACCTCTTTCGGAGAATTAAACTCTGACCCAAGTATTTCATAAGTTTTTCTAACATCTTCAATGGTTTTGACTTTCATTTTCTCTTTTAGTTTTTCCAGTTAAATTAGGTTTTTTAAAAAGCAATTATAAATTAAATTAAGGAAATTTTAAAGATATATTAATAATTTTATTAAATACTAATAAAATTTGATTAATAAAGAAATGGGTAAAAATAAAGATATGAAGTTTATAGATATTTGAAAGGAACCTATAGATGATTTAAAAACTTTGCATTGCTAAACTATCTATAGGCTCAAAAGAAGATAAAATTATTTCTTTTTAGGTTTAGCTGTTGCTTTTGATTTTATATTATTAACAGCTTCTTTAACTTGCTTACCGATACTTGCTTTAACTACTTTGCTTTCTGGAATATCTATTTCTTTTCCTGTTTGTGGATTGCGTCCTTTTCTTGCTGCTCTTACTGCTACAGATAAAGTTAAAAAACCTGTAAGTTGTACAGTATCTCCAGCTGCTAAAGCTTCTCTTACTGCTTCAACATAAGCTTCTAAAGATTTTTTAGAATCAGCTTTAGTAAGACCCGATTTAGTTGCAATTGCATCAATTAATTCTTCTTTATTCATTTTTTCCTCATTAATTAATATTATAGGTTAGATTACCACTAGTATTGTTTACATTCTTAAATCAAATATACAAGCAAAATTTACTACAAAATCACTTTTAATACAAATATTTGTTGATAAAACTATAGTAAGAAGCAAATATCACACTATTATTATAAAAATATCTATACAAATTAAATTAATAATTTTATAAACTATTTAATATAACAATTTTTAACTAATTATATGTTAGTTAGAATCTCGTAGAAATTTTATCTGGATTAATTAATGATTTCATTAAAAAGCAATAATCATATCATTGCCTCATTATGGTTTATTTCTCATATAATAATAGGGGTTATCAATGATGCAGTTTCAAAAAAACTTGGAAGTAATATACCTAGCTATGAAATTGTATTTCTCAGATTTCTATTTAGCAGCATTACATTACTGCCATTTTTACTTACCAAATCTAGCTTTAAGACACCATATCACTTAATTCACCTTGGACGTGGATTTTTGCTTTTTAGCGCGATTACAATATGGTGTATATGCCTTAAATATGTTCCTATGGTTATGGTAACATTAGCAGGATTCACTATTCCGCTCTTTTTTTTAATTTTAGCTTATTTATTTTTAAATGAGAATATAGGTAAAAGATGGATAATTTCGTTACTTGGCTTTACAGGCATTGTTATAGCGCTTGATATACATAATATTAACTTTAATCCACAAACCTTACTTTTAATTTTAGGTGCCATTGCATTTGCAGGTTTAGATGTAATTAATAAAAAATATGTAACAAAAGAAAGTACATTAAATATGCTTTTTTATTCTTCATTATATACGATGTTATTCGGGCTAATACTTATATTGTATAAAGGATGGACAATGCCTTCACTTAACACAGTGATGTATTCGCTATTTCTAGGTATAGGTGCTAATTTACTATTATTTGCTCTGCTTAAATCTTTCTCATTAGTAGAAGCCAGTTCATTACTGCCTTTAAGATATACCGAATTATTGATATCGGCATTGTTTGGATATTTATTTTTTAATGAAACACCTAATAACTCTATATATTACGGGGCAGCAGTTATTATACCTTGTAATATGTTATTGATGTATTTAGAAAATAAAAATTTAGTAAATAAATTAGAATAAAATAGAACATTCAATCATCTTTAGAAATAATTATACGCTCATTTCTTTCATGAGTAATGTAATTCCACATCCATTTAGTAAATATAATTACTCTATTACGAAAGCCTATTAGAAAATATATATGAATTATATCCCAGATAATCCATGCTAAAGTCCCATGGATTTTAAAATATTTAAATTCTGCTATTGCTCGGTAACGTCCAATAATTGCTAAATTTCCAAAATCATGATAATTAAATATATGCTTTTTTACCTCGCCTTTTATTTTCGATAAAATAACTTTAGCAACAAATTTCCCTTGTTGTTTTGCAACAGCTGCAAGGCCAGGGAGTAAGTTACCTTTCTTATCAAAAACTTCGCTCGTATCACCGATAACAAAAATTTCAGAATTAGCTTTTAAGCTTAAATCACTTTCAACCTTAACTTTGTCCCCCTTCCCGGTTTCAATACCTCCTTCAAACATTGCTTTTATATTTGAAGCCTTTATACCTGCTGCCCAAATAATTAAATTCGTTTCAATAATTTCTCCATTTTCTAAAATCACTTTATTATTTTCTATATTTTTAACTTTAGAGTTTAATTTTAATTCAATATTTTTTGCTTTAAGAGCATTTTGCGCTACTTGAGATAATTCACTTTGAAAACTCGGTAATACTCTATCTGCGTTTTCAATCAAAATTATTTTTGTATTTTCCGGCTTAAGATTATTAAAATCAAATTCAAAGCTTTGCTTTACCAACTCTTCAATCGAGCCTGCAAGCTCTACACCAGTTGGCCCTCCCCCTATTATTACAAATGAAATATTTTTTTCCTGATCAAGTGCTTTATTTTCTAACTCAGCTTTTTCAAATATCTCAAGAATTTTTGTTTTAATTTTTAAAGCATCATTTATAGTTTTAAGACTGGTAGCATGCTTCTTCCAATTTTCATTACCAAAAAAATTAACTTCACTACCCGTTGCTATTATTAAATAATCATACGAAAGAGACAGACCATTTTCAGTATTTATTCTTTTTTGGTGGCTTTGAATATTAATTACCTTATCCATAAGTACGGTAACATTGTCTTCTGCTTTGAACTCGCTACGAACTGGAATAGCAATATCAGATGGAGATAAATCACAAGTAGCTACTTGATATAAGAACGGCCAAAAACTGTGATAATTGTTTTTATCAATTAATGTAATTCTTAAATTTTTACATTTTTTTAAGTGATTAGCTGCGGTAAGTCCCCCGAACCCTGCTCCTATTATAACTATATGTGGTAAATTGCTGTTTATATCATTCTTCATTATATTTTCCCAAAATTTTACAGTATTTAGTACAAACTTTATATATTTTAATAAAAATCATTATAGTTTTTTTATTACATATTCTCTATTTTTAAATTTACAATGTTTAGCTAGGATTTATAAGGAGATTAGTATGGATATTCTTGAATATTTAAAAAATGATCATGACAAAGTAAGAAATTTACTTACAAGACTAGTAAGCGAGCCAATAAACAAAGATTTGTTTATTGAATTTCAAGAAGAGCTAATGTTACATAATAAAGTTGAAGAACAAATATTCTATAAAGAATTACAGGAAAGAGCTGGTAATCTTGATATTATTGCAGATGCAAGTAAAAAAGAACATTCTCTTGTAGAAGATATTATAAATTATATTAATACAAATAAATTTGAACCTCAAGAATGTAAAGTTTTAATACCAATCCTGAAAGCCACTATTGAAGCCCATATACTAAAAGAAGAAGAAAATATTTTTTCTTTAGCAAAAAATATTATATCTGAAGAAGAGCGTAATATGCTTGGTAAAAAATTTGCTGAAGAAAAAGAAAGAAATGTTGGTAATGTTAAACCTCATATTCGTACAGAAGCAAATACTGATCATATTAACAACTATATCAGAGCAGCCACTCAAACGAAAGTGTTTGTGCAAGAAGATGCATAAATAAAAGATCACTATGAATACTACTTTCATCCATAGTGATATTTATAATTTATCTTGTCTGCCAAACTGTTTCAGTAGCTTCACAAAATATTTTATCTTTCCATAATTTTTGATGTGTTGGGTCGTTTTTTAACTCTTCAGCAATAAATTTTGCTGCTATTTTGTATCTTCTATCAAGCAAACTTTTCCCACATATAGCAAAAGGCAATTGTGCAAAACATTCAAACGCATTAGGATGATAATACAGGTCACTAGAATCTACGTATTTCAGTTTAGCTTCGAATTGGTGAAATTTACCTTTAACATATTCAGTCTGAGGAAGAGAAGTTATCTTATTACCATACGGAAAACGCTCTTTTGATATACGTAATAGCTTTTCACAGTCCTTAGCGACAATATTATCAAGATTATTTTCTAGCTTCTTTGTAGATTTTCTATGTTCTTTAACATAATTATATTGCTCATATGACTTTACATCTTTTTTTACAAAAGACTTTAGCCACTCAGTCCAACTTGCTTTACGGTATGCATTATTATTTGCATATGCAAGTTTCTTATTGCTATAAGTTGCTTTCCCATATTTTACTGTTATATGCTCATAACCTGCTGCTTCTTTTATTTTGTTATTTAAAACTGTTTTATATTGATTGCTTTCAATAATTTCTTCAATCAGATTATTACTAATTTCTTTAAAGTTTAATATCCCTAAAGTTATTTTATAAATACCCCTCTTAAACCAATTAAGGTTTTGTATGTACTCGTCAATTTCTCTTAAGTCCTTTGCAGAAGAAACAAATGAATCTTTTACTTTATCACCTTCGTCCCATACGTATTGAGTTAATTTGTATTTTTCTAATACACCCTCCATATGCCATGATGGATCATCGCTTTTTGCAAGCTCACTAACAGCAGCTTTTATTCTTTTACCTACCTTATTTTCTAATCCTGACTCTACTGATTTTCTAGTATTAATATAATGCTTAAGTTCATTATATTCTTTATATTCACTGGTATTCGTAATAAACGATAAAGCCCATCTTTTAAATCCAATGTCTTTTGATATATTTTTTTCAGTTTGTTCCAGCCTATCTTCAATCTCTTGGATAGGCTTAAGTTTATTGCTTTTTAACTGCTCAAAGAATTCCTCTTGCATTCTTTCAGAAACGTATTTAATGGCCTCTTCATCACTTAAATATGAAAGAATTTGAACTTTTGTTTCTTCAGGTATGACCTCGTTTATGAAAAAATGTGTTTCCAAATATTTTCTGGCATACTCTATTAGAGTTTTTTCTATAAGATCTGTAAAAAGTTTTTCTCTTTGAATAAAACTTGATAATTCCGTGTGGAGTATGTCTTTTCTGTGTAAATATAATAGTTCCTTAAAAGTTAAGCTTTTTAATCCTTTGCCATCTTGTATCTTAGATATAATTTTGTTTTCGAACTCAATTTTTTTAATATGTTCTCTAAACTGTTCATCTTCAGTCTGTCTTCTATTTTCGTCTTTTTCTATAGAAACATCATTAAGACCTATTTCATCGAATGCTAAATAAATATAAGGATCTGGATTTTTATTAAAATTCTTTCTAGCAATTTTAATAAAATTTTCAAACATTTCACTCGGAATATTTCTTAGATCAAGATACTGCTCAAGTAGATAAAATATAACTTCATGCCCATTCTTCAGATCAGCATACCTAATTGCTGTTTCACCTTTTATATTTTTTGCATTTATATTAGCCTTGTATTTAACTAATAACTTTACAGCCTCAATTTTACCTAAAAATGAAGCATAATGTAATAGAGTTGATCCGTCTGAATTAAAACTGTAATTTACAAGTTTAGGATATTGTTGTAACAGCTCCTCAAATTCCCTAATATTGTCATTTTCGATAAATTTAAGTGCTAATTCATACTGTTTTTTCATCTTTATTACACATTTGTTAATTTAATATAAGTTTAATTATATATTAAAAGTTAACAAAAGTAAATGATTTTGCGAAGGTATTAAAAACTTTTAAGGAATTGATCAATTATAATTTGTATCTTTCTGCAGAATGTACGCAATCTTTTGAACGTAATCCAGTAAGAATATTAGTTAAATGCTGCGATCCCTGTACTTCTAAATCGATAAGCATTTCAAAATAATCAGTTGTACGATTTGTTATTTTTAAATTAATTATGTTAGTATGATATTTTGCTATTGTATTACTTATAGTAGCAAGACTACCAGCTTCATGCGCAAGAATAATTTTTACTCTTCCTATGTGAATATTACTAGAGCCTTCTTTGTCCCAGGAAACGCTAACCCAGCGCTCAGGAGTATTAATAAAATTCTCGAGTATTTCACAATCAGCTGTATGAATTGTTATACCTTTACCAGTATGCACTATACCTACTATGCTGTCTCCTGGCAGAGGATGACAACATCCCGCATAATGTAAAGCCATCCCTGGAATCAAACCTTTAATCGATAAGGGATTATCTTTAAGAGCAGCTTTCTTTCTTCGAAAATTCAAAAATGAGAATTTATCCTTTAAGGCTTTACTAAACTTAGTGTTTGGTAATAATTTTAGCAATTCACTTTTGGCTATAGTCCCTTCGCCTATCGAAGCGTAAAAATCATCTATATTTTTCTTTTTAAATATTGTAAGAGCTTTCTCTATAATTTTTTCATTAATATCTATATTTTCTTGCTTTAAAACTTTACTAACTATAGCTTTGCCTAAATGCGTATATTCTTCTTTTTGTTTAGCCCTTATAAAACGTTTTACTTCTGATCTAGCTTTACCAGTAACAACAAATTTTTCCCACGCAGGTGAAGGAACTTGTGTTCGTGACCTTATTATTTCCACTTGATCACCATTTTTTAAATGAAATCTAAGCGGAACAATTCTACCATTTACCTTTGCCCCTACACAAGTATGACCTATTTTTGAATGCACTGCGTAAGCAAAATCTACAGGAGTAGCGCCTTTAGGCAAAGCTATTAAATTCCCCTTAGGAGTAAAACAGAATACTTGATCATAATACATCTCCATTTTAGTATTTTCTAAAAATTCTTCAGCGTCGACAGCCTGATCTAGTATATCAAGTAATTCTCTTACCCATCTATATTGTTTACCCTCTACAATATCATAAGATCTATTTTGTTTATAAGTCCAATGCGCAGCAACTCCATATTCTGCAACTTCATGCATCGAATAAGTTCTAATCTGAATTTCTATTCTTTGCTGTTCAGGACCAATAACTACTGTATGAATTGATTGATACCCATTGCTTTTAGGCGTGCTAATAAAATCTTTGAAATTTTCTGGTACCATATGGTAATTTGAATGTATAACACCTAAAACCTTGTAGCATTCAGTTACATCATTAACCAATATCCTAAAAGCCATAATATCAGATAATTGCTCAAACCCGATATTCTTTTTTTCCATTTTTTGCCATATGGAACAAGGAGTTTTCTCTCGTCCAATTACATTCGCCTTGATATCAGCTTCTTCAATTAACTTACAAATATTAGCGACTATTTTATCGACAACAACTGCACCTTCTTTACGTAAAAAATCAAGCCTATGTATAATTGAACTTCTTGCTTCAAAATGGAGTTCTGAAAAAGCTAAATCTTGTAATTCATTTTTAAAAGTTTGAATCCCTATGCGTTCAGCAAGAGGAGCATATATTTCCATTGTTTCATGAGCTTTACGAAGACGCTTTTCAGGGGATTTTACATATTTTAAAGTTCTCATATTGTGAACTCTATCAGCAAGCTTCACGAGTAATACTCTTATATCCTCTGAAATGGCAAGTAATAATTTTCTAAAATTTTCTGCTTGTCTTAGCTGCTCTGACTGTGACTCAATTTTTGTAAGCTTGGTTACACCATCAACTAATTTGCTAACTTCATTACCAAATACTTCCTCAATATCCTTTAACGTAAGATGAGTATCTTCAACTGTATCATGCAATAGTGCAGTAATAATCGTGGAAGTATCAAGCTTCATACGCGCAATAATTAAGGCCACCTCAAAAGGATGATGATAATAAGGTTCTCCTGATTCTCGAAGTTGCTTCCCATGAGCATCTATTGCAATATCACAAGCTTTTTCAACTAGTGATATGTTAATATTTGAATCATATGAGCTAATTTTTTCTAAAAAATTTTTCTTATCTAACATCATTACAAAGCGCTATAATTTACTCTTATTCTTAATAATATATAATATATTAAATTTAATTACTCTAGTCTAGCTATTTAGCTAACTATGTATATTTAGACTTCTTCAGAAACTCGGTTCTAAAGAAGTCTATTTAATAAAAGCTTATAAAATAATATAAAAACTCTTTATTTATTTAAACAATTTGGTTATTATTAAAAGAAATTAATCGAGTTCTTTGAATCTAAGATATAATAAATGCTACATATAAAAAGAAAAGTTGGTGAGACTATAATTATAAACAATAACATTGAAATTACAATTTTAGAAGTTTATGAAAATTCAGTTAAAATTGGTTGCGTATCCCCAAGAGATACTCTTATTTTAAGGAAAGAACAATATAACGATATTAGTGAGGAAAACTTATCCGCAAGTTCTTCTAATCTCGATTCATTTGATATCATAATAGATCTTATAGAAAAAAATAATTAATAAAAATGTCTTTTGTTATAACTACCTTTTATCACTTTTTTAAGATAGATAATCTTGAAGAAGCAAAAGAGTCACTATTAAGTTTTTGTAGAGCTTCTAAATTACTTGGTACTATATTAATAGCAACTGAGGGTATTAACTCGACTATTTCAGGCTCACGCGAGAATATAGACTCATTTTATCTATTTTTGCAAAACTTGTTTCATATTGAATTCACCTTTAAAGAAAGCCATAGTAATATACCACCTTTTGAAAAAATGAAGGTTAAAATTAAACCAGAAATTGTTACAATGGGTGTTGGTAATATTCAAGTAACTGAATATAATGGGACATATATTAGCCCTAAAGATTGGGATGATTTTATTTCAAGACCAGATGTAATATTAGTAGATACAAGAAATAATTATGAAATAGCTATGGGTAGCTTTCATAATTCTATTAATCCTAATACGGATAATTTTAGGCAATTTCCTAAGTGGGCTAAAAATAACCTTGATCCAAAAAGCAATGTTAAAATTGCTATGTGCTGCACTGGTGGAATTAGATGTGAAAAATCTACTGCTTATCTCAAACAAGAAGGTTTTAAAGAAGTATATCATCTTGAAGGTGGAATTCTAAAATATTTAGAAGAAACTAGAAATGAGAACAAGAAATGGTATGGCGAATGCTTTGTGTTTGATGAACGCACTGGGGTTAATGATTATTTAACACCTACAGAAATTAATTATTGCAAGTCTTGTGCAAATGAAATTAGAACAGATGATGTTAAAAGAATAAAAGGCAAAAAAAGCCATATCTGTTTTGATTGCTACACTAAGAAGTAAAATTGAAGCATTTTTTTAAAAAAAGATTTCGTAAAGTTTTAGTTTCCTTTTCAGGAGTGTGATGGCCTGATGAAAATATTAAAATTTGAGCTTCAACCTTATTCTCCATAAGCTTTCTATAAAACTCGATTGCTTCTTCAACAGATGCACGCTCATCATTATACCCATGTAATATCAAAGCTGGTGTTTTTATTTTATCTATATGCCTAATAGCAGAACGATTAACTAAATAATTATATTCATGACTGGCTTCTTTCTTTAAATTTCCTATAGTTCTTTCATCAGTTAACTTCGCAAGATCATAAAATCCTGCATCCAGCACCATACAAGAAAGACCTATCTCTTTTGTTGCTACCATACTTGCAATAATTGCGCCTCTACTAACTCCAATAAGTGCAATATTTTTAATATTATGACTTTGAAGATATTTAATGACTGATATGACAGCATTTTGACTATATGGCCCGGAAAAATCTGCCGGACCATCTGATCTACCATATCCAGCAATTGAAATTGCAATAGCATTATATCCTTGACTTGCAAATTCATTTAGAATGCCTTTATCTAAAGGAATTTTTGCTCCAGGGCGTTCAGGATATTGATGTCCATGTAGAAAAATAACTGCAAAATCTGACTTCTTTGTATTAGGCATCATATGACAAAATTCAACTTTCTTAAAATTATCATCTATATGTTCAATTAAATGATGAGATAATTTATGGCTAATTTGTTGATTTATTAAGTTACAAGCAGCTAAAATTAATGACAATGCAAGACTTGGAATTCTAAATTGCCAGGCGCTATTTTTGATTATACACTTCATTTATTTCTTCAATTAAACCATTATTATATCCTAGTATTGCAATAGTTATAAAGTTACCAAGATTTGCACTATGGAGCTCATATTGCACTACGCAGATCTCAGCATTATCACTTTGAATAATGTTATTAGGTTTAATATTCCAATCTTCTGTTGCGGATTTGACTTGTTCTAATTGCGTTTTTAGCTCATGAATATTATTACAAGCAATGTTTCCATTTATAATTTTCCTACAACTTTCAGAAAAAATATTTTTGAAACTATCAAGTTCCATATGATCATTTAAACCAAAATCAGTTAGAAAATTAATATAATTTTGCCCTAATTTTTTTAAATTCATTTTATAATTCCATTAATTTTTGAATTTGACTGCTCAGCTTCTCATGCTTTTCTACCAATTCACACATTTCTTTGTCTTTATAAAACTGCGTATTTAAATAATGTTTTATTGCTTTTATAGGGTAATCGTCCGACCTAAGTAATTTTTTTCATTCGATTTAAAATTAGTTATGAATTCTACTGCTTCTTCTAATTTACTTGCAATAAATTTACTTGTTTGAGATACAAAAGGATGAGTCCAGTTACTTAATTTTTGACCTAGTATTTCAGAATTTGAAATTCTGTAATGACTATTTTCTTCCGCCCATGCAATTATTGGTATATTCTTAAAATTAGCAAAAGCTATTTCATATCCAACACCTATACCTCTTTTTTCCCTTACATCTACTAATATAAAATCACTTAAACATGTTTGTAGCATATCCCTTCCAAATATTGATAATTCATCTGAAAGATCATCGGAACGAGAAGCAGGATTTAGAAATGTAATATTGATTTCCTCGTTTTTAAATAAGTTTTCCATTAATTCAATATGTTCTGTTGTCCATTCAAATAATTTATCCGTATCATGGCTTTTTCTTATAGTTCCTGATAAATAGATGTATAAATCTTTCATTAGATAATTCCTTAAATAAAAAATTTCGATATATAATACTATTTAATTTATGATTATTTACAAGCTTTACCTGTTGTGTATAGCTTAAAATTCAGGAACAAATTACTAAATCTTACTTTAGTTTTTTCTTAAGCCTATATACATAATTTATTACTTCAGCTACAGCTTTATAATGTTCAACTGGTATTTCTTTATCGATATCTACAACTTTAAATAACAGGCGAGCTAAAGGTGGATTTTCAATAACTGGAATTTTATTTTTTTGTGCTATTTCTCTTATTTTTAGTGCTATTAAGTCTTTACCTTTAGCTATAACTGTGGGCGCAGCCATTGATCCGAGTTCGTATTTTAATGCTACAGCAAAATGCGTAGGGTTAGTAATTACCACATCAGCTTTTGGCACTTCGGACATCATTCTTTTACGTGACTTCTCTAGCCTTAAACCTCTTAAACGCGCTTTAACCTCAGGACTACCTTCAGTTTGCTTATATTCGTCTTTTAGATCTTGTTTAGACATTCTCATCGATTTATAAAAGGCAAATCTTTGATAAACATAATCTACAGCTGCTAGGAATCCCATTACAATGCATACTTTTACAAGCATGTTGTTAGTAATATTGAATAGAAAGCTCATAAATGAAGCTATGCTATATTCATGTAATAATTTTAAATGTTTTAAATTAGGCGCAATACTTAAATAGCAGACAACCCCAATTAATATTAATTTTATAATATTTTTTACAAACTCTACTAAAGAATTCATAGAAAAAATTTTACCAAATCCTTTTATTAAGGAAATTTTATCCATCTTTGGTATTAGAGGCTCTGCAGAAACTCTAAATTCCCCGTGTTGAATATAATTACCAATAACCCCTCCAATAATTGTCGCTATAATTGGCACTAAAATTACTAAGTAACCATTTGTAAAACTACTGATTAGAACACGTGATAAATTTCCTTCATCAACCTTAATTTGGTGAGAATTCTCTAAAAATGTAGAAAGATAATAAGTTAAATCCCTAAAAATCCTTGGAGCAAAAATTCCAATTGAAGCAGTTAGAATAAGTAACATTAGGAAATGGCCGACTTCGCGAGAATTATAACCTTGTCCTTTTTCTTTGGCTTCCTCTAACCTTCGTTCGGAAGGCTCTTCAGTTTTCTGAGAATCATCATCATCTTCTGCCATTTGTTACCTAAGGAATAAAATAATTTTGATTAATTTCATATACATTATCAATATACCAAAGCATAAATGTAGAAATAGTAAACATTAATATGATAAAACTGATAATCATTTGCACAGGGGCAATTAAATTAAAAATTTGTAAAGCAGGCATAAGTCTTCCTAGTACTCCTCCTGCTAATACTATGATAACTGCTACAATAATTTGAGGAGCTGCAAGTCTTATAGCTATATTAAAACTTTTATTAAATACCGAAGTCATCTCTTGACTTATTTCTCCTATATCTATTGTCTGTCCTAATTCAAACAATGAATAACTGTCAGCAAATCCATAAATCAGCATATGATGCATGTCTGTTGCAAAAAACAACATTATACTTAAGTTGCTTAAAAAAGTACCTACTAAGGCACCTTGAGTTCCTTGTGTGGGATCAAACAGTAAAGCTGACCCTAATCCTGATATAGTTGCAATTAGCATTCCTAGCACATGCATTGCACTAATTAAAAATTTTGTGATTGATCCTAAAAAAATTCCTATAATTATTTCTATAATAATTAAAAACCCAAGATTTACTATATTAGTTGGAATTTTAGGAGTTACAATATTTGGTAGAATTACTAAAGTAATCGATAGGGCTAATATTAACCTACTTCTTGCTGCAATATAGCTTTCTGATATGCCTGGCAGTACCATTAAAGCAGAACCGATACGACATAATATAATTAAGTAAGAAAATACAAGCTCTACTGTAATTGTTTTTAATTCAGGCATTTCATTTAGAAAATTTATTAGTCTAGTAATTGAATACTTAAATAAGGGTATGCGAGCGCAGCATAATATAGTCAAAGGAATTTACAAAATTATATTGTCGAACTTTCAGGGTTTTTCTCTGACCCTTAGTAAACCTAAGCTTATCACTTAACTTTTGTTCCTCTTATGCTTTTTTAAATTCCTTTGAGTATAAAATCCATATTTATCATTAGTGACGCTGCTCAGCCTTTAAATTTTTTGACTATAGAATAAATTACTTAATGACAAGTTAATATATGCTATTTTAACTGAAATATAAATATACTTAAATTTTGCTTATATTAATTATACTGTAGAAATATCTGGTGCGTCAGCCCTTTTCATACCTATTACATGATATCCAGAATCTACATATAAAACTTCACCAGTTGTCCCTTTTCCTAAATCACTAAGCAAATAAACAGCTGCACCTCCCACATCCCATATAGTAGTATTACGTTTTAAAGGAGAATTATATTCATTCCATTTAAGTATATATCTAAAATCACCAATTCCCGAAGCAGCAAGGGTTTTAATTGGACCAGCAGAAATCCCATTAACTCTAATATTTTTTCCACCTAAATCTACACAAAGATATTTTATACTGGCTTCTAAAGCAGCTTTTGCTACTCCCATAACATTATAATGAGGCATAACTTTCTGTGCACCATGATAAGTCAAAGTCAGAAGGCTGCCTCCATTTTTCATTAATGGCTCTGCACGTTTAGCAATAGAGGTAAAAGAGTAACAAGAAATATTTAAAGTTTGAGTAAAATTTTCTAATGATGTGTCAATATATCGGCCTTTAAGCTCGTTCTTATCTGAAAACGCTATAGCGTGAACTAAAAAATCTAATCCACCCCAATCTTTTTCAATTTTACTAAATAAATCATCTAAACTTTGATCATTTGTAACATCACATGGCAAAACTAATTTCGAACCTGTTTGTTCAGCAAGCGGAGCAACTCTTTTGTATAATGCATCACCTTGATAAGTATATGCTAACTCTGCGCCTTGATTTGCAAGGGAGGCAGCTATTCCCCAAGCAATTGACTTATCATTAGCTACACCCATTATTAAACCGCGTTTGCCTTTTAACAAGTTTCCTTTAGGTATAAGATTTTCATCATCTTCAGTTATCTGATTTATTAAATCTTCCATTTTTAATGCCCCATCATTGACAATTAACTATATGTATCTAAGATAAATATTAAACAAAGTTATCTTATTAATTTTATTTAATATTTATATACAGTTAAAATATTCTATGCAAGGAAGATTTTTTAAATCTGCTGTTTATCCTTTGAGCTGTTATTACTGCGTCCTTTTGAGACTATTTCAATATATTTAGTTGGGGTTGGCACTACCTGAGGAGCAATACTAATCTTATTATCGACATTACTAGTTAAATCATTTGTCAACTTGCTCATTTTAACATTTTTATTGGATTGAGCTGCTTTAGTATCTGCGTCTCCTAACATATTATATAATATATTACTTAAAAGTTTAAAGATTTTACTTTTAAAGTCATTGTTGGTTTCTTTTTCAACTTCACTTCTATATTTAGCAATATCTTCAATCATTTTTTCTTTATTACTAAATTGAGCTTTATTTAAATTAACAGCGTATAATAGTTGTATTGGAGCAATATTTGTACCAATAAAATTTACATTTTCAATATTGGCGCCTTTAAAAACAGCATTTTTTACATTACTGCCACTTAAGTCTGCATTTTTAAGATTTGCGTCTTTAAAATTTATATATTGCAAATTACAATTGCATAATGATATATTTTCTAAATTAAGATTTGAACAATCTAGCATCATTATACCGTTTATACCTTGCTTAGAACGATTTACAATTTCTCCGCTTAAATCAGCATTAAAAATTTTAATATTATTAAATTCGTAATTTCCTTCTCTTGCATCAACAATTTTTGCTTTAAAAGTTTTTTTATCTAAAATTTCTTCCTTACTCATCTTTTTGTTTTAATTTTTTAATTTTTGCTTAATTTTTTTATATATTAAATAATATTATATCACTACAAATTATTTTAACAAGAGCGATATGTCAATTTAATAATAACTTACTGGCATTTATTATTTTACATAAAGTTAAATATTTAACAATTTGATTTAATTATAAATATATTTACTTAATAAATTATTAAGCTCTATATTTTATTCCTCTATAAGCTGCCTCGCTACCTCACTAATTTCAGCAGTAATTCTATTTCCTGCTAACATCCTTGAAATCTCCTCTAATCTTTCTTCTTTTGATAATATACTAATTTCAGTTCTAGTGCTGCTTAACAACTGCTCTTTCTTTACGTATAAATGTGTATTGGCTTTAGCTGCAATTTGAGGCTGGTGCGTAACTACTAATACTTGATTAGTTTTTGCAAGTAGTTTTAGCCTTATCCCCACCAGATTGGCTACTTCCCCTCCTATACCTGTATCAATCTCATCAAAAATTAACGCCACATTTGATTTGAGCTTCGAAAGCACAACTTTAATAGCTAACATAAACCTAGATAATTCGCCCCCTGATGCAATTTTAGCAATGGGACCAAATTCTTGCCCAGGATTCGTATTTGCGTAAAACACAATTTTATTAATACCTTTATCAGACCAATTTTCTTCAGATAAATCAGCTATGTCTACTTTGAAATTCGCATTTTGCATTTTTATAAAACTTAACTCATGCTTAATTTCTTCTTCCAACTCTTTAGCAATTTTTCTACGTAATAAAGATAATTCTGTCGCAAATTTTAAATATTCTTCTTTTTGAAGTTTTTGAATATTTTCTAAATTACTTATATTAAGAGTTTTTTTACTAAGAATTTCAAGCTTCTCTTTGCATTGTTCTATATATTCAGGAAGTTCATTGGTCTGCTTGTTATATTTTCTTCCTGCAGCTTTAAGCGCAAAAAGTCTTTTTTCAACTTCTTCAATATTATCATCCGCACTACTAACTTCAAATCTTTGCTGCTGAAGCAAACTTAATGCATTTTCAATTTCAATTGACGCTTTCTCTAGCGCATCCATAATTGGTATAAACTCTGCTTCTGAAGTAGATGTTAGGCGTGTAAGAACTCTTATTGCGTCTCCGATGGACCTAGAAACACTATGAGGCTCTGAAAGCTCGTTAATTGCAGAATCTATAACTTGAATTACTTTGTCCTTATTCATTAAGTGACTTCGTCTTATTGATAAATCTTCTTCTTCCCCAATAATCGGATTCAATTTTTCAAGTTCATTGATTACATATATCAAATAATCTTCTTCTTTTGAAATTTCGTCTATTTGATTTTTTATATTGTTTAGTTCTTGCTCGACATCCTTCCATGTCTCAAAACTTGTTTTAACATTTTCAAGTAAATTTTTATAATTCCCAAATTCATCCAACAATTTTTGGTGTGTAGAAGATTCAAATAAGCCTGATTGATCATTTTGACCATGAATTTCGATTAAAAATTCACCTAATTTTTTAAGATTTGTAAGGCTTACTAGTGCATCACCTATAAAAGCTTTGTTTTTGCCATTTTCATCTATTGTTCTTCTTATAATTAAGTCATCATCATTATCAAAACCATACTCATTTAAATAAGATTTTACCCTAATATTATTTTTAATATCGAATATGGCACTGACTGTAGCAGAACTATTTCCATGGCGTATAATTTTATTATTACTTCTTGCCCCTAAAACAAACATGATAGAATCAAGCAGAATAGATTTACCTGCTCCTGTTTCACCAGTCAGCACACATAATCCTTCAGTGAATTCAATATTTACATTTTCGATGAGTAAGACATTTTTAATCTGAAGATTTAATAGCATAAGCTTTAGCCTTAATTAAAATTTCATAAGCGTAATCGTACCACTTACTATTTGGATAATTATAACCTAAGATTTGAGCGTATTTTTGTGCTTCATCTTTAATTCCTAATTTTAAATAACCCTCTACTAGCCTAAATAATGCTTCCTCAATATGAGCAGTAGTCTGATAATCTTTAATAACAATATTAAATCTATTAATAGCAGCTAAAATTTCACCTTTATATAAATAAAAGCGGCCTATTATCATCTCTTTACCAGCTAAATGATCATTAATTAAATCAAGTTTAATTTTAAAATCTCTTGCATAATCTGATTCTGGAAACCTTGATATAAGTTCATCTGCCGCGTCTTTAGTTAATTCAGTAATTTTTTGATCATGATCAATATCTAGAATTTGTTCATAATAACTTAATGCTTTTAAATAATAAATGTAAGGCGTATAAGGATTTACTGGGTAAAGTTTAACAAAATTTTCAGCTATTGCAATTGTCATGTCGTAATCCTTCTTTAAATAATAGCTATACGCTTCCATAACATGCGATTTTGATGCTAAATTAGAATAAGGATACTCCTGAGTAATTTTAGCAAAAAAGTCAGCAGCTTTCTGATATTCCTGGGATTTCAAGTGTTTTGATGCATCTTGGAAAATTTCTTCGGCTGATAAGTTTTTTTCTTGTTGAGGTTTGTTTTTATTTGCACATCCGCTTATACATAACATGCTACCTAATATTATAACTATAATTTTCTTCATATATTCTCCAAATATTTTTTCTATATTATATTTAAATAAACATTTGGTCTATTAAGTACAATAATTTTATTTATTTTAGCTTGAAAAAAATAATCGCTCTATCTATCATACCATTTCTAATTTATAATTAATACTAGTAGTCGAAGCGAAAGCGAGTAAGGATATATAATATGTAACCGAGCCTTGAGATCGCCCTCACTACAACGTAGTAATATAAATGAGAAATGGTATAATATGTCCAAATTTTACTTTTGCGGTCGTAGCTCAGTAGGATAGAGCGGCAGATTCCTAATCTGTAGGTCGTGCGTTCGAATCGCGCCGATCGCACCATTAAATATATATCTAGCTTAAATTCGTGATTAGTAGGTAAGGAAGAATATGGTTACGCGAGAGCATCTCTAACGATATTATTGATGAGGGATTTGTCATAAGGTTTAGGGATATGGTTGAGGACACCAAGAGACTTAACCTTAGCAAGTTCACCAACGTCACTAGAGCCAGTCTGCAGTATAACAGGTATATGGCACATATTCTTATCTTCTCTCATAATCGCAAGCACATTAAGTCCATACATATCAGGCATCATAAGATCAAGAAGTACAAGATCAATATCATTATGTTTTGCTTCCATCACTGCAAGCCCCTCTATTCCTCCACTTGCTGTTATCAAATTATACCCACTATCCTTCAGCATAAGTTTCATACTGATATGCGCTGCTTCTTCATCATCTATTAGCAATATGGTCTTCGTCCTTTCTCTTCTTTCTTGTGCCTCTTTTTCTCTTCCCTGTTCCTCTTTATCCTTTCTTTCCTTATCGTTTCTGTCTTTCTCTATCCTCTGTGCTTCTTGCTCTTGCACACCTATCTTTCCTTTGTCTTCTCCGTCCATACTAACTTGCTTATGGCTAAATCCTTCCTCTGCCTCTCTTCTGCTATTATCTTTACTCTTGTCAGTGTTGTTATTACTGCTACTGATGCTACTGCTATTGTTACTGCTACCTGACCTATTGTTTATATTGCCACTTTCCGTATTAGTGCTGCTGTTAGTGCCGTTACCACTGTTACCACTGTTGTTACCGTTACTACTGCTACTGTTTTTATCTTCTGCCCTGTCTCCTCCATTCTTATCATAAATTGTATCTAATTTATTTCCTACTATCCCCGATGTAACAGAAGAGCTAACTATACACACGTTATGATTGCTACTGCCCTCTATCCTATTCTTATACCTTCTTGGTATATCAAAATATATAGTGCTACCCATAACTTCATTATTCCTTGCCCATATTCTCCCAGTATGTGCATCTATTATATCTCTGCATATTGCAAGACCAAGCCCTGTACCTCCAGCCCTTGTCTTTGTCCTTGTGCTTTGGGTGAATGGATCAAATATGCTCTTTTCTTCTCCGTATGGTATCCCTATGCCCTCATCATATAATGAAAAACGATACCCATCCTCTACCATATTTACTTTAGCCCGCCCATCTGCCTCAGTATAGTCTATAACATTTCCTTCTTCATCTGTTATTGCGTATCTTATCTTGCATTCTTCAAGACGAGCTATTATCTTACCCTTCGATGTGAACTTTATTGCATTAGCAAATATATTGCGAAGTACTTGCAGCATCCTCTCACTATCACATGTAAGTGGTGCAGAAGATAGCGATGAGATAAACTCAAGCTCTATCTCTTTACCCGAAAGATAAAGATCACGACATTCTTCCATCATATTGTTAATAAGACTTATAAGATCGCCTTTACCCATGTTCATATGCATCTTGCCTGCTGTAAATCTAGAGAGGTCAAGTAGGTTAGAAACAAGTGAAAATAGTCTCCGTGCATTCTCAGCTACTTTGCTTGCATATAGCTTGCGCTCATCGTCATGGCAGCTGTCCCAGTGCTCAATTAGCCCTTCTGATATCGCTGTTATCCCTTGTACTGGCGTCCTTACCTCATGACTCATGTTGTTCAAAAACTCTGTCTTCGCCTCGAGTGCCAATTGTAACTCTCGTGTGCGCTC
>JBKBYG010000004.1:0-78863 GCA_046313435.1 Alphaproteobacteria bacterium
CGCTTTTATTGCCTGAATGATCTCATAAAGAATGTCAGAAATTGCTTCACAAACTTCGTTTGAGGAAACTTTTATATTTTTTGGAAGTCCAGAAAATTCTTGTATATACCAAGTTATTAAATCTACCGGATTACTAATAACTATTACTAAAGCATGTTTTGCATACTTTTTTATTGCAATAGCTAATTTTTTAGCTATTTGATAAGTCACTGGCAATTCTAAACTGCGATTTTTATGCTTTAAAGCTGTTTTAGCAGCTCCTGCTGCAACAATAATTATATCTGATCCTTCTATATCTTTTAATTGATAGCTAGGAATAACTTTACAATCCAATTTTTCTATTCCTGAAAATTGCTCATGAAAAGCCATTGAGTCTACAATATCAGAAGCCTCGCCATATGCTAAATCATAATTATGATTATATAAAATTATCTCTCTTAAGAAGTTTTTTTGCAAATACATTGCTTCTTGTTGCAAATATAAAGCTGTTTGTGTACCGATTGCACCTGCGCCAATAATACTAATTTTTTGTATTTTTTTCATAGAATTAAAAAGTTTTTATTGTTATATTAATTTAGTACAAAAATTAAATAGAACTTAGTAAGCTATACTTAATAACATTAAATCTATAATAAATCTTTAATTTAATTTTTACACAATTTTTTATTATATAAGGATTATGACTTTATGAATAAATTTACAATAGAAAAAAAATTTTTATCAATTGTAATAGTAAGTATGCTCATAATTTCAACTTTATGTGTAGCTTCCATATACAGAATTTACAAGCTAAATCAAAATCTAGTATTACTTAAAATGGAAACAGAAGCAGTAAAGCTTGAAAAAACATTAGCTTATATGTTTGATTATTCGAGATCGATATTAACCCATATAAACAATCAAATTTATCAAAATGGTGCTGACATAAATTATATTTCAAAGCTTGTAAAATCTTACAAGAAAAAAGATAAAGAAGCTAAGCTATTATTTGCAGAAGCTCTCTTTTCATGGGTAGACAAAGATTTTAATATGACAGCTAGTAGCAATATTGGCAAACTTCCTAAACCTATCCCTATATGGGATAAAGATTTTTTAATTAACACTAATAAAAATCCTGATAATTTACATTTTGGAAGACCTATAGGAGGGTACACAAGTGGTCAATGGGTTATACCCACTGCAATTGGTTTAGTTGGTAAAAATAACCAATATTTAGGAAGTATGGGAGTTGGTATTGATATAGGTCTACTTAAGGAACGATTAGAAGAGAACTTAACTGAACCTGGCATGAGCTTTGTTATAATGGACATGCGTAATTACGAAATCATTACTGAATCTTCTAATATTAATAATAAAGTGCAGTCATATGATTCAACTAGACATTTGGAAAACATAGATTTTAAAGTTAAATCTAGCGGTTTGATTAAAGACAATAATGTATTTAATTTTAGCATTCCTAAAATTTATTATTTAACTTCTTCCCATCCTTATGTAGTAATTATTAACTATAATAAAAATGTAATTAATAAACAGATTGCCACTGCGGTTCTACCCCAAATTGCGATTTTTGCAGCTATTTTTGCAACTTTATTGCTATTATTATACATAATGCATACAAGCATTATATCTCCTCTTATTAAACTTACTAACTTCGCTAATGAAATAGCCTCAGGAAGCTTAGCCACAAATAATTTTAAACATACTAATTTTTCATATGAATTTAATATTTTAGCTCAGCATTTAATGAGCATATCTTATTATATAAATCATGAGAAATTATTAAATAAAGAATTACTCACCGCTAAAAAAGAGGTAGAAGAAGCACATAAAGAGTTATTACTTATTAATGAACATTTAGAAGAGAAAGTCTTAGAAAGGACTCATGAACTTGAAAAAGCTGTAGCTGTTAAATCTAATTTTCTTAGCAATATGAGTCATGAAGTTAGAACTCCCATTCATGGAGTAATTAATTTTGCTAAATTTTTAATTAAACAATGGTCCAGTTTAAGTGATGAAAAAAAATTCGATATAGCTAGTAAAATATATAAAAACAGTGGCCGCTTACTATCCTTAATAAATAATCTATTAGATTTATCAAAATTAGACACTAAGAACATGATATTTTCTATGCTCGAACATGATTTGGTCAAATTAGCGGAAGATACTATTGAAGAAGTCAGTTCATTACTCGAAGGGCAAGCTCAAGCCTCAGAATTAAGATTTTTTAATTTAGCTGAAACAACAATATGTATATGTGATAATGAAAGATTAACACAAGTCATGCGTAATATGCTTGCAAATGCAATAAAATTTGGAAATGGCAAACCTATAAATATTGAATTACATAATGTAGAAATGATGGTTGATGATGAATTGATAGATGCAATAAAATTTTCTGTTACTGATCAAGGTATAGGCATTCCTCCGGGAGAAGAAAATGAGATATTTGAAAAATTTATTGAAAGTAGCAGAACTAGGTCTAAAGCTGGCGGAACGGGATTAGGACTTTCTATTTGTAAAGAAATAATAACTTATCATAATGGACAGATATGGGGAACAAATAATCCAGAAGGTGGTTCTACATTCAACTTTGTCATACCATTAAGCCAAAAAATTTGAAGTATAATTTAAACCCAATGGTGGGCGATATAAGACTCGAACTTACGACCTCTACCATGTCAAGGTAGCGCTCTAACCAACTGAGCTAATCGCCCTTAAAAGATTAAATAATTTAGTATAAAAATCGCTTTAGTCAATTAAAATATTTTAAATCCTCACCGAATCATATATATTAAATTTGTTTATCCAATAGAAATTATAGTTTTAAATATGCATGATAATGTTCTCCAAATCTTAAAAGGTCAAGAAATTATACCTTTTTCAAAAAACAAACCTAAGCAATTAGTGATTTTTCTTCACGGTTATGGATCAAATGGGGCTGATTTAATATCTTTAGCTCGGGAATTTAGTCAAACTTTACCTGATGCGCAGTTTATATCTACTAATGCGCCTTTTACATGCGAAGAAAGTGTTTTCGGCTTTCAATGGTTTAGTTTAAAATATAGAGACGAAGACTATCTTTTTTCTGGGTTAGAAAAAGCTTCTATTCTATTAAATGAATTTATTGACCAACAGCTTGAAAGATTTTCTTTTACTGAAGATAATCTTATTCTTATTGGATTTTCTCAAGGTACCATGATGGCGCTTCATGTAGGACCTAGAAGAAATAAAGCTTGTAAAATTATTGGCTATTCTGGAATATTAATTAAAGGGCAAAAACTTTTAACTGAAGCAAAATCTAAACCTAAAATCTTAATGATACATGGTAAACTTGACTATGTGCTAGAACATAAATATTTCGAATCTTCAATCTTAGCTTTAAAAAACTTATCTTTTCCTGTAGATGCTTATTCTTACAATGATTTAGGCCATACAATTGATTATAGAGGGATTGCCGTGGCTCAAGATTTCTTGAAAGCAAACTTTACAGCTTAAATATAAAATGCAAAATTTACTTATATAAAACTTTTAGGAAAGCTATAAATATTTTAGATTTAATAGCAAAAAATCTATCATTTGCTTTGAAATAATTTTACAATTAATTTTAATGGATAAGTTGCTACAGCAACTGAAACAAGGCCACTTAACCATAATATTATAAACCAATAATATTGATTTAACTTTGGATGATTTTCTTGCCAAGATTTAAATTTTTTTCCTATGTTTGTTTTTTGAAAAGAACTCAGCAAATTCATGTATTTTAGCTCTAATTTATTTATAACATTAGACTTCTTCAAAAACTCGGTTCTAAAGAAGTCTACTAATGGGTTGCAGATTATATAAATCAGTATAAATGTTCATGACCAGTTTTACCTCTGAATATATAATAACAATACCCTGTATAGCCTAAAATTAATGGAAGCAAAGGACCTGCACCGACTAGCATTAATGTTAATGCTGGGCCTGTAGCAGCGGCATCCCATAAGTTAAATTGAAATGGTACTATCCACGGGAAAATACTAATTCCAAGCCCTATATAACCCATTAAGAATATACCCATACTTGCAAAAAACGGCCGATACTCATGGCTTGTTTTATGAATATCTTTCCATATAAGTAAGAACATACATAATGTTGAAATTGGTATTAAACATAAATAATAGAAATTTGGTAAACTAAACCAAAAATTTTTAATTCCTTCATTAATAAATGGAACTGAAATACTTACTAAAATCATAAATATTCCAACCATAGCTAAAGAATAAGAACTTACCTTGCGCGACCATTCCTGCGTAAGATCTTCAGTTTTCATTATAAGCCATGTTGAACCAAGTAACACATATCCAAATACTAAAGCAATTCCTGTCATAACGCTAAAACCACTAATCCAATCAAGGGCACCTCCATTAAAATTTCGCCCTTCCACTTTTACTCCTTGAACAAATGCTCCAAGTATTAATCCTTGAGAAAAAGCTGCAGTAAGTGAGCCAAAATGAAAAGCGTAATCCCATAAACGCTTAGATGATTCTTCTGCTTTAAAGCGAAACTCAAATGCTACCCCTCGCATAATCAAACCAAGTAACATTGTAATTACGGGTATATAAAATGCTGGCATTAAAACAGAATATGCCAGAGGAAATGCAGCAAATAGCCCGCCACCTCCTAGCACTAACCAAGTTTCATTACCATCCCAAAAAGGAGCTATGGAATTCATCATTCTATCACGACATTTATCTGAGGGAGCGAAAGGAAATAAAATTCCTATTCCTAAATCAAAACCATCTAATAGAACATATACGAATATAGCTATGGCAATCAGTAGACCCCATATTAAAGGCAAATCGATAATATGTGAAAAATCTAACATTTTAACCCCGTTTTATATAATTAAATTAAAAAAGTTAGCTAGAACCTTTAATAACCGATGCTTCAATACTATGTTTGTAATATTGTTCATCATCGCTAGTAACAGGGATGCCTTTAGCAATTAACTTTAGAATATAGTAACTCCCTGCCCCAAATACTAATGTATAAATAACTATAAATGCAAGCAATGACCAACCCACCTGTGGACCCAAAATAGCAGGTGTTACTGACTCGGAAGTACGTAATACTCCGTAAACTGTATAAGGCTGACGCCCTATTTCGGTTACAAACCAACCGGCTAGTATGGCTATAAAACCTGTAGGCATCATAGACATCCACCAAAATTTAAGCCATTTCGTATCAAATAATCTACCTTGGAAATATTTAACTGCACTAACTATACCAATTAGCGCCATCATTAAACCAATTCCAACCATTATTCTAAAAGACCAAAATACTATAGCTACAGGCGGACGATCCTTTTTATCCCATTCCTTTAAACCTTTAATTTCGGCTTCTGCATCATGTGCAAGAATAATACTTGCTAGCTTAGGGATTTCTAAAGAATATTTAGTTTCTTCCGCTTCTTGATCTGGCCATCCAAATAATTGAAGTGGCACTGCAGCTTTAGTCTCCCATAAACCCTCAATAGCAGCAATTTTTGCAGGCTGATGATGAAGGGTATTTAATCCATGCATATCGCCAATAAGTATCTGTATTGGGGTGACAAACACAGCCATAATTGTTGCCATTCCAAGCATTATGCGTGATTGTGGAATATATCTTTCCTTCCAAAGATAGAATGCCCCTACTCCTCCTATTATAAATGCTGTAGATAAATAAGCTGCTGTTACCATATGAGCAAATCTAAATGGAAACGAAGGATTAAAAATTATTTTCATCCAGCTTGTTGGAAATAACCTTCCATCTGAATTAATTGTAAAACCTTGTGGAGTTTGCATCCAGCTATTTGCTGATAATATCCAAAATGCAGAAATGACTGTTCCAATAGCAACAATACATGTTGATATAAAATGCATACGTTCACTAACTTTTTCCCATCCAAACAACATAATGCCTAGAAAAGAAGCTTCTAAAAAAAAAGCAGTTAATACTTCAAATCCTAGTAACGGTCCTATCACATTAGATACTTTATCAGCAAAAATTGACCAATTAGTTCCAAACTGATACGACATAACAACCCCTGATACTACGCCCATACCGAATGCAACCGCAAAAATTTTCACCCAGAATTTATATATTTCTTGAAAATATTTATTTCCTGTAGCAAGCCAACGCCATTCTATTACTGCTAAAAAGCTTGCCAGTCCAATTGTAAATGCAGGGAAAATAATGTGAAAACTGATGGTAAATGCAAATTGTATTCGTGCAAGTAATAAAGGATCTAATTCAAACATAATATATTTGTAAATTATAAATTTTTTTGATCATTTGTAAGGACTAATTCTTCTACAATTTTTCCTTCTTGTAAATGCTGTTTTATAATTTTATCAATATCTTGTTCACTTTTATAATGATACCAAATGCCTTGAGGATAAATTACCATAACTGGGCCTAGTTCACATCTATTTAAACACATTGAAGCATTAACTCTAGTATCTATAATCCCTATTTCCTTACATTTCTTTTTCATATATTTTATTAATGGTTCAGCACCACTAACTCCGCAACTACATCTAGAATTAATTTCATCACGTCGGTTTATACAACAAAAAATGTGATTTTTATAAAATGAACTTGTATTTTGGTGTTTACTCATTGCATAATACCTTTTATAAATATAAATAAAGTAGTTTGATTTGAAGTTTGCGCATTGTTACTCGTCGCTCACCTAGCATTTAATAGGTTTCTATCCTTGCGCCTTGCTCAAAATTCAACTGAAACAACTATAATAATTTTTTTAATATAAAATGCTTTTCAAAAATTATCCACTATATAAGCTATTTCTTAATATAAATAATAATTTATATAAGCTTAATATCATTTTTAATAAAATTACAAAATTTAAAAATTTAAAAAAATTATCAAATTTTTCTAATGAAATCGAAGTAAAGTATAGCATTTTTAATTTCTGTTTTATTGCTCTTGCAGCAAAATTAGCTAAAACGGATGGAAATACAAATATGTTAGAAGCAAATTCCCTTGCTGATATTTATCCTTTAAATACAGAAAATAAATCAAAAATTAAAGAGATTTTTTATTCTGCTCAAAAAGATAAACAATCAGCTGAATATTATGTGATTCGCGTATTGCTTGCTTTTCCAAGTAATAATAATTTATATGAAGAGCTAATTGCTAATTTAATTAAGATAGCACTTATAGATGGGCCTTTAAATATCTATGAAGAAGAATGGTTTTATAATATTTTGCCCTTATTTGGCATTAATAAAGACAAATTTAAAATTTTATTAAAACAAGAATTTTTATCATCTTATATATTGTTTAATAACAACAAAAAACTTAACTTAAATGAACTAAATTCTGCGTATAAGGATGTAGTAAAGAATTGCCATCCTGATAGTTTATTAAGATATAACAAATTATCTAATGATTACATAGCTTTAATGATTGAAAAATTCAATATTGCAACCCATCTTTATACATTGCGCAAGAAAAATCTTTAGGATTCTGAATTTGCCCCAGCTATCTTTGCATCCCTTTACTTGTAGAGTTTCCTTGTTCAGTTTTTAATTCTTCTACATGTTTAAACTTCACATTAGGCTCCAGTAGATTCTCTATTTTTTCTGCTTTCAAATCTTTATTAATATTTGGTTGTATTACCAGCTCCGAGCTTACTTTTTTTGCAATTGTTACTTCATATATTCTTGAAACTAAATACAATACACTTAATGAAAATGCCATAATCCACGATGCTATATTTTCTATCCAACTATTTTCATTAGATCCTTGCGCTTTATTAATATTTTCTCCTAAACCTATAAATTCATAAAGCTCAATCCCTAATTTGCTGTAATATTTTCTTTTATCTGCACTTAGTTCATCCTTGTTACTTCCTTGTAGAATGAACAAATTCTCTTTTAAATTAATAATATATTTTTCTTGTGCATGATGGGATGCAATACTCGCTATATTACTTGCTACTGACAAACCGCAGCAATTATCTATTTGCTGCTCAACAGATAAATCTAAAAAATCTTCATAGTTAGTTTCTGTACCAAACTTTTCCTTGTTAGAAACTATATAAAATTTTAAAAGTTCAAAAAATTCCCTACCTGTCGCTCCACATCCTTCTGAACTTTTTTCTATCGAATTCATGTAAACGAAATTAAATTCATTAGAATTTCCTAATTTAGGCACTAAAGCTATTAATATAAAATGGTTATCTCCATCAATAGTTAAAAATGATGGTGTAGCATTCTTCTTAGTATTCTCAATTAAAGCTTTTATTTGTTTACCATAGTAAGTTTTAAAATCATTATAAGATAAACTTTTTTCTATGCTTATATATTTTTTTTCAGTGGTATATACAACTTTACCATCTTCTTTTGTTATTTCTACTTCAACTTCAGTTGGATAGCTTAAAGAAGCACCGTCAATATAATATTGCTGTGAAATAATTTCTGGCTCTATTTTAAGTTTCTCTGATAGAGTTTTTATAGCAAGGGCTTGTACTAAATTATGTGAAAAAGTATAATATGTATTATAACTACTATTATTGTTTTTTAAATATTCTCCAACTTGAGCATCTTTTTTTGCTTGTTTAACTATATCTTTAAAATCTTTCATTATTGCTTCCTAAATTTAATATATTAATACTATATATTATTTAAAAGAATTTAACAATATTTATTTTAAAAAAAATTAACAAGGTTAACTATTGTTTAATAATGTAATTTGTTTTTTATTATAAATTAATGTAATGGCTCCAATTAAACAGGATAAAGGAATTATTGAAAGGGCTAATTGATATTGATTAATATCATAGATTTTTTGTCCATTTAATGTAGCACCGCTCCAGAAATAATCCATAATAAATCCTATTAAGCTATGGAAGAAGAGACCAAATATCATAACTAAGCTATTAGTTAGCGCAGCAGTAACAGCAATAGTTTCAGAAGATACCCGCATAGAAGTCATAGAAAAAATCAATACTTGATTTGATGATAAGATTCCTATTGTTAAACATACAAATATTACTGATATAGGTGATAAATTTTGACTCCAAATAATTATTAAGAGTAACAAAGTAGTGATCAAGCCTGTAATCCAAGTCACAAGCAAATAATTTCTTATTTTATCTGCAAAATATGCAATAAGTGGCGCTCCTATACCAATTCCTAAATAAATTGATGAAGTTGCGCAAACAGCTTGAAAATCAGAAAGTCTATAAGCTTTCTTTAAAAAACTATTTCCCCAAACATCCGCAAGCCCATCAAAGGCACCAACCATTAGGCCCCCTGCTATCCCTATAATAATAATATACTTATCTTTAATAACTATTTTTAACTTTTCTAATATATCGGTTTTTGTTTCTTCAGGAATAATTTTCAAACTCTTCCATGAGATTAAACTTATGATTATCAATATTAAAGCCGTATAAATAAATACATATCTCCAACTGCCAGAGGCAAAGTTTAATTCCTTACTCTTATAGCTTATTAAAAAACATAATGTTGCTCCAATAAAGCCTACAGAAAAAGTTACACTAATCATTTTGTTATATAAATTAAGTGGAAATATTTCTTTTATTACTTTAGCACAACCGATAAATCCTACTACAGAACAAGAGCCAATCAAAAATCTGTAAAAACTTCCTAAAATCCAATTATCAGTAATCACAAGCCCGATACTTGCCAAAGCGCAAAGCAAAATTCCTCCAGCAATCACTTTACGTGGATGAAAATTATCTAGCAATATTCCTATCGGTATTTGCATTGCTGCATATCCTATATAGTAACATGAAGCAAATATACCAAATTTTGAAGCATTCATTGAAAAATGATTCATTACATCTTCTGTTAAAACCCCAGGTGCTACTCTTAATAGAAATTGTAGGGTAAAAAATATTAAAGGCATCGAAAAAATAAAATATTTTCGATTAACTGAAAGCTTAAAATCCATGCACTTAATTCTTAATTGTTTTTATTCCGTCACTAAATTCAATATTAAATATTGCAAGATTTTCAATCTTTTTTATTGAATCAACGAGTCTACCATCTTCAGCACGAATGATAGTAAATCCTCGTTCAAGTGTTTTTTGATAACTATAGCTATTTACTAACGAAGTTAAGTTTTTTAACTTTTCTTCTTTGAAGTATAAATAATTATTTATATTGTTATATAAGATTTTGTCAATTTCATTTAATTTATTACTTAAACTTTCTAATTTATCACTTAAAATTTTGATCTTAATATTTGATTCGACAATTGATAATTTATATTCTTTCTGCCTAAGATATAAATGAATTTGTTGCTTCAAATTATTAGTAAGTAGAAATAAGTTCTTTATATTGGATTCAATTAATTCTTTGGGATGCCTTATATTATTTGCAAATTTTTCAAATATGTTATGTTTATTTTCAAAAAATCTTGATACTGAATTATCTATCCTTAAACATAAATCATCAAATCGTTGCTCAGCATTTATAATAATATTTTTAAAATTTGGCAAACCTCTAGTTATTGCAATCAATTTATGATTATTTAATGTAAGTAATTTGTTAAAATCGCTATTTAATCTGCGTTCTGTTTCACTTAATTTAAATAGTAATTCAGCCTTAACTGGTACGGCCATCTCAGCTGCAGCAGTCGGAGTTGGCGCACGCAAATCACTTGCATAATCAATTAATGTTGTATCAGTTTCATGACCAACAGCTGATATAAGAGGTATCTTAGAATTAGCTGCAGCTCTAACAACTATTTCTTCGTTAAATGCCCATAAATCCTCAAGTGATCCACCACCTCTTGCAACAATTATGACATCCGGCTTTTTGATCTCTCCATTATCAGGTAAAGCATTAAAACCATTTATTGCATTTGCAATTTGATTTGCCGCCTGTTCCCCTTGAACAAGAGTTGGCCAAAGGAGAATATGTGTTGGCATACGATCCTCAATGCGGTGAAGAATATCTCTTATTACAGCACCAGTAGGAGAAGTTACAATTCCTATAGTTCTAGGAAATAAAGGTATTTTCTTTTTTTTACTTAAATCAAATAAGCCTTCTTTTTCAAGAGCTTCTTTCCTTTTCATCAGTAGCGCCATCAATGCGCCTACACCGGCATGTTCAAATTTTTCAACAATTAATTGATACTTTGATTGCCCACTATAAGTAGTAATTGACCCTGTGCATATAACCTCTAAGCCTTCTGCAGGCTTTACAGCAATTTTAGATAACGTACCTCGCCAGCATATTGCAGATAAAAGAGAGTTTTCATCTTTAAGAGAGAAATATAAATGCCCTGAGGGAGCAATTTTTAAACCAGAAATTTCTCCTTGAACTCTTATATAGCTATAATTATCTTCAACAAGTCTTTTAAGCGAATTAGATAATTCGGTAACACTATACTGATGTTGATTATGAGTAAGTTCTAGTTGATCTGACATAATTATACTTTTCTTTAATAAATAACTATCTGCCTCTTTCTTTACAGCTCTCGAAGACGCCTAATACTATAGGATTACTTAAGTTAGTATATTTTCCAATAGCTTTTGCAAAACATTTATCTTCTTTATGTTGCGTTACAGCTTCTTTGCCAAATTCACCTAATTCTGATTCTCTTTTTTCAAAAGCAACTCTTGCACGCCAAGAATCTACTGTATTCCTAGTTGGTACAAGCCCGTTGCTTTCTTTATTCAATTCCTCATTATTTAAATAACGAACTACTGAATGTAGAACAGTGCCGTACGCTTTTTCTACTTTTATACCATCAAAATATACATATCCCTCTTTATTTTCCAAATTTTCTATATTTGTCCATTGCAATTTTCCAATTTCAGTTCCATTAGCTTGGAAAGAATTTGGTTCACGCTCACCTTTATAATCCCAATTATAAACTATTGGTTCTTTTGGCAAAACCCCTAAGTCAACTATTACATTCACTGCTAAAGTATGCAAATTAGCTACATTATTTATTGCATATTCACCTATAGAATCGACAGTTTTAAACATTGGGAAGTTAACTTCACCATTATATCCTGTTTCTTCTAAAAATTCACGCCTTGCAGTATCAATTGCATTATAATCTCTGTTATAAAATATATTATTTTTATTTAAATATCTTTTAACATCAGTAGGATCTAAAGGAGTATTATATGGATTAGTCTTAATTTTTTTAGCAAAATACTGCTCCATTGCTTCTGTAAATTTAGCAAAATATTCTTTATCAACTTTTACAGATTCTTCTTCTGTTTTAGATAATTCTTTTGATGCTTCATACTTGCCAGTTTCTAAAAATTTATCTTCAATTGCATCTCTTGCCTCTTCCTCAGCAAAAGATTCCTTAACCATTATACTTCCTTCGACCCCTGCACCTTTTGTATAGCCCCCTATCGGATGATATTGGCCTTTTAGTCCTGCTAATGGTTTGTTTCTACTTTCCAATTTTTGCATTAGCATTACTTGGCGCGTACCATCTGGAAGTTGATAGGTAACAGTAACCGAAACTCCTGAGCCTTGCTTATCATACGGATGAGCAATTATTGATCTTCTACCTTCTTCTGTCAATTTGTTATAAAATTCTTTACCAAATTGCGAGGCTGAAGCGGTAGTAATTACAGCTAAGGCGTCATTAACCTGAATATCGTTTTTAGCTATAGTTTTTGCCAAATCTAATCCCCATTTAGGGTCATTTTTAGCATGCTCGATAGCAACTACTGGCTTATGATAATTATATATTGTAGCAGCAGAAGCACCAATTACTGTTCCACTTACAATTTTAGCCCAAACCTTAAATTTACTCATATTTTTCCCTTAATTAGTTTTATAAATATTATTTAAATCCTTCGCACAAATATGTCGGGTTAATTTTAAGCTTATTTACAAGATCCGTAAGCTCTCCTTCATTTAATTCTCTATGTGTGCCCCATTTTAGGAGTAAAGAATCTATATTCATCTTATTACCTCCTAAAACATCAGTTTCGAGTGAATCACCTATTGCAAGTATATTGCTTTTCTCAATCCCCATCTTATCGAAAATTGAAAATGCTTTCTCATATGCATTTTCATGGGGTTTACCGTAATAGCAAACTTTTCCTCCCATTTCCTCATATCTTTTAGAAAATGTTCCAGCTGGATAATTATATCCACTACCTTGTGGAGCAATTTTATCTGGGTTAGCGCATACTGCTATTAAATTTCTATCAGCTGCTTCCTTCAGTATTTCATCATATAGTCCAAAACCATACTTATTTTTTTCTTCATCGGTTATATAAGCAGCTAATAACAGGAAATCTGCCGAGTTAAGATCTTCTACTCTTACAAATGATGAATTTATACCTGCAATCAAATTAGGGTTTTTATCATACCCAAGGAAATAATATTTTTTTCCAAATTTACTGAAATTCTCATCAGTAGGGTTTGATAATTGCTCGCGCACTAAATCGCCCGAAGTTATGATAATTTCATCCTTAATTTCAAATCCTAATTTCTTCAGGGATTGAATAGTAATTGTTGAAGGCCTAGGTGCATTAGACAGAAATATAATTTTCTTATTATTTGCTCTCAGTAATTCAATTGCTGCAACGCTTGTATCATATAATTCTTGTCCATTATGCATAACACCACAAAGATCAATTATATACCCATTATATTTATGGATAATACCATTTAAGCTTTTTATATTATTTAATACCATTATCTTCCTCTCTTTTATTAAACTAGTTACTGTCTTGCTTGTGCCTGCATAAATTCTTCTTTAGCTACTGATTTAACCTTTCTAACCCAGCGCTTGTAATCTGGATCTTTAGCTATCTCTTCTCTTGCTTTGCTTGCTGCATATCTAAATTTTACTTCCTCTAAATTACCATATAGTAACACTTCTGTTGCTGCGATTATTCCTGGCCTTATTTTATTATTTGTAATTTTATTTACAAAGCTAGTTAATGTCCCAACATGTTTATTCATAAATTTATATTCTTGGTTTTTATATACCAAGTTCTTCTTAGCAATTTTATCTATATTTTGCCCTTCATCGATTTCTCTTAAATCTTCTTCAATCACTTTTTCAGTTACTGCAGCAATTTCTTGCTCTGTTTCAGCTAATTTATGCTTGAGTTCTTGTCGCTTGTTATATTTACTATATTCTTTTACGACCATTACAAAAGATAATAGCCATGCGAATCTGCTTACCTTATTATACGCTGCTATTTTTTCTCCTAATTTCTTGCGATACGACATTTGATATGTATCATCCTGCTCTAAATCTTTCATAATCTCTTTTGCTGCTTTATATAACTGCATAGAGAATTTACCGTAAAACTTGCTTAAGCATTTTTCTTTAAAGCTTAGTTTAATCTCATCATTTTTTATTCTTAATGCTTGCTCTTTAAATAACTCAGCATAAATATATGTATTGACTAACTCCTTGCCACTAGCTGCAAGGTTATTATCTCTTATTGCCTGAGTTGCGCTTTCACCTTCAGTAAGCATTTCCTCAAGCGCTAATGCTATTCTCTTTAAAACTAATTTATCAAACCTAGATTTGACTTTATTATAATTATTTCTATAATCATTGAGCTCGTAATATATTTGATATTTCTCTTCCTTTAGCCTTACGAAAAATGATTTAAAAAACTGCCAATCAGTTTCTGTAAATACTCTCCTCTGTACATGCCATATACTAGCTCTTGGGGCTCTTGCGCCATATTTCATTAGCTCTCTTATAATAAGCGGATTTCCTATAGTTACTGCAGAATCAAAATAATTAGATGCTAATTTAGGTGACTTATTACCCTTTGAATCAAGTCCATATTCATGTACATTGCCATCTGTATTAATTCCATATTCAAGTAATATTTTAACTATTTCAAAATTATTTTTATTATAAATTGCTTCGTCTAAATTTTTTGAATCTGGGCGATTCAAATTTGGATTAGCTCCATTTGCGAGAAGTGCTTTAAGACCAACTATATTATTATTATATATTGCCCAAAAAATAATAGGATAGGGATCAGGTTCCAAATAATTTAACCAAGTCTTTTTTATTTTTACCTCTAAATCTTTATCAATTAATTTATGAAAATCTGATTTTGTTGTACTAAATAGAATTCTTGATTCCTTAGCTTCTTTCTCATGAGTTTTAATAAATTCTTTGATCTTTTCGGCAAATTCTTTTTTGTTTTCTTCTTCTGCTTTTTTTATTACTAAGTCTAAAGCAGGTGAAGTGTATAATTTTAAATCAGGAAATAAATCAGTATCATTTTGCTTTAATGCTTTTTTCATTAAATATGATAATTCTCCTTGCGTGAACTTAAATCTATCTCCAAGTTTTTCTTTGATGTCTTGATATCCATATATCTTAAGCCATAGATCTATTTTATAGCTACTTTTTAATTCTGCTCCGAATTCAAATAATATATTTGCTATTATTTCAGGATTCTGTGTATTTGGTAGCTTGTCTTCTTTAAGCCTTTTGTCTGCTAATTTATATAATGCAGATTCTAATATAGTTGAGCTATTTGCAGTTTCTAACTTGCTATTTACGTCTGCACCTAACATTATGAGCTTTTTTACAGTTTCTACATCCAAAATCTCTACTGCTGCAGCTAATGGATTTAACCCTTGTTGATTAGTATGGTTTAGTAATTCTTTGTTATATTTTACTAAGTTTTCAATAATATTTCTTATTTCTAATTGAAGATTATAATCATCACTATTCATATCATGATAGTTGATCAAATTGATCAAATAATGAATGATGTTTCCATTATCATCTCTTAAATCACATATTTCACCTATTTCCTTATTATTTCCATTTGCAACTATTTCTTTTAATTTTTCTATATTTATTTCCATCATTTTATGCTCTTTATCTTCCTGTAATATTTATAGATTTTATAAGTTTAATTAGTTCATTATACTCCCTCAATAGATGAATGGTAATTATCCTCATATGCCTATAGTTAAAGTATTTTTAATTAATATATCCTTATTAATGGCAAAAGAAAAGAGTAATAGTAAAATATTTTACCATTACTCTTTAAAAGAAAATTTATTGTTTTTGATAATAATGTTCTTTTATTGTTGCCCCGGCTTTCTCAACCCAGCTTTTGTTATTATTGTTAGATGATTGAGATTGAGAAGAATTTGGATTTTCTACTTTATTTATAATCTCACTAGGAAGATACTTTTTTAGTTCAATATTTTCACTATTTAGATATGAAGTTAATTTTTTTAAATCTTTAATTTCTTCTGCTTGCACATCTATATCTTTGGTGAATCTTCCTGTACACTCAATCATTTCTTTTTTAAATATCTCCATTAACTCATCAGTATGTTGAGCCACTGCTTTTTTAGATTCTTCTGTTTGAGTTTTTAAAGCTATTTTTAAAGAATTTATACCTTCATGCGCTTTAGTTAATTGAACACTTAATTCACCGTTAATTGAATGACTTTCTTCAAGCTGCTGCTGTAACTGCGTATTAGCTGTTTGCGCAGTATTTAATTGCTGCTGACTAGTAGTAAGTTGTTGCTGCAATTGTGCATTAGCTGTTTGGCTAGTATTTAGCTGCTGCTGCAGTTGTACATTAGCGGTTTGAGCAGTGTTTAGTTGCTGCTGACTAGTAGTAAGTTGTTGCTGCAATTGTGCATTAGCTGTTTGGCTAGTATTTAGCTGCTGCTGCAATTGTACGTTAGATGCTTGGACAGTATTTAACTGTTGCTGACTTGTAGTAAGCTGTTGCTGCAACTGTGTGTTAGCTGCTTGACTAGTATTTAGCTGTTGTTGACTTGTAGTTAATTGCTGCTGTAATTGGACGTTAACTGTCTGATTAGTATTTAACTGTTGCTGCAATTGTGTATTAATTGCTTGAAGTTCAATATTGGTTTCTATGTTTGTATTTAGTTCCTCTTGAAGCTCTTCTTTTTCTTTTTCTAATTTAAGCCTTTCTTCTTCTGCTTCTGTCTTTAGTCTTTCTGCTTCTTCTGCCCTTAAAGTTCTAATCTCTTCTTCCCTGAGTCTTGCCGCTTCTTCTGCTCTTAGCCTTTCTTGCTCTGTTGCTAACCTTAGTCTTTCTGCTTCTTCTGCCCTTAAAGTTCTAATCTCTTCTTCCCTGAGTCTTGCCGCTTCTTCTGCTCTTCTTTCTCTTTCTGCTTGAAAATTACTTTGTTGATTTCTATTTGCAGCATTACTACGATCTAAGGCTGTTGCAAGATCACGCTCAATACTATCATTCCCTCGCCAGTTATTATACGCTCTGGCCATTCCATACCCAGCATATGTTCCTAAAGCCGTGCCTCCTGTTGTAGCTAAGGTAGTAGCCACGGCTACCCCTAAAGAACCAAAAGGAACTACTGATTCTGCACCATACGGCACATATTGAAAGATTTGATTTATTGCTGTTGTATAATATGCTGCTCCACCAGCTCCAAGCGCACCTGTAATCGCACCAGCAATACTAGCCTGGTTTTCAATTGCAGCTGCGCGGTTTCCTTGTATGATTCGATCGGAAGCTCTTGGTTGATTTTGAGTTTGAGTAGTTTCTGGATTTTGCATTTTAGTCTCCTTAGATTATAGTGACATAATTTAAAAAAGCCTACTTGGCAGTTAGGTTTACTAAGATTTTCATATTTAAGTACTAAAATCTTAATATCAGCTACGTGCTATATTGTTAATTAATACAACCCTATATATTAATGTCAATTAGTATTTATATAAATATTAATTAATTTTCTAAGCATGTATTTGAATGGTTTAATTTTTTCTTGCTAATATTTGTTAAAACACTTAAATATCTATATCAAAATAACTTAGCTTAAATATGGATAAAATAATGTCTCTGATAGCGGAAAAAGATGTAAGAAAAATTGCAAAGCTTGCTCGAATTGGGGTAAGCGATGAAGATGTAGCAAGTTACAGCAAAGAATTGTCACAAATACTTGGGTTATTCGAACAGTTAGAAGAAGTAAATACAGATGGAGTTCCAACAATGGTCAGTGTTGAAGATATGGAACTTAAAATGCGTGAAGATGAACCTATTATTGAGAATACCGTAGAAGAAGTATTATCCAACGCACCAAGTGCAAAATTTAACTGTTTTGAAGTTCCTAAGGTAGTAGAATAATGAGTGACTTAATAAAATTAACTATAAAAGATGCAATCGAAGGCTTAAAAGCGCGTAAGTTTAGTGCAAAAGAACTTACAAAAGCACATTTAGATAAAATGGAATCTGATAGGGATATAAATGCTTATGTGCTTGAAACACCTGATATTGCTTTAAAACAAGCAGAGGACTCCGATACCAAGATTCAATCCGGTAATGCAAGAATGCTAGAAGGCATTCCTATGGGGGTAAAAGATTTATTCTGCACTAAGGGCGTTAGGACTACTTCTTGCTCTAATATATTACATAATTTTGTGCCTCAATATGAATCTACAGTAAGCCAAAAATTATTTGATGCTGGCGCTATAATGCTAGGCAAAACTAATATGGATGACGCTGCCATGGGCTCCTCCAATTTAACTAGTTATTTCGGGGCTGTGAAAAATCCATGGGGAATAAAAATTGGCAAGGATTTAGTACCAGGTGGTTCTTCAGGTGGCTCAGCAGCAGCTGTAAGTGGATATATGGCGATGGGCGCACTTGGTAGTGACACCGGAGGCTCAGTAAGACAACCTGCTGCTTATTGCGGTATTGTCGGAATGAAACCTACTTATGGTAGATGCTCAAGATACGGAATGATTGCTTTCGCAAGTTCACTTGATCAAGCTGCAATATTTGGACGTAACGTCACGGATACTGCACTTATGCTTGAAGCAGTAATTGGGCATGATCACCGTGATTCTACCTCCGTCAATAAGCCTGTACCAAATCTAAGCGGTTTGCTTTCAAAAGATATCAAAGGCATGAAAATTGGTATTCCAAAAGAATATTATGCACCTGGCCTTAATAATGAAATAAGTGAATTATGGCAAAAAGCAGCAAGCTGGCTAAAAGAAGCTGGAGCAACTATCGTTGATATAAGCTTACCACATACAAAATATGCGTTACCTACATATTACATTATTGCACCCGCTGAAGCTTCATCAAATTTAGCTCGTTATGATGGCGTGCGTTATGGATTAAGAGTTGTTGAAGATGGCTATAGTTTAGATCAAATGTATGAAGCGACAAGAGCGAAAGGTTTTGGTAAAGAAGTGAAAAGACGTATTATGATTGGTACATATGTGCTCTCTTCTGGTTATTATGATGCATATTATAAAAAAGCCCAACAAGTACGTTACTTAATTGCTTCAGATTTTTACAAAACATTTAAAGAAATCGACGCGATACTTGTACCTACCGCTCCTACAGAAGCTTTTGCCTCTAATGAGCCTCAAACTGATCCTGTACATATGTACTTAAATGATATTTTTACAATCCCCGCGAGTCTTGCTGGACTGCCCTGCATTTCTGTGCCTGGAGGGTTATCTAAAGCCGGCCTACCTTTAGGATTACAAATCATTGGTCCAAGTTTTAGAGAAGATAAAGTACTTAATGTTGCTCTTGCTCTTGAAGCAGCAGCTGGATTTAAAGGATTATAAAGAGGATATATATGAATAATTTGATAGAAGGCAAAACAGGAAGTTGGGAAGTGGTTATTGGGCTCGAAGTTCATGCTCAAATAACATCAAAAAGTAAATTATTTTCAAGTTCAAAAACTGAGTTTGGAGCAGGTCCAAATGAGCAAGTTTCATTTATTGATGCTGCTATGCCTGGAATGCTTCCAACAATTAATAAATTTTGTATTGAACAAGCTGTAAAAACTGGGCTTGGTTTAAACTCGACTATTAATCTTACTTCAATATTTGATAGAAAAAATTATTTTTATGCTGATCTTCCGCAGGGTTATCAGATTTCACAATTTTCTGACCCTATAGTTAGCGGCGGAAAAATTACAATTGATTTACCAGATGGTTCTACTAAAGATATTAAAATTACACGTTTACACTTAGAGCAGGATGCTGGCAAAAGCTTACATGACCAAAGCCCTAAACACAGTTTTATTGATTTAAATAGAGCAGGTATTGCGTTAATGGAAATTGTATCTGAACCAGATATTAGATCTAGTTACGAAGCAGGAGAATATTTAAAAAAATTAAGGTCAATTGTTAGATATCTTGAAACATGCGATGGGGATATGGAAAAAGGATCCCTTAGATGTGATGCTAATGTTTCTGTAAGAAAGCCTGGAGCAGAATATGGAACCAGATGTGAAATTAAAAACCTTAATTCAATTAAAAACCTTATTAAAGCTGTAGACTATGAAATTGAAAGACAAATTGAAGTTCTTGAGTCTGGCGGGGTAATAAACCAAGAAACTAGACTTTTTGATGTAGATACCGGAGAAACGCGCACAATGCGCACCAAAGAAGATGCTCATGATTATAGATACTTCCCAGATCCTGACCTTTTGCCTTTAAAATTGACTTCTGAATATGTTGAAAATATAAGAAAATCTTTGCCCGAGCTTCCGGATGAAAAAATAAATCGATATCAAAGCGAACTCGGCCTTTCAAAATACGATGCAACAGTATTAACTGCTGATAAAGAAATTGCTGAGTATTTTGAACAAGTTGCAACAGGAAGAGATGCTAAAACAGTATCAAATTGGATTAGCGCTGAATTATTTGCTCGACTTAAAAAAAATGATCTTTCTATATATGAGTGTAAAATTTCAGCATCTAAATTTGGAAAACTAATCGACCTTATCGAATCAAAAGTAATTTCTGGAAAAATTGCAAAGCAAGTTTTAGATATAATGTTTGAAACAGGTGAAGATGCTGATAAAATTGTTGAGAGTGAAGGACTTACACAAGTAACAGATAATGGGGCTATTGAAAAAATTATTGATGAAGTGCTATCTAGCAATCAAGATAAAGTCCTAGAATATAGATCTGGAAAAGAAAAATTATACGGATTCTTTGTTGGACAAATTATGAAATTATCTGCTGGGAAAGCTAATCCTGAAATTTTAAATAATTTATTGAAAGAAAAATTATCTAAATAAGATTGTGCTAGTTATTGAGATTGGGATTTCTTAATACATGTTGTAGATTTTATTCTCAAATAATTATTATTGATCGAGTTTTTATTTGCCTCTGAATTTTTTAATTGTCGAGAATTATGGTGCCGCCAGAAAGAATCGAACCTTCGACCTCATCATTACCAATGATGTGCACTACCACTATGCTATGGCGGCATGAGCCTTAATACATGCCATATATATTTACTAAAAGCAAGCCCCTTATTTATTTTTTCCTTGCGATTAAATGAATTTTCCAATAATTTAGTGTCTCTTAAATTTTAAACAGGTCAGTAGGATAATAGATTATTATGGAAATCGAGAATAATGAAAATAATCAATATAGAAGTATTAGGCTTAAAAAATTAGAAACAGTAAGGGAACTTGGATATAATCCTTATCCTTCGAATTTTAACAAATCTCATAGCTCTAATGAAATTCATAGTAAATATTCTACTCTTGCACCTGGAGAAGTGACTCAAGATGAAGTTTTGGTCGCAGGCAGAATTATGGCTATGCGTAATAATGGCTTATTTATTGACCTGCATGATGACCAAGGTAAATTGCAAATTTTTTCACATGAAAAAAATTTAACCCCTGACCAGTTAAATTTGCTTAAAACTTTTGATATTGGTGATATTATAGGTGTTAAGGGAATAGTCAGATGTACTCCAAGAGGGGAAATAACTATTAATTCTTTTCACATAGAATTACTTTCAAAAGCGCTTTTAACTCTGCCTGAAAAATATCACGGTCTCAGCAATGTTGAAACAAAATATAGGCAACGCTATGTTGACCTAATAATTAATGAAGAAACAAGAAATACTTTAAAAATAAGATCAAAAATTATTTCTTCCATAAGAGAGCATTTGACAAATTCTGAATTTTTAGAAGTTGAAACTCCAATGCTTCATCCAATACCAGGAGGGGCGATAGCAAAACCTTTCGTTACTCATCATAATTCTTTGGATATAGATTTATACTTAAGAATTGCTCCTGAATTATACTTGAAAAAGCTTTTAATTGGCGGTTTATCAGAAAAGATATTTGAATTAAATAGATGTTTTAGAAACGAAGGGACTTCTACTCGTCATAATCCAGAATTTACTTCTATCGAAATCTATCAAGCCTATGTAAATTTTGAAACAATGATAGATCTTACTGAATCTACTGTTTCTTATATTTTATCAAAATTATTTAGCGAGGCCGGTAATAATATTAGTTACAGTGATAAAATATTAAATTTTGCTACACCTTGGCAGCGCAAATCAATGAGTGATTTGGTTAAAGAAGCGGTAGGTATAGATTTTATGGATATTAAAACTGATAGCGAAGCAAGAGAAGCAGCAAATAAGATAGGCATTAAAGTTGAACCAAGTTTTGGATGGGGTAAAACATTAGAAGCGATTTTTGCAGAGAAAGTGGAGCATAATTTAATTGATCCAATACACGTAACTTATCTACCAACTGAAATTTCACCTTTGGCTAAAATTTGCTCTCATGATTCACGTATTACTGAAAGATTTGAAACATATATTAATGGATGGGAGATTGCTAATGGTTTTTCAGAACTTAATGATCCTATTGATCAAGCCTCTAGATTTGCAGATCAAATGAAAGATAGAGAATCTGGTAATGAAGAAGCGCATCAAGTTGACCATGATTTTTTAACAGCGCTTGAGTTTGCAATGCCTCCAGCTGGCGGATTAGGGATAGGAATTGATCGATTAGTTATGATACTTACCAATTCTGCTTCAATAAGAGACGTTATTGCATTTCCAACATTGCGTCCAATTTTATAGGCAAATGAATTTATGAATAAAGAAGAACAAATTTCTGATAATAATAAAGAAAAAAATAACAAGACCTCTCTAAAAAAAAATAAAGATAAATTATCAAGCGCTTTAAAAGCAAACCTTGCACGTAGAAAGAATACAGATAATAAGGATAAATAATAACTTTTTTTAATGCTTATTTTAAAAATTTTGCGTGATTTCTACCCTGTAATTAAAAGCTTTATTTATTAAGAGTAATGTTTTATCATAAAAATAGAATCCTTATTTGACTTTTATTAAGAAATTTATTAAATTAGTAAAATTATGTTAATCAGATTTTAGATAATTCATATATCAGGGTATAGTAATGGCTAATTCTTCTTATAATAAAAATAATTTAAAAAGCACTACTTCAGTAATTGCAAATAGCATATTAAAAGCTGCAACTATTAATGGCATATCAATGCTAATATTAACAGATCCTAGTACTGCTATATCTGATGCATTTCTTTCTGTACCTGCATACATGGCAAGAGGTTTCGCTCGAGAATATATGGATCACCCCAATGTGAAGTGGGCATTAGGTGAATATTCAAATTATCTTCCTTATGTTGTAGGTTTATCTGCAGGTGGAATAAAAGCAGGAATTGCTAGTGAATTCACAAATGATAGTGTTTTACCTGGAGCATTTACAACTTTATCTTATGAAATTACAAGTGATTTAGATTATAATACACCATTAGATAGTTTCAAAGTGTCATTAGCAATTGATGTTTTTGGTTCAGAACTAACTAGGGAACTTAAATTACATTTGTCAGAGGATAAAGTTTATAATCATTCTCAAGATAGTGGATTAATTAATAATCTAGGCCATTCCATTCTCGGCACTGCTATATTTCATGGTGTTATTAATTCAATATATATACCATTAGCAAATATAATGAATGAGTATATCGACAATTATTTTGTTGATACAGCTATGACAGAATATAGCGATTATAGTACGCAGGTAATTGGAGATATAAATTACACTAATAAAACTGAATTGTAAAAATACTGACTCTTACATAGTTAAAAAGCCAGATTCTTTCTGGCTTTTTAACTTAGAAATTTTTATTTTTTATCTTTAGATTTTCCTGCTTGAGACGAGGAAACTGCTTGTGGCTGTTCAAGTTTTAACTCTACCTTAGATAATTTGCTATTTAATTTACTTAAAACATCATTTGTAATATCTAGATTTGGTTTAGCATATAATAAACCTGTGCTTGGAATAACTAAAGTAAATTGCTTTTCTTTTGCAATATTATCTACAATTTCACTTACAACTTGTGAAATTTCTCCAAGAGCATTTTCGAATCCTTGCGCTAATTGAATTTTCTTCATTTGAGTATTACGTTGTGCTTCAACAATCTTGTTTTCAAATTCTCTAACTTTTTCAGCATATGCTTCTTCAGAAAGGACAGATCTTTGTTTGCTAAGTTCTTGATTGTTTTTATTTAGCTCTTCTTCCAATTTTTTTGCTTCTTTTTCATAGTCAAAGCTTTTTTTCTCTGCAGCATCTCTTAAAGCCTTAGCAGCATTTGAGCCAGTAATAATTTGCTGCATATCAACAATTGCAATTGAAGACTCTGTTAGCATATTTACTTCAGCTGCAGCAATATTAAGCCCAGCTATAATAGCTACTGTTATAATAGAAATAATTTTTTTCATTTTATACCTTAATTAAAAACTTGTTGAAAAATTAATATGGAAATATTGTTTCCTGTCATATTTTTTATAGATTAGCGGCAAAGGAAAATCAAGTCTTATTGGTCCAAGCTTAGTTACCCAAACTAATCCAGCACCTACTGACATACGTATTGACTTATCTTCTATAAAAGAATCTCGCTTTTCTTTTGTATCTTTTAAAAGATCAATTTTAAATAAACTCCCAGCATCCATAAAAACACTTCCCGAAACATCTAATTCTTCTGGAAGCCCTAAAGGAAAACTAAGAGCAGTGCTTGCAGTATAAAATATGTTCCCACCAAGAGGATCGCCTGTATGAGTTATAATATTATTTTCTTTTGCACGAGGCCCTATTCCCCCGGGAGCAAAGCCTCTTAATCCATAGGCCCCTACATCCCCAATAAAGAATCTTTCATTAATTCTAACTGATTTATTACTAAGACCATTTATATGGCCAATATTCCCAGACAATTGCAATACAAAATCGTTCTTAATAAAAGGTGTATAATAGCGCCCATTTAATTCTTCTTTAAAGAATTTAGCTTTTCCTCCAAGGCCTGCTAACTCTTGGTCAAAGTTTAATGAATATCCTTTTGTGGGATCAATCCTGCTATTAGTTTTATCATAAAATAAACTATGCCCTATAGAGGAAGTTGAATATTTCCCTTCCTGCTCTTTTATATAAATAGAAGCATCACTATTTATATCATTTATTCTATCTTTTTTAAATGAATAGCGTTGAAAGTGAGTTAAATGCTCACTTATATCATAAGCAGTTCTGAATGTTATACCTGAAGTTAAACTTTTATAGGGGTTAATATTTTTCTTATCATTACTAAGCCTATATATATCAAAACCAGCTGAAAGGTTTTTATCAAACAAATATGGCTCTGTAAAACTCAAGTCTAAATCTAGCTTTCTATTACCTTTCATTAAACCAAAACTAATTTGCTGCCCTTTCCCAAGAAAATTTTCTTCTGTAATTGAAAATTGTCCTAATACTCCATCTGTAGCTGAATAACCTCCACCAATATTAATTTTAGAAGTTGATTTTTCCATGACATCAACATTTACATCATATTTATCTGGGAATTCAGTTTGGGCATGCGTTAAATCAACCTTATCAAAAAAGTCTAGATTCTTTATGCGTTGCTCTGATCGTGCAATCTGAGAAGCATTATACGCATCACCTTCAGCAATTCTAAATTCTCTTCTTATTACCTTATCTGAAGTTTTAATATTACCTGTAATATTGATACGATTAAGATAAGCTTTTTTACCTTCTTCAATAATATATTTGATATTTATAATATTGTTTTTATTGTCCTGGTCAAATACTGGGTCAATATTTACAAAAGCGCATCCATGGTCATTCAAATATTTTGTTAAAGCATCAACACTATCTTCCACTTCATCATAATTATAAATTTGATTTTCTTTAGAAGAAATTTCAGATTGAAGTTTTTTAAGGTCTAAATTTTGATTAGGTAGTTTATTCTCAACATCAATTTTTCCAAATTTGTATTTACTACCTTCTTCAATAGAAAAAGTTACAATGAAGAAATCTTTATTTGGAGCAAGTTCAGCATTAGCTGAAATAATTTTAAATTCTGCATAACCTTTTGAATTGTAAAATCTTTTAAGTAACTCTTTATCATGTTCAATTCGGTAAGGATCGTAATTATCGTTCTTAGATAAAAACTTATACCATCTTGATTCTTTAGTAGTAATTACGCTACTAAGCTTACTATCCTTAAAGGCTTTATTACCTACGAATAGTATTTTTTTTACGGTTGTTTTTTTACCTTCTTGAATTTCAAAAATAAGATTTATTCTATTTTGAGATAATTCAATGATTTTAGGAGTTATTTTTACATTATATCTTCCTGTTTTGTGATATATGTCAGCAATACGATTTAAATCATGCTGAAGCCTTACCTTAGTGTATACTGAGCGTGATTTAAGGATTAGCTCATTTTTTATATCTTCTGATTTAATTGATTTATTGCCTTCAAACGCAATCTGATTAATTAGCGGATTTTCAATTAATTTTACAATTAAATTATTATTTTCTACAGTTATGGCTATATTAGCAAATAATCCCGTAGAATATAATTTTTTCAAAGATTTATCGATTTCTTGCGGAGTAGCTATTTTATTTTCAAAAATAGTTAAATAGTTACGGACAGTGAGCTCCTCTATACGCTCATTTCCTTCAATTATAATTTTTTTTATAACATTTTCATCTTGAGCAAAGCTATAAGTTGTATTTAAAAATATACTCAGTACTGTAAATAGAAAAAATGCTATAATCTTAATATTCTTACACACGTTATTATCCCTTAGATTAATCATTAATATTAATTTATAAAAAGTTTTTTGATATCATTGAAGGTCGAAAACGCCATTAAAGACAATACTATTACTAGACCTATCCTAAAACTATATTGCTGAATCCTTTGAGAGAGAGGACTTCCTTTTATTGCTTCTATTGCATAAAACAGCAAATGCCCCCCATCTAAAATTGGTATTGGCATCAGATTAATTAGTCCCAAATTAATTGACAATAAAATAATAAACCATAAAACCGTAATAAAACCACTTTTTACAGATTGACCTGAATATTTAGCAATACTTATTGGTCCACCTAACTCCTCTGTGCCTCTTTTACCTGTAATCATCTGTCCAATTGCATTGATTGTTGCTTTGGACAACATATAGGTTTCCTTCGTTGCCATCATTAAGGAATTGATTACAGAAAATTTTTGAATTTCAAACTTTCTAGATATTATTCCAACTCTTGGAACTGTAATCTTATTCCCGAAACTATCTTTAGTTTCCGTTAAATGAGGAATTATAGGAATATGCAAAATACTATCTGCTCTTTTAATTTCAAAATTTAATGCCTGATTTGGATTTTCAAATATTATTCTTTCTATATCCGAAAAAACTTTTATTGGATTATTATTTATAGAAATTATTTCATCTCCAATATTCAAGCCAGCCTTTTGAGCACTACTATTTTCCTGAATTTGATCAATAATTGGTAAAACTACTGCTTTACCATATACATTAAAAATAAATGTCAACAAAACAATCGCTAAAATAAAATTTGCGATCGGACCCGCACTAACAACTAATGCTTTTGCATATAATGGCTTTGCATGAAAACTATCCTTCTTTTCAGCTTCAGTTAAATTTGAAAGTAACTCTTCATCAGGCATGCTTGCTGCATTTTCATCTCCATGCATCTTAACATATCCCCCCATAGGAATAGCACAAATCTTCCACCTCGTGCCAGATTTATCATTCCATCCAACTAACTCTTTTCCAAAGCCTATTGAAAATATATTTATTTTTACACCAAAAGATTTTGCTGCTATATAATGTCCAAATTCATGGATGAAGACAATAACAGATATGATTACTAAAAAAGAAATAATATTATGAAAAGAATCTAGAATTATATGCATAATTAGGTTTTTTATTAGAAAATAATGTTATATAATAAATTTTTTAGTTAATTAAACTATTTATTTATTACCTAGTCTCTTTGTTTTAACTTGCAACTCTGCAATAGGTAAATTAGTAAAATTACTTAAAATTTTGGATTTTAATCTATTTAGTATTTTGAGTGTATAGCACCTTAAATAAATTCTTACAAACAAAAATTTATTTAAATTATATTTTATTAAGACATTATTTGTAAATAAGTCGTTACAACTTATATTGCAAAATTGCAATTAAATTTAGAATATTATTAATTTTAAGGAGAAATATAATGCACAATAAAACAGTTGGAATAATTGGTGCAGGCGACATAGGTTTAAACTTAGCAGAGATTCTTGCTCTTAAGGGCTATAATATATTGTTACATAATAGATATCATGCTGTAGATGATAAGCCTAGCCCATATTGGCTTAGCAAAATGGGAAAGGTAATGGACATGAATGATTCTCTTCAATTGCCAGGCTGTGGTGTTGTAAAACTTACATCTGACTTAAATGAATTAAAGACATCTACTTTTTTAGTTATTACTGCTGGAGCTAAGCGTACCAATCCTGAAGAAACACGAGAAGAACTAGCTGGAAAAAATGCAAAAATCATTCACACATATATTGATTTTCTGATAGACAATCCTTCATTTTTAACTTTAATTATTTCGAATCCGGTAGATTCTTTGACTCAATATTTAATTGAAAAAATAGCTGAAAAAACTGCTAAACCAGTTACAGAAATATCAAAAAAAATTGTTGGAGTTTCTTATATTGACTCAATGAGACTAAAGAACCTTGTAAAAGAATTTTTAGTAGAGCATCATCCTACTCTTCAGAATGCATCCATTGAAGCTATAGCTATTGGCGAACATGGCCCTAGCATGGTGCCTTTAATTAGTAGCGTGTTTATTGACGGACGACCTCTTTCTGATTTTGCAAGTCAAGAACAAATTGATTATATAGCTGAACATACAATTTTAAGAGGAAACGATATTATAAAACTTACAGGAGCCTCTTCTATAATGGGACCAGCTCATGCAGTAATGTATATGATTGAAGAAATTAACAGCAAGGCAGAGGCTATTATACCTTGTTCTGTTTGGGATGGAAAACGAGCTATAGGAAGAATGGCAAAATTCACAAAAAATACATTTGATCATATAGTGGATATTGATTTGAATAACTATGAGAAAGACATGCTTGAAAAAAGCGAAAAATCTTTAGATAAACAATATGAAACTATATTGAATTTACTTTCACTTACCAATACAGTAAATGATGCACCCTTATAATTTTATCCATTTACGTACTCATAGTTCCTATTCATTATCTGAAGGAGCTATAAAAATAGATGATTTAATGGATCTCTGTATAAAAAATAGAATGCCAGCAGTAGCTCTTACTGATACTGGGAATCTTTTTTGCTCATTAGAGTTTTCTAAAGCTTGTACAAATAATGGCATTAAGCCGATAATTGGCACTATATTAAAATTCGATATAGAAGAAAATGAAGCAAAATTTACTAAAAATTTTGAATTTTATGAAATTTTACTGCTTGCAAAAAATGATATAGGTTATAAAAATCTTTTAAAATTAGTAAGTAAATCTTTTTTAGATAATAATAACCCTTATCCTCATGTCACTATTTCCCTGCTCAAAGAACATTCAGAAGGCATTATAGCTTTATCGGGCGGCTTAAGGGGAGCTATTGATCGTTTAATACTTGAAAGTAAAGAAAAATTAGCTGAAGAAGTTTTAGTTAAACTAAATAACATATTTAAAGATAATTTTTATATTGAAATATCAAGGCATAATATAGAAGAAGAAGATCGCATTGAAGAATCAATACTCAATCTTGCATATAAATATAACATCCCTCTTGTTGCAACAAATAATATTTTTTATGCAACAAGAAATATGTATGAGGCGCATGACGCACTTCTATGCATTGCTGAAGGTAGATATATTAGTGAAGATGATCGAAAAAAGACTAACACCGAATATTATTTTAAGTCACAAAGAGAAATGTGTAATTTATTTGCTGATTTACCTGAAGCAATAAATAATACATTACTAATAGCAGAGAGATGCTCAGTAAAATCTGAAGAACATGAACCTATGCTTCCGAATTTTGAAGTTTCTTCTAATAAAACTGAAATTGAAGAATTCAAATATTTAGCTTATGAAGGGTTAAACCGGAAACTTGAAAATATAATTTACAAAAATATCGATCCAAGCCACAGGGAAGAAGTAAAAACAAAATATTATGAAAGGTTAGATTTTGAACTTTCAGTAATTATAGAAATGAAATTCCCAGGCTATTTTTTAATAGTATCGGATTTTATAAGATGGAGCAAAAAAAACAATATACCTGTTGGTCCAGGAAGGGGTTCTGGAGCAGGTTCATTAGTCGCATGGTGTCTAGAAATAACTGATCTTGATCCACTTAGATTCAATTTATTATTTGAAAGATTTCTAAACCCTGAACGTATTTCAATGCCTGATTTTGATATAGATTTTTGTCAGGATAGACGTGACGAAGTTATCAATTATGTACAGGACAAATACGGGAAAGAACAAGTAGCGCAAATCATTACATTCGGAAAATTACAAGCTCGCGCTGTAATAAGAGATGTTGGCAGAGTTTTACAAATGCCTTATGGTCAAGTTGATAAAATTTCTAAAATGGTACCATTTAACGCCGTAAATCCTGTAACTCTTAGTCAAGCGATTGAAATGGAACCGGCACTGAGGCGAGCTAAAGCTGAAGATGAGCAAATTGCAAAACTTTTATCTATTGCATTACAACTTGAAGGCTTGAACAGGCATACTTCTACCCATGCTGCAGGCATAATAATAGCTGGCAAACCATTAATTGAAATTGTTCCTCTTTGTCGCGACCCTAAAACTGGTATGCTCGTTACGCAATATTCAATGAAATATGCTGAAGCAGCAGGGTTAGTTAAATTCGATTTTTTAGGTTTAAAAACTTTAACAACTATATCTAATACGTGTAAATTAATTGCAGTTAGCGGTGATCAAATTGACATAACAACTATTCCTTTAGATGACAAAAAAACATATGAATTACTTGCTAAAGGGTTATCTGTTGGTATATTCCAATTTGAAAGTCCTGGCATGCAGGATACACTTCGCAAAATGCGACCTGACGTTATTGAAGATCTTATTGCCTTAGGAGCGCTTTATAGACCAGGTCCTATGGATAATATACCCACCTATATTGCTTGCAAACATGGGATTGAGGAACCAGATTATCTACATCCAAGTCTTGAGCATATATTAAAGGAAACATTCGGAGTTATAATTTATCAGGAGCAAGTAATGGAAATTGCCCAAGTACTTGCAGGCTATACTTTGGGTGCAGCAGATCTTTTACGCCGTGCAATGGGTAAAAAAATTAAAGCTGAGATGGATGCCCAACGCGAAATGTTTGTCGAAGGAGCTGTTAAAAAAGGCGTAGATAAAGTTCATGCAAGTAATATTTTTGATTTAGTAGCAAAGTTTGCCGGTTATGGTTTTAACAAATCTCATGCCGCAGCATATGCGATGATTTCTTATCAAACCGCTTATCTTAAAGCAAATTATCCAGTAGAATTTATTGTTGCTTCTATGAATCTTGATATCAATGATACTGATAAAATCAATGTATTTAAAGAGGAAGCCCACAATATGGGTATTGAAATTTTACCTCCTAATATTAATTATTCTAATTCAATATTTAGTATTGAGACAATTAAAGGCAAACAGGCTATTAGGTATGGACTTGGAGCGTTGAAAAATGTTGGTATTTCCGCAATGGAAGATTTAACAATTGAACGTAAAAACAATGGTCACTTTAAAGATATATTCGATTTTGCAAATAGAATAGATAGTAAAATTCTAAATAAAAGACAGTTAGAAAATTTAATTAAGGCTGGAACATTTGACATATTAAACTCTAATAGAAAACAATTATTAGAATCAGTTGAGATAATTACTAGATACAATACTGACAATACTAAAGAACGTAATAGTAATCAAATTAGTTTATTTAGTTCTTTAGAATCTTTAAAACAAACTATGCCTCAATTAGTAAAAACCGAGGATTATAATAAAAATGAACGCCTATCGCTTGAATGTGAGGCATTAGGATTTTATTTAACTGATCACCCCTTAAATGATATAAAAAATTATCTCAAAATTCTAGGTATTAAAGACTCTAACTATTTAAAACACGAACTGATTGAAGGAAGCTCAATAGTCAAACTTGCTGCAGTATCAATATCTACAAAAACAAGAAGTTCACCTCGCGGAAGGTATGTCCAAGCACAATTATCCGATCCTGCTGGGATATTTAGTATTGCTATTTATGATGACAATATATTACTTTCTGCTCGTGAATTATTAGATGGGTTAAAACCCTTATTTATTCAAGCTGAAGTTCGTAAAGATGAAGGTGGGGTAAGAATAATGGCCCAATCAATTTTAAGTTTAGAAGAATATCTTATTAATAAAAAAATAAATTTAAGGATTTGGCTTGATAATTCAAATTCAATCGTAACAATAAGAAATATACTAACTGCAGATAATGGACCTCTGAATACAAAGTTAAATTTTACAATTATTCTTTCAGACAAGGAAATTGATATTGAAGTTAGTGAAGAATTTTGCTTTTCTGTAAATAAAATTTCAGATATAGAAGCATTGAAAGGTGTAAATAAAATTGAAGTTAGCTAGATTATGTTAAGTTTTCTAGTTTAAGAGGTAAGTTTTAGGGGTTTTTAACCGGAAAACCTCAGCACACGTGGATGTATGTGAGGATTTGAGGATAAAAATGACAACAAAATTATCTTTAAAATTGAAAACTTAACATGACCTAATATTAGAACTCCGAATAAAGGTACGCGATATCTAACCTTTCTTTTTCTAAATTAGAATATTCTTTTAAAAGTTGCCCATCTTTTAAAATAAGCATCCTATCTCCATATTTGATTGCATGTTTCATATTATGTGTAATCATGATGCAAGTACAGCTTTCTTCTCGAACAATTTTATTAGCTAATTCCATTATATTTTCAGTTGCTTTAGGATCTAACGCCGCTGTAATTTCATCCAAAAGTAAAATTTTAGGATTAATAATTATTGCCATAATTAAACTAAGGGCTTGTCTTTGTCCCCCTGATAAATTGCTAACTAATTCATTCAATCTATTTTCTAAACCTAGGTTAAGCAAAGAAAGCTTTTGCTTAAATAACTCAATACGCATACTATTTATAGCAAGACTAAAGCCTCTTTTTTCACCATGTTTTAAGGCAAGTGCCATATTTTCTTGGATAGTCATATTCTCTATAGTTCCAATTTTAGGGTCTTGCATAACTTTTGTAATAAAATTTGTCCTTAAGCTTTGTGAGGCTCCGGTATAATCCCGGTTATCAAGCTTTATTTTTCCTGAATCTGGTCGTAAATTTCCGGAAATTATATTCAATAAAGTTGATTTGCCTGCACCATTCCCCCCGATGATGATTATGAACTCACCTTTTTCAACCTTTAGATTAAGATTTTTAAATATTGGATATTCAAGTTTTGAATTTTTATTTAAAGTTAAATCGATATTTTCTAAAATTAGCATGCTCTTTTCCTTGACATATACATAACCATAATTACCATTATCCCTGTAAGTAAGTTTAGATTTTGCGTTTCTAATCCTAAAACTTCACTGTGAAGTGCAAAACTGATTAATAATCTATATATTATTGATCCTAGCAAACAGCTGATAAGCTGAACCATGATTGACCTGTAAGGTAAAATTTTTTCTCCAATCATAACTGAGGCCAATCCAACAATTACTGTCCCAACACCACTTCCAACATCAGCAAATCTTTGATGTTGTGTAAAAATTGCCCCACTTAAGGCAATAAGGGCATTACTTAAAATTAAACCGATTATTACAAAAGCTTGGACATTTAATCCACTATTTCGGGCAAGCTTTTTATTTTGACCAACACTTCTTAAAGCTAGTCCAAAATCTGTTATCAAAAGGTAGTTATATAATATACAAATTAATCCTGCTATTATAGATACCACCATTATTATATTAAAATCCTCAAATATTGTCTTCGATTGTATCAATACAATATTTGGAGTATTATTCATTATATATAAATTCACTGAGTATAACATAAAACCTACTAATATTCCTGCCAGTAGATCAGTTACCTTAAAATATGCATGAAGTACCCCTGTTACCGACCCAGCTATTCCTCCGCTCACCATAGCTATAATTAGCGCAACCCATGGGTTACAATTTGCTTTTATTAATGTGCTCGTTACTGCGCCACCTAGAACAAAACTACCATCACATGTAAGGTCTGGAAAATCAATAATCCTAAAAGTAATATATATTCCGATTGCAACAATACCATATATAAGCCCCATCTCTATTCCGAGGATAATCTCATTAAAATTCATTATATATCCTTATTATTACTAATTATTTTTACTGCCTCAGATTTAATTTCATCTGGAATTTTGATATCCAAAATTTTAGCAGCATCTTCATTAATATATAATTCTGTTTTATGTGGAAATTCTACAGCTATATTGCCTATATCCTCGCCTTTTAAAGCTCTAGTAATAATTTTAGCTGTTTGTATGCCTATTTCATATTGATTCGGTCCAAGCGCCGCTAATGCACCTAACTCTACCGCATCAGTATCACTTACATAGACTGGTTTTTTTGCTTTATTTGCCGCAACAACAATTGATTTTAAAGCCGATAAAGCCGTGCTGTCATTGCTTATAAAGATTGCATCAACATTATTTAAAATTTTAGTTGCAGCTTGCGGAACGTCAGAGGTTTTACTAACTGCTTGCAAAACTAATTTTATTCCTAGTCGTGGACATATTTCTTCTAATTGTTTTATTAGACTTACAGAATTTATTTCTGCTGGATTATATATGAAACCAATCTGCTTAATATTTTGCTGTATTTTCTTAAAAAGCTGAATTTGGGGTTCTAACTCTACAAAATTTGATACACCTGAAGTATTATTACTTGGTTGGTTGATATTTTTGATTAAACCTGCAGCCAATGGATCTGTTACTGAACTAAATACTAATTTTGCTTTATTATTCAATGTATATTTTATAAAGCTTTGAGCTGAAATAGTCGCTACACCTACAACAATATCTGGATTTTGATTAATAAATTTGCTGGCAATTTGTGCAGCCAATGCAGAATTTGATTGCGCTGATTCTATTCTTAAATCTAAATTTTTGCCCTGCTTATAACCGCTTTGTCCTAATCCATCAATAATTCCTTTAGTAGTAGCATCTAATGCAGGATGTTGGACAAACTGATTGATATAGACTTTTTTTACAATTTCTTCTGCCTTAGCATTTGTTACTAACAATATTAGTGATAATGACAACAATATTATTCTTTTCATTTTAATCCTCGTTTTCTATTTTTGTTAATATTTTTTGATAGCCGTTGTAAGGTTCATCTTTTAGAAATCTTGCTACTCTTCCTATTGTAGTTAAACTAGCGCCTGTAATTTCACTAATTTTTCTATAAGATAAGTTTCCTTTATTTAAAAGCTTACATACACGCCATCTTTCAGCAAGAGTATACATTTCCTGAGGAGTGCATAAATCTTTTAAAAAACTATATGCTTCTTTTTGATTTTCAAGCTTAAGAAAAGCATTACACAAATCATATATTGCCTCTTGATTTTCGTTTTCCATATTATCCTTTTTGTTCTATTGTATTACTATACTAATACAATAGAACAAAAATTTCAACAAAAATCTATTTTAAATTTTAATTATACTAAAAACTTAGCTTTATTTATGGGACTTGGTATAATTTAGTTAGTAAAGTTTTTCTTACAATTACCATAAACATACTAATGCTTAAAAAATAAAGAGGCATAGGAATCAAAGTACCATTATGTAAGTACCCCATTCCAAACGTAAATAAAGAAATCAATGTATAATAGAAAAATCCGAATAAGCTTGAGGCAGCTCCTATACACCATTTGAAATCCACTAGGGCTAATGCAAGTGCATTACTAGTTGCCATACATACTCCAAACATATTGCACATTTGGCATAATATCGAAATGGTAATTACTAAAAATATTGGTGCAGGCCAAACATGTGAATTCAGTATTATAAAACTGCTGAAAATCCCATTACTTGTAATAACAATGAAAATTCCATATTTCATAACAGTTTGGGCAGGATGACTAGTGAGCAATTTCTTTGAAAAAATTCCTCCACACATTGTACTAACTGCAATTAATATAAAGCTAAATCCATAACTACTTGGCGAAAAACCTAAAATCTCAATTAAGTAAAATGATCCCTCTGCAAAGTAACTGAAAGTAATACCGTTACAAGCAGCAACAATTAAGCCAAAACCAATTACATTTTTATCTTTTACTAACTTTAGTGCTACATCCAAAATAGAAATTGGTATTCTATTTGTAATATTATGAGTTTCAGGTAAATACTTAGCTATTAACAATCCTAATACAATTGCAAATATAACTAAAAACAAGAATATATTTTGCCAACCAAAATTTTCAGCGATCAATCCTCCAACTAGGGGACCAATTGCAGGGAATATAGCAAGACTACTTCCAATTATTGAATAGGCTTGCCCAAGCTTTGGCCCATGGAACGCATCTCTACATATTGCTTGACCAAGCACACTGCCAATACTACCTCCAAACGCTTGAATGAACCTTGCAACCATTAATATTTGAATTGAGTCTGACAAGTAGCACCCAGCACTACCTATTATATAGATGACCATACCTGCTAATATACAAGGCTTGCGCCCTAATTTGTCCGATAATTTTCCCCAAAACAATGTACCGATAGCAAAACTTAAGAGATAAATGGTGAGTGTGAATTCCACCATTTCTTCAGAAGCATGGAGACTATACGCTATATCAGGTAAAGATGGTGTATAAACTGTTTCAGATAATTGTGGCAAACCCACAATAAGTGTAATGAGCCATATAAAAGGCAATGAAATATTTGTCATAAAAATCCCATTATTTAATACAAAAATTAAGCGAAATTATAGTATCCCCTTATTTTTAAGAGTTACTAAAAAACCTAATTTTTTGCTTTAAACAACGACAATCATTTTCATTTTATTTCCTTATATAATTTGTATAATGTGCATTATATAAATTATAAATTATTTGTCTAGAGTATTAATCTTTAAAAAATACATTAGATCCAAATAGTTCAAAAGCTAAGCCTTAAACTCCTAACTTTTGTTATTAATTATAAACCTACTGTAAAACCTGCACTTTTAGGATTTTCTTTCAAAAACTTTGAAAATGTTTTCTTTTGGGGAGCCAATGATGCTTTTTTCCAATCCCACAATGCTTCATCTCTAAATTCTTTTGTTTCTATGTATTCTATAGCAGCACCTACTTTTTCTTTAAATGTTTTTTTATCTTTGAAGCTATCTAAAAACCTTTCAAATGATCCTACATATGAAGTATTTTTAAAAAGACTTGTTGCAAATTTTCTTTTTCCCCCTAAACGCTCGCATAACTCTTCTACTAGTACAACTTGATACTCTAATGTATCCAAAGCCCCATCAATTGCTCCTCTAATTAATCCGTATCCTCCAAATAACACACCCGTAAGAATGCCAGCCAATTTTGTAATTCCATACGAATCTTTTTTGGAAAAATCACCTTTACGGTAAAATATTTTAGCTTCTTCAACCATAATCGAAGGTATTGATTTTACAGAACCTATGATATTATATATAGTCCCGCTTATAGCTTTAAAAGGCGCGTATGCAATATTATTTATTGTTTCAAATTTATTCCCAGAGCGAAGATAAGTAGACTCGGAAAAATCATCAACTTTATAATCCTTAAAATTAGCTAAACCATAGCATATTTTAGATAGTTGAGTAAAAACCATTGTAGCAGGTGATAAAACTGCTGAGAAAATGCCTGCAAATAAACAAATTGGCCATTTAATTAAAAAATGACTATTTTTTACAGGACTTGAGATTAAATCATAAATCAACTTACTGTTTGCAAAGGAATCCCCAACATTAGTCTCTTTCCCTAATACACATTGTATAGAATCATAAACTACATCTGCTTCACATTCTACAAAATCTAATAATTGCTTAGCTCCGCCAAGTATAGTCCCACCTGCTACACCTGCCAGTAAACCAGTCGAATATCCTAATAAACCTCGTGTTAAGTTTGGGGATTGGCCATTAATTTTGCGTGATACAAATTTCCCATATTTTACTCCCTCAATAAACATTCTTGGAACTACTGAAGATACAGTGCTTATAATATTATAAATTGTATCATCTAGAAAATTACTTAGCGCTCTAGTATTTTTAAACATAACTTACCTTGTTTATTAAAACGTTAACTTTGTTGTCAAATATTAACTTAAACTAACCTTTCTGTCAATGATAATATTAAATATTGTTAACTTAATAAGAAAATTATTTTTATTTAACTTTTCAATTTGCTAAGCTGTTTGTCATGAATTCTACCTAACGATAATAATGACAATGTTGCACCTATTCCTGCTAAAACCATATCTTTTTGAGTATCCCATATATCTCCTTGCAACGCTAAGAATCCTGCTGCTGATTCACCTGTAAAATCACCTACAATCCATTCAAATATTTCGTATAATGCACTAATTCCTAAAACAGACATTACTATAAGTGTTGAAAGCCATTTGCCGTTTTTTAGGGCAGAGGTTCTAATTAACAATTCTCGTGTAATTATTGCTGGTACAAACCCTTGAAAGAAATGGCCTACTCTGTCAAAATAATTTCTACTTAATGAAAACTCAAATTTGAAATAATCAAATAATGGCACTTTTTCATAAGTATAATGCGCACCAATTAAAAGTATAAGACCATGGGTCCAAATTAATATATAACATAGGTTAGTAAGAGGGAATTTATTATATGTTATAATCAAAATAGGCAGGCCAATTATAACTGCTGCAGCTTCAAGCCACCATATAAAATGATCTAAGCAGTCATATTTCGACCAAACCATAAATAGGATGGTACAAATTGCTAAAAATAAGTGAAATATTGAATCATATTTTTTCATAAATCACTTATATTTTCTTTAGATATAATATGCAATTAATTTTTCAAATTTATAGAAATTTGCTCTTAAATAAATCTAAAGATTTTAAATTATAAATGCAAAATTATTACATATAGATTTATTTGTTGACAAATTATTATAGCATTTGTAACATACAGAAAATTTTATAATAAATATTAGGAAATATATAATGAAAAAATTAAATAAATTTTACCAAAATTATCAAAGTCAACGCATTAATACTATAGAAAAAGAAATTAATACATTAAATCAAAAATTTGTTGAATTAAATAATAAAATTTTGAAAACTCTTAACCAAAATTATAATAATATTGATCCAATACTTAAAAATGACCTAAATATAATAAGCGAACATATTAGCAAATCTGTATCTAAAGACAATGAATCTACTTTAGGCTTCTTAAAGAAATTATTTGTAGGAGCAATTTCTGAAGCTGAGAATAATTTTATAAATGATGTATGTGATATGTCAAAAATAGATAATAATTTGAGAGAGATCATAGCGCTTAATAAGAAAAAAGATAACTTAATTGAAGCATTTTCTAAAATTAGTTATTTTGCAGGTGGGAATATATTAATAAGTAATTTAAAACATGTTATAAATGATGCCAACACTGATAAAGAGAGTTTCAGTTTTCTTGAATATTATAATAATTTTGACAGGCATAATAATTTAGCAGAAAAAATTAAGAATAATAATCTTGTTTATGAAGCTAAAGAAATTATCAATTTACATAAATTTTTTGATTCAATTTCGAGTACAATTGACCATTCACTTATTGGTTATGTGATAGAAAATGATTTAACAATGGCAAGGATTTGTTTGGATTTAGGAGCTAATCCTGTAGGAATAACTCATGAAAAACAAGCTATTGAATTTAGCGTTCAGAATAATAATGTTGATATGACTAATTTATTATTTAACTATGGAGCTAAAATTCCAACAAGATATAACAATCAATCAGAAGATCTTCTTCACATTGCTTGCAGGAATAACAATTTAGAATTAACAAAATTGCTTATATCTAAAGGGGCAGATGTAAATGAGTTAATTCGTCCAAAACTCGGTTGGGGAGAATGGGCATATGAAAGTTTTGTACGCCCTATAAAAAAATTATTTGTAGAAGTGCCGGAATTAACTGGCACGAGTCCTCTTCATATTGCTGCTAAGGAAGGTAATACTGAAATTGTAGAAACTTTAATTAAATCTGGAGCTAAGACTAATATCACAGATATTAAAGGGCACACTTATAAAGATTATATTAGTAATAAAATTTCTGCTGCAGATTATGCGGTTGATGAAATTATTTCCAAACCAACTTACACATTGGAAAGCTACTGGAAAGCAGAACATAACCCAACTCCTAACACACATAGCAATCTTAATTGGTTAAAATATAATTATGCAAATGATATATATGAAGAAGAGCCTGTTAGCACTGTTGAAACTATATATATAAATTTAGAAAAAGTTAAAACTGAATCATCTTCAAATTCTAAGTTCAATCATATGAATAATTATGTACCTTCTGCACCATCTATGGAAGAAGAATATTATAATGACTTACCTCCTTATAATCCAGATTATATTGCTGAACCTTCAGCACCTCCAATGGATGACTATCAATATATGTCTTAAGAATATGATTACAGTTTCAGAATTTCCATTAAAATTCCGAACTGTAATTTATTATACCATTTCTCATTGATACTAGGAGCGAAAGGCGAAAGCGAGTGAGCATATATACAATATGTGACCAAGCTTTACACCCTACTTACGACGACTTAGTAATATTAATGAGAAATGGTACTATATAGATAAACTATCAAATATTACTGATAATTCTTTAAAATATTCTGACTCATTTCCATCTTCTAATGCCCAAATCCAAGCAAGTATATTTTGCATATAACACCAATAAAGAATATTTTTGTAAGGCATATTTAGTATTGTAGAAAAGCTACTAATTCTACTTTCTATAATATCTTTTACATTTTCGTTATTTAATAACTCAGGTATTGGATTGCGGATAAATGCACCAAGTTCATATGCAGCTGGACCTATTATACCTTTCGGATCAATCACTACCCAGTTTGAGCCATCATATAAAATATTATCGTGATGCAAATCTCCATGAAGAAGAAATTCTTTATCAGCAGTTGAAAGTAATTGGTCACGCAATACCTTAGCTTTTTCAAGATAATAATTTGGTATATCCCAATCTTGATCAAGCGCACGCAACCAATCCTTTACATTGGGAAACTGATTAAACTGTGGCAATGGCACTTTATGAAATTTCTCAATTAAGTTACACACTATTTGAAGCGCCTCTTTATCTTTATTTGGAAAATAAGATTTTAATGTATTGCCTGGAGTAATTTTTTCTAAAATTAATAGGCCCTTTTCTTCTGCTAATAACTTCACTCCGCCGTAATTCTCAAAAGTCTCAATCGCAGCTGCTTCACATTTCATAGCCTCAATATCGATGCTAATTTTTACAATAACAGGTTTGTAATTTTGAAATCCTTCTAATACATAATTATAACTTAAATTATTAAGAGGCTTCAACGTAGATAGGTTATATTTTATTGATATTTTGCTAATTAATTCTGGCAAATATTTTAGCCATTTCGTACCAGCATGCTTTCCGTATATACTAAATATATTATTTTCATACTGTGTCAAATTAGAAATAGGCTTAAATGATTTATTAGGGTTTACTGTAATTCCAGCCGAATATTTATAGAACTCAACTAAGCTAGATACCTCGTCTTTCATTGCGTTACTTGTAATCATTTCACCTTTCATAATATTACAAAGCGCTATATCAGCTTGTATTACAAAATCCTGGTGAGTATTAGGATTGATAGCATGATTAACATATCGTTCAGGCTCCAAATAAAGGTATATTTGATCTAATCGTTTATGAGTAAATGATTTTTCTGACTCTGGCAATTTTGTATATTCTTCTTCAGACAAAGGCTTTAAATTATATTTAATTACTATTTCACCAGCCTTAAAGTCTCTATTTGCATAAACTCCTTTACCATTCAAATTTCCTAAGCATATTACAATATTATTTCGCATTTTTATAATTAATCAGCTTTCTTCTTTAGGTAAGAATCCATTAGTTTGCATGTTCCATAATTTTGAATATAAACCTCCTTTTGCTAAAATTTCTTCATGTTTACCATCTTCAATAATAGCTCCTTTATCAAATACAAGTATTCTGTCCATGCTTAGGATAGTTGATAATCTATGCGCAATAGCTATTACAGTTTTATTCTGAATAAATATTTTTAGACTATTCTGAATATATTGTTCAGTAAATGAGTCAAGACTGCTTGTTGCTTCATCAAGAATTAAAATAGGGGCATTTTTTACTATTGCTCTAGCTATTGCAATTCTTTGCCTTTGTCCCCCTGAAAGTTTTATTCCTCTTTCACCGACAAGCGTGTCATAGCTATCAGGAGTCTCCATAATAAACTCATGTGCATAAGCAAATCTAGCTGCTTGTATTATTTCTTCATCTGTAGCATCTAACCTTCCGTATCGTATATTCTCTTTAAGTGACCGGTGAAATAATATTGGATCTTGTGGAATCAAGCTGATATTTTCCCGTAAAGATTTTTGCGTTACATCAGAAATATTTTGTCCATCAATATAAATACCGCCTGAATCAGTATCAAACAATCTAACAATTAAATTTGCAAATGTCGTTTTACCACTTCCAGAATATCCAACTAGACCTACTTTTTCTCCCGCCTTAATAATAATTGATTGGTTCTCCAAAAGAAGCTCACTTTTCTTATATTTAAAACTTACTTTTCTAAATTCTATTTTACCATTTGTCACTTGCAGTTTGCTAGCATAAGATTTATCAATAATCTCATGCGGAGTAGTCATAATTAAATATGCTTGTCTGCATTTACCAATATCTTTAGATACCGCTACTAAATGATTAGATAAATACCAAATATTGTCTGAAATTTGCCAAGTCAGTATTAGAATTAAAGCAAAGTCCCCAGCAGAAACAAGATTTTGTATCTTCATATATATTAGTATTGCTAACATTATTGCTGATAAAGCCATAGCCATAGAGGATTGCACAGTTCTTATTTTTAACATATGAAATTGCAATCTTTTGTCTTTATTTACACAATTACTAAGCTCACTATTTAAAATATTACTTTCAAAGTTTTTACGCGCAAATAGTCTGACTGTTGAAATATTGCCTAAAATATCAACTAATGTTCCTGTTAAATTACTTTGCGCATTAGATAAATTTGATGAATAAATAGCAGTATTTTTAGAAATTAACCATGTAACAATTAAAAAGAAAATTGACCACAAAAAAAGTGTAAATGAAAATAAAGGATGCACTATATACATAGTTGCTAAAGCAATAATTAATGCTAATGGTCTAGGCAGCAAATGCTCCATAACAAAAGTAATAAGATTGTCTACTGCTTGAGCCATCTGCCCAATTTTACTTGCAAAGCTGCCTGCAAATTGATTCTGGAAATAGCCATAGGAATGATCTGCAAGATAATTAAATATAGTACTCCAAATATTTGCTTGCATAGGAGGCACCATTTTCAGCTTTGCATAATCATATATTCTAAAAATTATAGCTAAACCAATTCCGAGTGCTATATAAGCAAGAGCTGATGGTAATATTTCTTGAAGAAAAAAAGAATTATCCGATTGAGTTTTTGAAATCTTATCAAGCATAACTTTAATAATTAATGGCCTCATAGACATATCAAACGCCCAATAAAAAGCCGTAAAAGTCATGGTAATCATTTGCCATTTATAAGGCTTAATGAAGCTTATGATAAAGCGGAATAAGTTTCTTGTATCAATATTCATATCTGAGCCAAATTCATGCTTTTATAATTGACTTATTCTTATCATTTAAAAATATTACAATATAAAATATTACAGAAACTGCCCCGTAAGCTGAAATAATCAAAGCTACGGGTACTATAGTTCCATCAAAATAGATTTCTGATAATATTACAAGTCCTGAGGCAAGTAATTGCCTAACAGCTGTCATCATAGCCATAGCAGTACCGTTCATGCCTGGAAACACTTCGAGCGCCTTCATACCAAATGTACCAGCCATCATAGCTCCGCCTGCTGCAATAAAAGCCATTGATACGCATATAAAATTAACATTTGATTCAGCAGCTTGACTAACATAAAACATTCCTATAGCACCTATAAACGCTAAAACGCTGCCAAGATTTTTTGTGTAATCAATTCCTTTTTTACCGATGAGCTTAATAGAAAATAAAGCAAATATAATAAAAGTTCCCATAGTAGAGGCTTGGTAATAGCTAAATTCTTTTAGATCCATATTCATATGGTTTATAAAGATAACTGATAGATTTGATATATATACTACTATTGCAATAAAGGAGAAATTTACAATTAGACTATAACCCATAAATTTTAAGCTTTTAGATAATTTAAAATAGTCTTTACAAATACCTACTAAACTGAACGATTTTCTTCTTTCTTCTGCTAAAGTCTCTTCAATAAAAAATATAGTTCCTATAAATGTAACTATTGCTAGAACTAATATCACTATAAAATTTGCTCGCCAGTTGAATATTTGGCTAATCCATGCACCTATAATCGGAGCTCCTGCCATTGAAGCAGATATTACACTATTAATAACGCCAACTAATTGACCTGCTTTTTGTGCAGTATATTTATCAAAAAACATAGCTCCTGCAACTACCATTGGTACAGATGCAGCAAGTCCTTGTAAAAGCCGCCAAAATAACATTAACTCAAAGTTATCGACTAGTACGCATCCTAAACTACTGATAACAAAGAGTAACAAACCCCAAACTAACAGTTTTCTTCTTCCGTAACTATCAGAAAGGGGCCCTGCGATTAAACCTGCTATACAAAGCCCTGCAAAATTTATACTAAGAACTAACTGGATTTTATTCTCTTCTATACCAAAATATTTAATCATTTGAGGAAAAGATGGGACATACATATCAGCTTCAGCGCATAAAGCTATATACATTAATGTAACTAAGCTTATAAGGGCAATATCTTTAACTTTCTCGGACATATTGTAACAAATTGGCTTACTAAACATAAGTTACTCCTTAATTTTGTAATTAGCAATTTAGATATTCATAGTATAAATATAGTAAGTAAATACATGTAATAAGATATTAAGTCTATATCTTAAATAGGCCCTAGACTCCTTCCCCCATCAGGCCAAACAATTCTTGAGCCTATTACTCCCCTACTTTTATCAGAAGCAAGGAGTATCATTATATCTACAATATCCTCAGTAGAATATACTTCTTGACTAGGAATTTTTTTAACTATATCAGTCCATTGAGCTTCCTTTGTAATTTTTTCCTCTTTACTTCCAGTTGGAGTATGTAGTGATTCATTTAAGCCAGTTTTTATTAAGCCCGGAGCTACAATATTTATATTAATATTTTTTGCATATTTTAAAGCTATAGCTTCAGCCCAGCTTGTTAAAGCCCCTTTTGTTAAATCATATGTTTCCAGATCCGGTACATGTACTTTATCACTAATTGAAGATACAACAATTACTTTAGGCCTTCCGTAATTATCTATTTTTTTTATCTGCTCCATTGAATATTTTACAAAATGCTGAGTAAGGAAATAAGGAGTTTTAACATTCACTTGTAATATTTTATCTAGCTCATCTTCATCTGTTTTTTCATAATCTTTTACAATAAGTATACCCGCATTATTTACTAAAACATTTATTGCACCTAAATATTCAATAGCTTCTTTAAGCAGTAGCTCTAAGGCTTTCGAATTGGAAGTACTGAAATCTATTTTAATAGCCTTCGCTTTTCTTCCTTTAGCTTCAATTTCTTTAACAATTGTATTTGCCTCTTCCTCGTGAGAATTATAAGTTAATACAATATTTGCACCCTTTGCAGCATACGCCAGAGCTGTAGCCTTACCGATGCCACTGCTAGCCCCAGTAATAAGTACATTTTTGTTAATTAATTTGGTCATATATCCTCCTAAAGCTAAAAGTTTTTTAAATTTTATACTAATTTATTTATAGAATAATCATTGCAAACATTTTATAAAAATCTTTTCTAAATAAAAGCAAAAAAATATGTTAAATTATTTATCATTAAAAAGCCAACTTAAACAAGATCTATATTTACAATCTATTCTTAAACTCGCAGTTGGTTTTCCAACAGACGAAAAAATGACACAAGTAATTGATTCCTATGTACATGCTTCAAACAAATATATAATAGGAATAAAATTCAACTCAGAAATTGTTGGATTAACTGGTATTACATTAGTTAAACAAGATGCAATCATTAATCATATTGCAGTAGTTCCTAAATACCAAATGCAAGGATTTGGCAAAAAGTTAGTTAACCATATTATTGAACGATATAAATTGAAAAGCATTATTGCTTAAACAGATGATGAATCAATTGGTTTTTACAAAAAGTTGGATTTCAAAATTGAAAAACTTCAAGAAGATAGAATAAGGTATAAATGTATTATGCAATTAAATAACTACCCAAATCTAAAATTTAGCAACTACAATATACGGCTTTTAGAAGAAAATGATGCTAATGAATGTGTGAGGTTTTATAAACATAATCAAACTTATTTAGCTCCTTATGAAACAATTACAAATGAGCATTTTAATATCAATTACTGGAAAAATAAAATAATCAAAAATCGAACGGATTTTGAAGCAGGATTATCTTGTTACCTTGGAGTCTTTGAAGAGGAAAAGCTAATAGGCATGATTAATTTTAGCAACATTATTCGTGGAGTGTTTCAATCTTGCTTTTTAGGATATAAAATTGATCAAAACTATCAAGGCCTAGGAATAATGAAAAATGCTGTTAAGACTGCTCTCAAATATATTTTCGAAGTACTTAACTTACATCGTGTAAGTGCAAATTATCTGCCCTATAATACTCGAAGTGCAAAATTGTTAGAGTCTTTAGGATTTAAACAAGAAGGAATAGCCCTAAAATATTTATATATTAATGGCAAATGGGAAGATCATATTCTTACTAGTTTAATAAATGAAGAATGGAAATTATAGTTTTTTAAGTTAAAGTAATTTATAAAACTATATCAATAAATATTGGCACATGATCAGAAGGGCTAGGCCAATTTCTCGCTTCTCTTAAAATTCTAGCATCTAAAAGTTGTGTTCTTAAATTCTGGCTGATCCAAATATGATCAAGTCTTCTACCTCTATTTGATTTTTCCCAATCTTTATTTCTATAGCTCCACCAACTATATAATTTCTCATTACTTGGAACAAACTCTCTATGTGTGTCACACCAATCTAAACCATTTTTTAAGCTTAATAATTTTTCTACTTCAATGGGAGTATGGCTTACAACATTGAGTAATTGTTTATGCGACCATACATCCTGCTCAAGCGGTGCAACATTGAGATCACCGACTAAAATCATTTTATGATTTCTAGTGCGTTCTTTTAAAAACCACTCATTCATTTGATCTAAATAATTGAGTTTAAAATCAAACTTTGGATTAATATTTCTGTCAGGCTCATCACCTCCTGCTGGTACATAAAAATTGTGCAATTCTACTCCATTAACTATAGCAGAAATATGTCGACAATCAGTTTCATGAGCAAATTTATGGCATATTATTTGGTCCAAAGGAAATTTTGAAATTATAGCAACACCATTATAGGATTTTTCTCCACAAAATTTCAGATGAATATATCCTAAATCAATAAAAAATTGATATGGAAACAATTCATCAATAACTTTAGTTTCTTGCAGGCATATTACGTCAGGGTCAAGCTTATCCTTCAAATTAATAAAATTACTAAATCTAATTCTGATAGAATTAATATTCCATGAAACTATGCGCATTTATCTGATAAAATTTAAAAAGATTACTGTAAATAAAGAAGATATAATAGCTATTAAAATGTAACTTACATAATTATTTTTTACAGGTAAATAAATTACTTCTTCTACAGAAGTCTTTTGCCCCTTGTAATTATAAAAAAGATTTTCAGCAATTTCAGATATGGTATCTACAAATTTCGCATCAAAACTAATATTTTTTTTGGCCCAATTATAAATCCAGGGCTCTGCCAATTGCCACATGTTCACATTAGGATTAAGCATAGTTCCTACACCTTCAACCATCATCATAGTTTTTTGAAGTAAAAGCAATTGCGGCTGAGTTTCCATTGAAAAATCTTTAGTGATTTTAAACAGCTGGGCCAGTAATTTTGCTATTGATATTCTATTTACAGGGAGTCCTACAATTGGCTCTCCAATCGATCTACAAGCTTGAGCAAATAATTCTAAAGACTGATTTGAAGGTATATACCCAGCTTTAAAATGAATTCTAGCCACTCTTAAATAATCCCTTTTCAAAAAACCATCCAGAATTTCGGCTACATAAATTCTTGTTTTCTTATCTAGCCTTCCCATTATACCAAAATCAATAAGCACTATTTGACCTTTCTCATTTATTAATAGGTTCCCAGGATGCATATCAGCATGAAACAAACCATCTCTATACGCTTGATTGAAAAAGCTTATAGCAATATTAGCAGCAATCTTTTCAGTGTTAAACTTTCTTTTAATTATTTCTTCATGGTCTTCAATTTTAATACCTTCTATCCATTCTATTGTTAAAACGCGTTTAGAAGTTTTATCCCATTCAACACTCGGAATATATATGTCATTATCATTTTTAAGATTTTCTTTAAGTTCGCTAGCCGCTGCTGCTTCAAACCTTAAATCTAACTCTAATATAATGCTTTGCTCAAAAGTAAATAATACTTCTTCTAACTTTAACCGTTTAAAATTTTTAAATTTTTTATTTATTAACGCAGCTAAAGATTTGAATAATTTTATATCCTTAGAAAATATTTCCTCAATATTTGGCCTAAGTATTTTAACTGCTACCTTTTGCCCATTATGCGTTGTAGCTTTATGAACTTGTGCAATCGATGCTGCGGCAATTGGTTGGGGATCAAAATCATAATAATGATTTGATAATTGCCCTCCTAATTCATATTCAATTATATCTATAGCAGCTTTTGTTGCAAAGGGTGGTAACTTATCTCTAAGCATAGATAATTCAAATGCTATATTTTCACCTACAATATCAGGACGCGTTGAAAGGGTTTGACCAAGTTTAATATATATAGGGCCTAGCTCTTCAAATGCTTTAGCAAGGTTCCTACCTCTATTTGATTTTTTAGTTTGAAAAAATTTAAATAGAGATTTTCCTGGTAAATTTAAGCTTATGAAAATAACTGAAATGGCATTATGTTTAAATAAGATACAAATTATTTGGATTAATCTAAAGAAATTTGACATTATATTTTATAAGCAGTAAATATTGCAGTGATCCCACCAGTTAAATTATAATATTTAGCTTTTTTAAATCCTTCGTTAGCTATCATATCTACAAATTCTTCTTGCCTTGGAAATTTTCGTATACTTTCTACTAGATATTGATATGCATCCGAATTCCGAGCTACCATTTTGCCAATAGTCGGAATAACTTTAAATGAATAGAAGTCATATATTCTAGATAATAATTCATTATTTACATGCGAAAATTCTAAGCAAACAAATTTCCCGCCTGGCTTAAGCACTCTATAAGCTTCTTTAAGAGCATTTTCAATGTTAGTCACATTTCGTATGCCGAATGCTATCGTAAAATATTCAAAATGATTTTCCTTAAAAGGCAAGATTTCAGCATTACCACATACAAAATTAATATTATGTATGTTTTTGTTGATTAATTTATCTCTACCCACATTTAACATATTATAGTTAATATCATATATTGTAATGTGAGGATTATTACCCTTAGATTTAGCTTTATTATAATACAGAGTCGATATATCTCCTGTTCCTCCGGCAACATCCAAAAGCGTAGCTTGAGTTAAAGGCAATTCCTTAATCATTTCTTTTTTCCATAAATGATGTATACCTAAGCTCATAAGATTATTCATCAAATCATAATTACTTGCAACGCTAGAAAATATTTCACCTACAAGCGACTGTTTTAAATTTCTATCGATTTTCTTAAAACCGAAATCTGCTTTATCATCCATATAATTATTCTTGCATTTGATGAAATCTAAATTTGTTTTTTTCTCATTATAATTAAGCTATTACAAAAATTCAGCAAAATTTTTATCTGTATATTTTTAGTATAATTTAATTTGACTATAAATTAATTATTAATTATTTTAAAATTACCATAATATATATATTATCGAAATGCCAGAACTTCCTGAAATTGAAACAATTTGTATTGCACTTAAAAAAGAAATCCTTGGCAAAAAAATAACTCAGGCTATAGCTCTTAGAACAAATCTTAGAATTGATATACCCAAGGATTTTAGTGAAAAACTTACTAGTAAGATAATTACTGATATTAAACGTAGATCTAAATATATACAAATATATTTGGAAGACATTGTTTTAATTGTTCATTTAGGGATGAGTGGCAGATTCATAAGTTACATTAACAAGAGAGATAAAATTATTAAACATGACCATGTTATTATTGATCTTGATAATGGATATGAATTAGTACTAAATGATCCTAGACGATTTGGATTAGTAACTATAGCTCCTGTAAATAATATAAATTCTCATCCTTTATTTTTAAAATTAGGAATTGAACCATTAACAGATGAACTCACACCAGAGTATCTTCAAGATAAGTTTAAAAAAAGAAACACTCCTGTTAAATCAATTCTTATGGATAATAAGATTTTAGTTGGAGTTGGCAATATTTATGCCTCTGAAAGTCTTTTCCGTTCAAACATTTCACCAAATCGCCCTGCATGCTCTATTACATATTCTGAGCTTAAAAAGCTTAGTCTAGCAGTTAAAGAAACTTTAAATGATGCAATTGAAGCAGGGGGATCAAGTTTAAAAGATTATGTTAATTTATCTGGGGATCCAGGATATTTTCAAAATAAATTTTTTGTATACGGCAAGAATAATCAAAATTGTATTGTATGTTTAGCCTCTATAATCAAAACTAAGCATTCCGGCAGAGCGACTTATTTTTGTTCTACCTGTCAAAAATAATTTTATATTACACCCTTTCGCATTTATATTCTACATCGTCGTGGTGTGGTCTCGGGGCTTGGTCACATATTATTATATGCTCACTCGCTTTCGCCTTCCACTCCTAGTATTATTTATAAATCAGAAATGGTGTTATGTTGTTTTTTCACCATTTTCATTAAGAAAGTAGTAGTTTTCTTGTAACCATATCCTAAACTAAAAGGTAAAGTTTCAAATTTTACATTTTTCAGATGGTTGCTTAAATCGGGTTGAATATATCCTTTAAAGCTTTCTCCATAGGGGCCACTATATTTCCCATATAGATTTACTTGCCAATTACTATTATTAAAATACTTATATGGTATACCTGAATCATCCTGTAATATTATCTGGCTTTTCTTTAGTATATGGTTCCTAAGTTTTGAAAATTCCGCACTAAACAAAGCATATTGCGCAGCTTTAAGATAAGTTATAATATCTGTTTGATTTTCAAGATAATTTATAATTGTATCATTATTATTTGCAACCGAAGCACGGAAATAATATATCTCTTTAAACTCCTCGTTATCTGGTGCTTTAATTGTAAATTTAATGCCATTATTATGCCCTTGGATTACATTGATAATATTGCCTTCTTTATCAAGATATATCGGATTTACTTCAACAATTTCGTATCCCATGCGTTTTACAAGAGCAATTAATGGCAAGGTTACTCCACGATTATGTAATTTAAAATCTGTCCACATTTCGCGTGTTACAAAAAAGCTTTTTTTAAGTAATGAATATAATCCTGTTCTAAGTGCCTCAAGATTAATTTTAGATATATCTAAATTATTTATATTCCCGACAGGTTCAAGCCCTATCATAGTATATTTTGTACAACTCGGGAAAAAACTGAGGACATGCACTATATCTGGACCTGAAAATGGATAAAATACATGACATGACTTTGGGTAAGTATGTTCAATCTCTTTTTCCTGCCAAGCATGTAATTTATCTAAATTATCATATTTATATTTACTCCACAGCTCATCCATTAAATTTATATGATCAGAATTTCCGCCTTTAATACCCGCTAAATATTCAGCTATATTATTAAGATAAACTTTTCTACTATCATTATCATTATCAGTATTAATTTCAGCAAAACATGTTAGTACAAAACTATTTACTATTATTAAAAAAAGGGTAATTATTTTCGTCATTTAACTTAATTAAAATATTGTATAAATTTGCTTCTTATCATTTCAGGTACTGGTGTAACTTTATTTGATAATACTATAATACCTATGTTTCTTTCTGGAATATAAGAAATTATTGATGACATTCCGTTGCAATTCCCATTATGCTCATAAATTGTAATATCCTTATTCTTCCATCTGTAAACTAATGTTTTCCAAAAATATCCATAGTAAATTGATGAAATATTTTGGTCTCTAAATAATTGAGTTTCAAAATTCTTAATTGGAGTATATTTTTTATGGATTTTTTGCATTTGAGCAATTGATATTAGCTGTTTCTTACCGACCTTTCCTTCTTTCATATTAAATTGTAGCCATTTTACCATATCCTCTAAATTAGAATAGAAACCTGCAGCAGCATTAATTTTAAAATTTTCCCATAAAAGTTCCTTATTATACTGATCATATGGGAAAGCTACATTAAGTTTGTTATTTAGATTATGAACATCTATTCCTGTATTATATAATTTAAGAGGACTAAATATTGAAGATTTTATAAAATTTTGCCAAGATTTTTTTGTTTTATTTTCGATAATTTCTTCAATAATACTAATTATTGCATATTGATAGGAAAAATACCCTTCTCCCACAGGATAAATAGGTTTTATATTACTGAATATTTTTATTATTTCCTTTCTATTATTTAAATTTATAATATAATCTTTTCCTGCTGAAGCAGTTAAACCAGATTGCATTGATGCTATATCATGAAATGTTAATTTACTTTGCGCTACAATGTCATTTAGTTCAAATTCTTCAATTTCAGCATCTATATTACTTTCCCAGCTGAATTGACCTTTATCAGCTAAAATTGCTAAACTTGCTGCTAGAAATGTTTTTGATATTGATGCAATTTGCCAAATAGTTTTCGAATCAACTTTTTGATTATTTTTATAAGAAATTATACCATAGTTTTTTTGATGAATAATTTTATTTTTATCTATAATTGCTAGTGCTAAGCCAGGAATTTTATATTCATCTATTAAATGATTTATTTCTTTTTCGAATTTAATATAGTTCGAATTTGAAGCAGCTGCATTTTCTGTCACAATCAGTAATAAGGTGAATATTGCTAATATGAATTTGTACATTTTATCTATCTTACATTAGACTAAAATATATTCCAGCATAAATTAAAAATCTTAAACTTATTTTAAAAGATTTGAGGTAATATAGTAAAATATATAACTATATTTATAAGAGCAAGATCTGCAACACACTATATTAAATTTGGAATGGGAGTGTTCAATCAATAGTAATAAAATTGAGTATAGAGCTAAACTTGTAGAAACTAATACTTCAAAAGCATTAGATACTGCAACCCCTTTGAAACAAGCAGGTATTACTGCTGTTGTTACTGAAAATTCCAACGGAGTGTCTTTATTAATAAATGATTCGGAATCAGTAAAAAAGTTTGAAAAATTGCTTGATCCAAAGGCTTTAAAAGCTAGATATGTTGAATTGATCTCTTCACACTTAAAGTTTGATAAATCCCAAAATCCAATTACGATTTCTCGCGATAATTTTGTTAACAATTTTCATGGAAATGATATAGCTAATACTCAAAAATTTCAAAATTTCAAGCACATGTTTGAGGTTGCAGGTATAAAATATAATGAAGGGGAAAATTTTAAGGAAGTCTTTTCATTGCAAATAGAAGATTCTGAAAGTATAAAGTTACTTACAGATATAAAAGTTTCTAGTGGTGTTACTAACAAAGAAAAACAAGCAATTAGTCAATCTTCTATTGTATCACCGTCTAAAGAGATGCAAAAGAAAGAAAATATTGAACCAGCTAAAAGTAACTTTCTTACAAAAATTTTTACTACTATAAAGTCCTTCTTTAAAAAACTTCTTGATAATATTAAAGTAAAAAATCCATCAAAACCTATTAGATTAGAGGAACCGGATTTCAATATCCTTAATTTAGAACCCTCTAATACTATAGATTCTAAGAGCATCAGTCCTGTTATTTCTCTGGTAAAACTATATGCTACTGATAACACAATGAAAGAAGAGACCTTGAAAACAATATTACAAGAAAATCTAAAGAAAAATCCAGATTTAGATTTAAATACAATTATTGAAAGGCTTAACGCAGAAAATGCAAGAAATTATAACGAAGATTACAAGCCTCGTATAGAAACAGCAAAAAATATACTTAATGAATTAAAGACACAAAAATCTAGATAAGAATTAACATTTTATTTCAAAGAATAATAGCCACTTTTATAATGTATCAGTGGCTTTTCCTGTGATAAAATTTCTGAATTTATAACTTCACCAACAAATATTGTATGATCTCCGCCATCATACTCAGCATATTTATTACATTCTAGATAAGCTATACTGCCTTGAATTAAAGGTAACTTTAATATTTGCGAGTTAATTATTTTTATTCCATCCCATTTATCGATAGTATGTTTTGCAAAATTTTTGGAAATCTCTTTTTGATTTTCATTAAGAATGCTTACTACGAAACATTTTTCTTTAGTAAAAATTTGGTGTGAATAATAATTTTTACTTATACAAAATAAAATTAAAAGAGGCTTGAGGGAGACAGAAGTAAAGGAACTAATTGTAACACCTATAATTTCTTTATTTATAGAATCTTCAGCAGAGACAATACAAACACCTGTAGCAAACCTTGAGAGACATTGTTTGAAATTTTCTGAAGTAATTAGCATATTATTCGATTATATGTTAAATTTTTAAAGTAATAAGGTTTTTTTAATGATTCTATGGTTTAATAGATAAGTATTTTATTATATAGAAATTCCTTAATAAAGGAATCAATTTTCTTAAATATCAAAAAATTTATACTTATGAGCAAAGATAAGCAAACAATTATAATAAAAAAAGTTAAAAAAGGCGGTCATGGAGGGCATCATGGAGGTGCATGGAAAGTTGCGTATGCAGATTTTGTTACAGCAATGATGGCTTTTTTCTTACTATTATGGTTACTTGGTTCAGTACCTACTGAAAAATTAAGAGGTATAGCAGATTATTTTACTCCAACTATCGGGCTTAAAGATCAAATGGGAATTGGTTTTAAAGGAGGGCTTGAGGATAGTGAAAATGCTGGAAATAAACGTGCTGAAAAAGATAAATCCATTCTTAATGGCGCTCCGATTCAAGGCCCTATTGTAAAGATGCCAGATAGCAGCGTTAAAAAGCTAGAAGAACTGGATGCTCAAAATTTTAGCAGTATACAGAAAGATCTTTATAAGGCTATAAAAAGCAATCCTGATCTTAAAGAGTTTAGTCAAAATATTGTTATTGATCAAACTCCTGAAGGCCTAAGAATACAAATACTAGATTTGGATAAAAAACCTATGTTTGTGCCGCATACTAGTATACTTCAACCTTATACTAAAAAAATATTATCAATACTTGCAAAATATATTAGATATATTCCTAATTATCTTTCTATAAATGGGCATACTTCAAAAGACGCTTCAGATAGTCAATTTGATAATTGGCAATTATCATCTGAACGCTCAAATGAGACAAGAAAGTTTTTTATTGATGAAGCAGGTTTAGACCGTGAACAAATAGCTAGAATTGTTGGTAAAGCTGATCAAGAACCTTATGATACTGTTAATCCTTATGCTGTAAGTAACATGCGTATTAGTTTAATTTTGTTACGAAATACTATTATGCCTTTTCAAAAACAAGCGGCACCCGAAGCAGCATTTAACAATACTGACGTCAGCAAAAGCGAAGGATAAATCTACTTATTTTTATCAATTCAACTGTATTTATGACTTCCAGTAGACCTTGCCTCTGATGGCTTTTACTTTAGTAAAAGCCACTAATTACATATAATTTAACTTAGTTAATTGAAATTTCGATCTATAATAATTAAATATAGTAAGGTATCAATATTTAAGGAGGCAATTATGAGAGCAATAAAATTTATCTATAATATTCCTGACAAATATTTTACTGAGGAAATAGTTGATTCATTTGAAAATGTCAATTCTGCTAAATTAAAAGGCGAAGATAATATCGAAAACTTAAACGATGAGATTAAACTTAATTCTGATACTTAATGATTTGCTAGTTAAGGTTTAGGCTTTTTTGAAAGAATGGTTATTTCTACTCTTGAATAAAAAATGATCACTTAACTTAATTGTGACTAATGTTAAGCTGTAAAATATTAACTGCATTAAATTTGGCTTATCCGTGTAACCGAAAATACTATGAGCCATTTTACCAATTATACTTTGATCATTAATAAACCAAGAGCTATCCCAAACAGGAGCTGTGAACACGCTTAATATGCCTGCAGATTCTAAATAGATTGGAATTTGCGCTGCAAGGTTTGCAGCAAGCAATGAAAGTAAAAGACTTGTTATTCTAAAAAAATATTTTACTGAGATTTTAATTAGACCTAAATATAGAGTTAAACCTATAATTGTCCCAAATATAGATCCACTAATTGCTCCTAAAATAATTTCAAAATTATTATTTTGTGAAGTTGCAAAAATACCGTAGGTATATAAAGCAATCTCTATACCTTCTCGAATTATAGCAGTTGCTATTACTATTGTGAGACTATATAAGGGGATTTTAGAATTTTTGATATTATCGGTTATTTTATTTAAATTAGTGGTAAAGTTTTTTGCATTATTTTGCATCCAAATAACTGTATATCCAATAATGATAACATTTATACTTAGTATAATAGCTGTAAAAATATCTTCAAACTCTTCATTAACAAATTTTGAAATTGTATTTATTAGATATGCAAAAACTAAAGAAATAACAGTGCCGGCAATTATACCATTAAATATATATATGTAACGGTTAGAAAGATTTTTTGTTGCTGCAATAATTATTCCTACAATTAAACTAATTTCTAAAAATTCTCGAAAATATATTATGGCAATTGCTAACATCTTCTAGTTTTCTACTACCTTAATTATTCCTTGAGCGGTAGCTTCATGAAACTCTCCAAAGAATTTATATTCTCCAGCTTTCAAAGGCCCAATATTTACTTTTATCTCTCCGCCAGCAGGAATGATTTTTTCACGTTTTAAGTCGAAGCTTTCAAATTCTTCTACTGTCGAATCTTCATTCTTTATAATTAATTTTATTTTTTTCCCTGCAGGTAATGATAGCTCATTAGGATGAAATCTATGCTCTTTAATTACTAGTTCCTTCATCAAAACATCATTACTTGCATAAGATATTTGAGAATTACTGAATAATATGGCACCCATCAATAAAAAAGATATTTTTTTCATGCTAATTAGAAATTTTATAAATGTTTAATTATCCTGATAATTTATCACTTCCATTATGGAAAATCAAGAATATAGTTTATTAAAAATTAAATGATTTCTCACATACTATTTAGACAATTATAAAAATTTGATAGATCTCCAATATGAGGAGTACATTTTTTAGCGATACCTACAAGCATTTCTAAGTGTCTACCAATGAAATACCGTATCCTACTTGGGATACCTGTTTTCTCAAATTCATGGAGAAAATAGTAAGTTGCCCAGAAAGCTGGAATAGCGATAAGCAAATACCATTTTGTAAGTATTCCATATATAAACACTGTCTTCGCACTAGTAAGTAATTTACGAAGTGTTTCAAATTGACCAAACTTATCAGACATAATTATACTCAATATTTTTCATTATAAAATAATTATAAACTAAATAAGTAAAGAAATTTTTAATACATTTTAAATCTATTACGTATAGCAAGGATAAACATCGTAAGTAATCCTACATTTATCATGCCTTGCATCGTTGCAAGCAAAATTAAGCTAAATGGCAAATCGTTAAATTGTAGCATAAATTTTGCAGTATAAATTTCAAAAGGTCTAAAAAACTGTTGCAAACTTAGATGGTAAGCACTTCCCCAACTTTTTGATATAAAGTTAGTTTTACTTAATATATTTTTATATAATATAGGAAAAACTCCAAATAGCAAAGCAAGTAAAATTAAAATAGGTCTCTTAATGCTTTGTCCATAATTTGATAAGGCTAAATAACAAAATGATAATATTTTTTCAGTTAAGCTTACACAAAATCCTGAATTATAGGTGGAGTTTTTATAGTAACTATTAGAGGTTTGTGGTAATGAAATAACCTTTACAATAAAACGATCTATAGCGATTCTTATATTATTTATTAATTTAATATCATAAGTTCTAATAGGAGCATTCAATAAGCTTTTTTGTTCTAAAGCAAAAAACATTCCTTCCTCACGTCTCGCTTTCTTCTTGTCCATAATTAATTTTAAGCTTCTGTACGCTTGTTCTGCGCCCTCGCTATATGTATCAATAAAATCTACTCCTCTAAAATCAGTATCTTGATGTATATCACAATTATGAAATTTAGGAGCTCTATGAAATATAGAATTTGTAAAAGAAGTTTTCTTTTGAAAAACTCTATTTTCAAAGTTTACTTCACCATAAAATTTAATTTCATGAAAAAAGATTCTATGGAATTTATCTAAAGGAATTTCGATTTCTTTAGAATATTTCACTTCAGAATTTTTATCATTAGCAATATTAAGGATTTCTACTTCTTCGATTAAGCATGAAAAATCAGCATTTTTATAAAATGCTGTTTCTTGATCTTTGTAAGAAGCAAATAATGCAGAGCAACCAAAATTTGAATTTATAAAAGATACATCTCCTAAAAAGCTTATACCTAAAAAATCTATAGTATTTCTTATATAAAATAACGTAGGAAAATTTATTTCAAGATTTAAGATTTCTCTTTTAATATATTTTAGACTTGTAGGTAAAAACTTAACCCTTTCAAATGAAGTCTCACTTTTAAAAACTGAATTAATAAAACTTATACCATTATAAAATATAGATAATTTAAATTTTGCTGAACAATCAAAAGTTATAGAATGAAAAAAAATTTGGTAAAAAAAATGACAATTTGTAAATTTTAAAGCTTTTTCGAATTTACATTTATAAAATATTATTGGTATATAAAATTCTAAACCATATAAATTAATTTCTGTAAAATTTATATTATAAAATATTATAATGCTGTTACTTGCTTCTGCTTCATGCATGTATTTAATAAATTTTTCTTTATCAATATTTTCTTCTTGAAAAACTATATATAAAGATTTTTCTAACGCCGATCTTAAGGGGAGATAATCGTTAAAATCTTTTATGTTAAACTTATTCATTTAATCAATCATTTATGTTGTTATAATTAATATTTACTTTTAACAGGTATGAATAGCAAATCTCTCTGTAATTCCATCACAGTTACATTGCTTCAATTAAATTTCGAGATAAGGTTTAAAAAGCACAGTTTGGAAAGGTCAAACGACCTAATAAGTCATACTATACCAATTTCTAACTAAACTACTTTATGATAATAATCCTATTAAGTAATAATATTAGTTACAAATAATTTATAAATTCTGAATTTTAAAAAATTTATTTTAAATATTATACAAGCCTGGTAATTTTTATTTAAATAAAACAGAGATTTTATTTTCTTTACTTACAGAAGAACTCCAGTTTGAAGATTTTTTCGCACCTTTATAAAGTTCCTTATAGTTAAATAAACTTTCAGAAGGCAAAATGGGATACACCATATTTTCTTTCAATCTATATGCAAAATCAAGAAATTTGCTTTTAACGACATTATCTGGATCATCATTAATATCATTAGATTCGTTAGTTTCAAAATTTATATTATATTTATCTCCTACAGATTTAAATATAGAAATAAAATAAGCTATATAATTAATTTTACTATCGCTTTGCTGGACAGGTTGAGCATTATTTTTTATATGCTTTGGCATTTGCACGACATATTCTTTCCACTGAGTAAAAAATGTTGCGTCAATATTTTCTAGCTCTGGAATTGCTTTATTTAACAGCTTATTCAGTAAATTATAAAATTGTATTTTTAATTCAGCCGGCAATATGCTTTCAAATTCTATAAACTGGTCATTTAGACATAATATATTTTCATATATATATTCAAAATCTTTTTTATCGAAAACTTCTTCGATAAAGTTAACAAGTAATTTGATTGTATAAGTAATAGGAGAGAATACAACATGACTATCACTGTTAATCTGTTCGTATAAGATTGCAGATTGCATATAGTAATTCAAAGCAGGGTCATAATCTTTAAGTTTCTGATAACATAATCCTATTTCTTGAAAAACGTACAATCTATCGTAGTTAATTTCAATTATATGTTGCTCATACTTATTTCTGGATTCTCTTTCTATCAGCTTTATATTATCTAAACTGAACCTATATCTTTCAATTGCTTGAGAAAAATCATCATGATAAAATTTCAGCCTTGCACTTAATAAATCTAATTTATAGTTAAAAGTTTTATTATTATAAAATGCACTATACGCTGAGGAATTATTACCTGATTTTATAGGCAAAAAAGATAAGGAATATAGATTTTCTGCTTCTGATAGATATTTCTGTGAATCAGAATAATATTTGTTATTGATTTCTGTTTTATTTAATCTTTCTTCAAATTCATAATATCTATTTAATTTTTTTTCTGCTGGAAGATGATTAATTATTTCCCGCTGTTTTAATTCTGCGTTTAATATATTTAAATCATGTGCCGCAAATAAAAAATCTGTATTATTTTCACTTAACTTATTTTCTGCAAACTCAATAATTTTTTTACTCAGATTCTTTGCAAAATTTTCCAACTTTTCTTCATTATATTCAACTCCTTTAGCACAAGCATTAATTAAATCAATAACTTGATTCTTCAGCTTTTTATCTTTTCCTGCATAAAATGCTGCTATTTTTTCAATGTCAAAATTTTTTAAACTATTATATCTCCAGAATTTAATTATATTAGTGTTCCCTGACTGATAATCTAGTTTAAATGAGGCTATAATAAAATCCTTCCAACACTCAACATTCTGTACATTGATTTTACTATAAATATCTGATTCAAAGATTTGTTTATTAGGATTCTTCACAATATTTAAATTTTATCTTTAAATTTTTTGAATTTATATATGCTTACTGGAATCGATATTACATAAATCAATCCAATTAAAGGTAGTGTTATCCAAGGTTCAATTATTATACTTACGATTACTATTCCTGCTAACATCAAGGCAATAGAAATAAGATTATGCTTAATAAGAATTTTTTTAACATAGAATGTAGGCACTCTACTAGCCATTAATAATCCTACAATCATCAAGTATAATGCAACAAGGATGGGAGAGTTAAAAATTTCATATTGAAAATCCAACATCATAGGCACTAATGCCAAGGAAGCTCCTACAGGCGAAGGAACCCCTACAAAAAATTTATCCGTCCATGCCGGTCTATCACTATCATCAATTATAGTGTTAAACCTAGCTAATCTTATTACGCAACAAATAGTGTAAAATAATGTAACTGCCCACCCTAAACCTTTAACTGATAAATATTGTAATTGCCAAAGATACAAAACTAAGGCCGGCGCAATGCCAAAGCTTAAAAAATCTGCCAGTGAATCAAGCTGCGCTCCGAAGCTAGTTGAAGCTTTCAAAAGCCTTGCTAATTTTCCATCTATTCCGTCTAAAAGCGCAGCTATAATGATAAATATTACAGAATTTTCCCATTTTTCTAACATTGCAAATCTAATTGCTGACATACCAAAACATAATGCACTTAATGTAATAATATTAGGAAATAACCTACTTATCGGCAAAGGATTAGTTTGAATAGGGGTGGATGAAGTTTTCACTTATCTTATTTCCCCTTCTCTTTTTGGATAATTATTATTTAATTCTGCAATTATAGTTTCTCCTCCAACAGACCTTTGTCCTACCATTACTAAAGGGTTTACATTTTTTGGCAAATATACATCCATCCTGCTTCCAAAGCGTATTAATCCAAAACGCTCACCTGCTTGAACTTGCTCTCCTTCTTCAAGCTCACAAACTATTCTCCTTGCTATCAACCCAGCTATTTGAGTAAAAGCAATTTGGTATCCATCTTTAGTGGTCACTAATACAGCCTGACGTTCGTTATCTACGCTAGCTTTATCAAATGAAGCATTAATAAATTTTCCAGGACGGTATGATAAGGTTTTAACAGTTCCGCTTACAGGAATGCGATTAACATGTACATCAAATACATTTAAAAAAATACTTACCCTAAGCATTTCTTCATCCCCTATATTTAACTCTTTTGGAGGAGAAGCAAATTCAATTTTTTGCACTAAACCATCAGCTGGACTTATTATAAAATTTTCACCTACTGGTGTAACACGATCTGGATTTCTAAAGAAAAATACGCACCATATTGTTAATATTGCACCCATCCATCCTAAAGGTTGAATAAAATACCCTACTAGCAGCGATACTATAGCAAATATAGTAATAAAATAATATCCTTCTCGATGAATGGAAGGTATAATCATTTTTAGCATTTCCATAAAAATCCTTTTAACTAAAATTATAAATTTTAAAATGAAATTAATAAGCTATTAAGTTGATCTTGGCAATATAGTAAATTCTATTTTTTAAGATATTACTAAATGCATCATGCTGAAATTTTGTATTATTTTCAACATCCTCATTTACAATCAAATGGATAGAAGTTCTACAATTTAGTTATTATTTCATCTGTCGCAAGAGGAAAGGAATATTATGAATGGTGCCGGATGTCGGGATTGAACTGACGACCTACCGCTTACAAGGCGGTTGCTCTACCACTGAGCTAATCCGGCGTTAAAAATCTATATATTTTATTTAAAACATAAAAGCAAGCATTAAATTTAACTTACCTTAAATTTTTGTCATTTAATAAAAATATGATCATTTCGGAAATAATATTATTATATTTCCTAAAAAACACACTTGTCTAACTTAATATCTTGAAAATTTACTTTTAATATATATTAGCATTTGTAATTTTTTAATTCTTAACTAATATGACATTCTAATTTATACAAAATAATATTTATAAAGGCAAAATTATTATGAAAAAAAATTTACTTGCAAGCACTGCAATTCTATTATTTACCTCGTTTTCTGCATTAGCTGATGGACCAACTGCATCTCTTACAGGATTATTTGAAACTGAGTTTGGCGCGCGTGATCAAAAGAAAGCTTATAACACCATTAATCTTTCTCCTAATCAGAAAAACATGACTACTCATACTGGTGCAAATATTAGTGCTAAAGTATCTGGCAAAGCTGATGCGGGATTTACTTATGGCGCAGTTACTACGCTTCAAACTACTACAGAATATACTGGCACTTCTGCTCAAAGATCTTATATTTTTCTTGAAAGTGATTTAGGGCGTGTAGAATTCGGTAGCAATCTTAGCGCTGCACGTCAAATGAGAGTTTCAGCCGGAACAATTGCACGCGGAAGCGGAGGTGTTGACGGCAATTTTGGTTTCTACGCAAATCTAAATATGGACGGTTTACTTTTTAAAACTAATCTTAATAATTATATGGATAGCATTAGCAGTGGATATAGCGAAGACACTAGAAAAATCACTTATTTCACGCCTAAAATTGCTGGATTACAAGCTGGTTTAAGCTATACTCCTGATACAACGGTGAACGGAACTGGAATAGAGTATAATGCTCTTGGAGATTTTGGCAGACATATTAAAGATAATATTTCTCTAGGATTAAAGTATGACAATAATTTCAATGACTTAAATATCATTTTAAGTGCAACTGGTGAATTTGGTAAAACTGCTTACAACTTTTCAAGCCCTGCAATTGATAAAGGCAAGCACAATCTTACAAGTTGGATGTTTGGTGCACAAGCAGCTCATTCTGGATTCAGCATTGCGGGTTCATATGGTAATATAAGCAAAAAAATATTTAGATATGGATACGTAAATGAAAATTCATCAATTCAGACCCCTCTTTCAAAAGATATGAAGACTTGGACAGCAGGAATTGCATATTCTAAAGACGATTTAGGAGTAAGTATAACATATTTAGGCTCTGAAGTGCCTTTATATAATTATGGTAAAAACAGTTTTGATAATTTAGCTTTAAGCGTTGATTATAAAATTGCCCCAGGAATATTACCTTACGTGGAAGTTTTAACATTTAAGCAAAAAGCTGCAAAAAATTTGAACAGACCTACAAATAAAGGCAATATATTTATGCTAGGTTCTCAATTTACATTCTAAATATTTATCTATATTCCGGAAAGCCTAATCTCATTTATAGTAAGAGTAGGCTTTCCGAATAATCAAAGTGTTAAGTTTTATTACCTCAAAATTTTAGTTAATGAAAATTTATCTTATTGACAAAGTTTATTAAAAATGTTATATATTTATTAAATATTTTAACTTTATATTAGGTAGAATTTATTATGCCAAGATACTCATATAGTTCACAAGGATTACAAAATTATGATGATCAGATTTTAGAAAATCAAAATAGAACTCCAGAAACTTTTTTCAATTCACAACCAGAAATCAATAATCGTCCAGTCCGAAATAGAATAAATACTTCGAATGAAGCTCCAACCGTTCCTGAAAATAAAATGTTAAAATTTGCAGCTAATAGTTTCTATAATATTGCTAGTTCTTCATTGTCATTGCCGCTGCATATTTTAGATTACAGCTCAAGAGCATATGAAGACAGCAAAATATTTACAAATTTCTTATATAATAAATATTTTGATAATACTCAATCTCATATAGTAACTAAAAAATTTATGAAAGGAATTTCTGCTTGCGCAGTTTTATTTTCTACTGTAGCTGGTGGTTTGGTTGGAGCCTATATGGGAATATATGATATTTATCATTATGAATATCTAGTATTAAATAAATTTGATAAATTTAATAAAACATCATCTAAATATCATGATAAAGCTAAAGCATACTTAGATAATCTTAATTTTTCTGCTTTTTCCACCCAATTACAAAACTTATTTGATTTTGTTTTTGATAATGTAGCAAGCACATCATTTAAAGAAAAAGTTCAGAATTTTTATAAAGATTTTCAGGATTATATTGATGGAGAAGCACGCAAAGCTATTGAAATACGCAAAACTGCTGAAATACGCAGAGCTGCTGAAACACGTGAAGCCGCTGAAACACGTGAAGCCGCTGAAACACGTGAAGCTGTTCATCAGCCTAATATATTTCTTTCTATTTTTAAAGTAGCTGCTTTAAGGAAAGATCCCGTTAATGAAACAATTATTGCCGTTGATGAAGCAACTGTTGATAGATCACGTGATTCCGCTCCAGCCTCAGCACTAGACAACTCTTCTTCTAATGAAATCAATGCTCCAGCGCAAACTGTGGAACGAAACTCAAATAAAATAGAACCTAATTCCCGTTTATTTTATACGCAAGAAGAATTAGGATATGAACCAAGTTATTTAAAATTATCTTTAACTAAAAAATTTGAAAAAAATTACGGTAAGAAAGAAGCTTCTAATTCACCTACTAGATAATTTAAATTACTAATTAGTATAATTTTGGTATACACGCTAAGGTCAGAACCTGCAAATATTCGAAATGTAATTAGTGTCGTGTACCAGAAATTATATAAATTTAAATATATTAAACTTTTTGGGAATTAATTTTAGAATATTTTTTATAGCAATTTACTGATTTAATTATATCATTGTCCAATGAAATTTAATCCTATATTGTATTGTACATAGCAGTTCATATACACTGCGATTTGCATAATTTGCTATTTCTTCAATTGGCAAATCCTCACCCCATAATGTGACTGAATCACCAACTTTTGCATTAGGGCAATTGCTCAAATCAATCGTAATCATATCCATTGATACTTGTCCTACAATTTGACAACGAGTCCCATTAACAAGTATTGGCGTTCCTTCAAAAACACTTCTAGGGTAACCATCACCATAACCCATTGCTATAACACCTATCAACATTTCTTTCGGACAAATATACTTACTATTATACCCTATAGAACTGTCTTTACTATGCTTTTTTACAGCAATTAGTCTGGTCTGCAAATTCATTATAGGCTTTAAATTAAAATTACTAGCGGATTGACCTTTAACGGGAGAGACGCCATATAAGGCAAGACCTGGCCTTATTACATCTAAATGTGAATCAGGAAAATGGAAAATAGCAGCTGAATTAGCAAAGCTTTTACTTCCTGGTAAATCTTTTACAACTTCATTAAAAGCATTTATTTGCTTTTTGTTCAAATGGTGAGTAACTTCATCAGCACAAGCTAAGTGCGACATTATTCCAGGCGGCTGTTGTATGTTTTTATTATTTAAAAATTCTTGATATATTTCTTTAGCCCGCGCGGGCGTAAAACCAATACGACCCATGCCCGTATCGATTTTAATCCATGCATATATAGGCAGCGGTAAATTACTTGCTTTTAACCATTCTAATTGAGTTTCTTCATGAAAAACTACGTGAAATTTTTGGCAAGCCGCAATAAGTAACTCGTCAATTTCGAAAACGCCCTCCATTAAGGTTATAGGAATTTTTATTCCTATCTTTCTAAGTGCGAGAGCTTCATCTATTGATGCAACCCCAAAGCTATAAACATGTTTTTCGAGTCTTTGAGCAACTGATCTAATACCATGTCCATAAGCATTTGCTTTAACCATAGCAATTATCTTACTATTTGAAGCATGTTGCTTTATAATATTCAAATTATGTAACAAATTTTCAGTTGATAATATTGCTATTGCAGCTCTACTCATATACTCTTATTTATAAATAAATTTTCTAATTTAGAATTAAAATTTTTTAGTGATAATTGCAATTTATATTTTAATTGTTTATATTAATAGTCTTTCCCAATTATATTAAAATTGATTTCTTTAATGGCTAAGTCCTGAACTTAATAATTATTATAAATAGATAATTTTAAAAATTTTTACCTTGAACTTGTACTCCCCATTCATCCATAAGGTCATTTTGTTCTCTAATTATTGCTTCTATTTTATATTTTGTCCTTCCAAGAAATATTTTCGAAGTAAATCTTGGTAAGCCCCATATCAATAACCATCCAAGCGAAGTACAGCCATATATAGTAAACCATACAAAAGGAGTGCTTAACATTACTTGAGCCGTGTTATTAATGACATTACTTTTTAATAAATTAAATAGAAAAGGGAATACTCCCATTAAATTAAACGCACACACCGTGCTTGAAGCGTACTTATCCATTCTTCTATCAATTGTAACCGATGTTATAGCTGGCAGCATCGCAAACACAAAGAATATAAATGCATATCTGGAAATTATTAATACAGACAATGCAACTATTACGCAGAAACATCTTATGATTACTGAAATTAACTTAAAATTATTTTTATTCGCAGTAGTTTTAGCCATGTTATAACCTACTTAATAATAATATGAAAATTACAGTACATAGCAAATATGAAATTATTACTGTAAGTTTTAATCCATATCTATATCCTATTTCATATATTTTATCATCATCATTTAATATTACTTTTTGCTGCTCTAATTTAGCGTATTGCCTTTCGGCTTCTTTAAAGTTTTCTTTATCTTCTCTAATATATTCTGTATCAAGTATAAATTTTAAAATTACAGACAGCACACCTTCATTTGCAATATTTTCAATTTTCTTTTTAATTTTTTCTTTAGTTTTACTGTTATTTAATAATTCTGTAATTGAAACCAATCTTTCTGCATTTAATTTACATATATTTGGTAGTTTTCTAATACCTGTCTCTCTTTGTGCAATAGCAAGCAATGCTAAATTCTTTATATCACGGTTATTATAAAAATCTGGATATCTTTTTAAAGGACTAAGAATTTTATCATAATCTACTTCAATTCTACTCATTATATAAGCAGCAATATGACGATCTATAATTTCTGCTTCAATGTTACTGGCTTCATTTTCTAAGCCGTTTAATAAATCAGTCAAAGAAGTTACATATTCCTTTACTAATATTACACTTTGACAAGGATAAAATCTGTTTAATTCATATAAGCAACGTTCTAAACCATAGCCTGGCATTTTATTCTCAATATAATTTCGGCAATTATCTAACCATCCTAATAAATTATAGAAAAAGCTCTTTTTTTCATATCTCCTTGTGTCAATTACACCTCTCCATAGATTTAATTGAATAATTTTTACAGCAAATTCTAAATATTCATTTTTCCCTTCGGCAAACCCGAATGCTATTAAATTACCTATACTATCAAGGTGAATAGCAAAATCTTGAATTCTAATGGGTCCGACTGGATCTAATGTAGAAATAACCTTAACGATACCCTCGTTTTTATCATCTGAATTTCTTCCATAACTTGAAATTTGAGAACTATTAAGTATATGAGTAAGTTTTTCATAAATATAGATATTATTTAACCCCCTTTCCACCCATTTTATAAGCTTGTCTTCTCTCAAAAACTTTTTTCCTAGATCCCAGTATTTAAACAAATCATGTGCAATATATTTTGGGTTAACGTAGCGTTTATTATTAAAAACTAGTTGCTTAGTTGCCTCTATATTATCTTCAATAGGTAAAGTGTATCTTTTAGAATTAGACCATTCTAATATTTGCTTAATCTTCCATCTTTCTGAGTCTTTATCCGTTAATAGCCCTTTCAATAAGTCTTTAAAATTTGAAGGTATAATAGAAGTCCCAATATAGGCTCTAAATGTACCCTCTTCATATCTTAGTCTAGTTAATGCCTCTAGATCAGGTGTGTTTTGTAAATCTTTTCCTAAAAAAAGATATAGACATAAAACTCCTAATGCAAAATAATCGACTGTTATATCTCCACTGCCTTTGCCAAAATTTAAACATTCTGTTCGCTCTAAGGGCTCATAAAAACTTTGTTGTCCATATCCACATGATTCTGTTACGCACTCACCTATAACAATATTACCATTTTGATTTATAAATATATTATCAGGATTAATTTTTCCATGAACAATATTATAACGAGAAAATTTGTTTAATAATCTTGCTATTGGGACTAAAACATTATTATTTATAAAATTAGCTGAGCATTTACCACGAGTCTGTACTAATTGTCTTAGAGACAAGGCTGGAGGTTTAGGTAAAATGACTACAACATTCTGCTGGTTAGTATTTGATAAGGTAGTGACTTCGCATTCAATCGGACTTAGTAAATTTTCAAAAAGATTTTTTTTTAAGTGATTAATTACAGGCAATCTTATCGGAAAATTTTTACTCAAAATTGCAGCATATAAAGTTTTATCCTCAGCATTTCGCAGATTTTCTATTTCATATGCTTGACTATAATAATTATTTAATTCTTGTATTTGATTCGATAATTGTATTTTATACCTATCTCCTATAAAATCAATTTGCGCATTTTTAACAAGATTATAATTTTCACTAACATCGTAAATATTTACTGAAGCATTATCTTCACTTAAACTTTCTTTTTCTTCATACATTATGTTATAATTACTTTTATTTTAAAAAATAATTATAAATTAAATTTGTAAAAAAATTCTTAAATTTTAAATTCTAAATCTACTATCAATAGTTTTAAATGTTAGTAATAATCTTTCATTATATTACACATTAGAGGCTGAGTTGAAATTTCATATATTGCACTTACTTCACCTATTAAACCTGAAATTATCATACCTACACCGATGCCTATATTAGTGTCAGGGGAAAAATACGATGAATATGGCTGAAGAAAGGCAGTTTGCATTCCCATACCTATAAAAGCACCACTTAATTTACTAAAATCTGTAACAGCCAAAGGTATTATTAATGGTCCTAGAATTGCACCGGTAACAATACCCTCTACAAATTTTTTATCTACAGGAATGCCTTGCATAATTATTGCCTCACTTGAAATTCAGAATATTATATAAGATAATGCTACAATTATTTCTTTTCAACTTTATATGCAAAAAACACTAGAAAAGATTATTTAACTAGTGTAAATTGGCTAATTATTTATTAATTATTATAGCAATTTGTAATAATAATTATTTCAGTTAAATTAAATTATTTAAAATATTAAAAAATGACGCAATTGAAGCTTAATAACAATACATCTCTTTTAGATGCAAATTGTATAACTATTGAAAGTTTAAAATGTTTCAATAAAAATGATTTAAGCGATTTATGCGATGCAACTTTATCAGTATTAGAAAATTCTTGTGGCTTTTCTATAGGATTTCACCGTTCTAGCTTTGATAAAGAATCGCTTGAACAATATTTCAATGGTATATTAATTATTCCTGAACGAAGTTTAATTGTAGGCCGTTATGATGGAATAATTGCTGGATCAATACAATTACTTAAACCTCCTAATAGCAACCAGACTTCAGCTTTCTCAATTTATGTCGATAACCATTTTGTTGCTCCCTGGGCAAGAGGATTAGGATTAGCTAAAGCTTTGCTTATGGCAGCTGAAGAAGAGGCAAAAATCATGGGTTACTCAATGATAAAATTAAGTGTAAGAGCTACACAAGATGCAGCAATAAACCTGTATGACTCTTTTGGTTATAAAAAGTGGGGCACTTTAGATAAATATGAACTTATGGATGGAAAAATTATTGCTGGACATTTTTACTATAAAGATCTTTAGTATAACATTCTTTAAATTATATATTTAACCTAATTATTGTTGAAGTAACTTATGTATAACGAAAATAATATTTTTAATAAAATTATAAATGGCCAAGCACACTGCGATAAGATTTACGAAGATGAAAAAATTTTAGCATTTAAAGATGCTTATCCTCGCGCTCCAATACATGTACTGGTAATTCCTAAAGGTGAATTTACTTCATTCGTTGATTTCATTTCAAACAACACTCAAGAAGAAATTGGATATTTTTTTAAAAAAGTTAAAGAAATTGCAGAGCAGTTAGGCGTTGAAGAAGGGGGGTATAGGTTAGTTACCAATCATGGAAAAAATGCTAATCAAGTTGTTCCTCATTTCCATGTACATATTTTAGGTGGGAAAATATTTACTTCTGATAGTTAATTTGTTTGTGGTTGAATTAGTAGCAAATAAGTTACTAATTCAACAAGTAACTAGTCAATATCTTACTTCTTGGAGCCTCTGCTATTATCACCTTTATTCATCTTATGTTTTATCCTTTCTTTACTTAATATTTTATATTCATCTTTATCTTTAACTTCTTTTTTTATACTAGATAAAGCTTTTTCAAATTTTATACCCTCTTCGCCTTTAAATATTGATTTAAATTTATCAAAACCTCTTAATTTAATCTCTTTATTTTTCACTTCCTCTGCTTTTTCTTCAAATAATTTTATATTCTTCTCATCTAAACCTATATGCTTGTATAACTTATTCTCTATAAAGGACTTTTCAAAATCTCCACTTTCTTTAAACTCTTTAAAAGCTTTTTCTATTCTAGTATCGAATTTCTTATCTAACTTTTTTTCTATTTCAACTCTTTGCTTCAATAGTTTCTTAGATTCTGAACTTAAACCATTGTTTTGAGTTATTCGTTTTGATGTACGCTTATCAGTATCCACTCCAGCCTTAATCAATTCTTCTACTATTCCATTATTCCCTCGAAATGACGCATAGTCTAACGCTGAAAATCCCTCTTTATCTTTAAGATCAATATCAATTCCAGCCTTAATTAATTCTTTTACTATATTAATATTATTATTAAGCTTAGGTAGGTAGAGAGGAGCAATATGCAAAGCTGTTTTTCCACCGTTCTCTAAAATATTAATATCTGAGCCAGCTTTAATTAATTCCTTTAATGCTTCAATCTTATTTGCTTGTACAGCAAATATGCACAGCTGTCTTTCCATATTTATCTTTAATATTAAGATCAGCTCCTGCTTTGATTAATTCTTTTACAATCTCAGTATTTCCCTTTTCTACAGCATAATGCAAAGCTCTTACTCCATATGAACTATCTATATTAACATTAGCTCCTGCTTCAATTGGCTCTTTCACTGAAGAATTATTTTGTGCTATTACAGCGTTTATAAGAGCCGTATTATTGCTATCTTTCTCCTGACTATTTAACCAAATTCCTTGCTTGATTATATTTACTGCTTCAGTTGGATATTTTTCAATTAGGCCAAATAATTTTTTACCATCATGTATATTTATATCATAAAATTTTTCTACAAGTTTATAGCTTTCTGTAGTTAGCTTATCTTTATTTGAGTCAAGAATTTTTTTTAAAGTATTAGAACCATAAGTTTTTAAAAGTTTCGGTTTTAGTTCTTGAATTTCATCTTTTAACAATATATTTCTTAAAAATTCTTCTTTTGCCTGTTCTTCGGTCTTATTATAAATTGTTCTGAAATTATTCATTAAGGTTCGATCTTGCCTATACGAACTAAACATTTTTGTAGCAACTTTTGGATCAACTACTAGATTTTCTTGTTTCATGAGTAAATCTATCATTTCTTTATTATCTTGATCAATTGCTTCTGATAGCAAGCTATGCCCTTCTTCATTCCACAATAAGCTATTTGGATTTGCTCCATGTTTGAATAATACTTCCGCTAGTCTAACATCTCCTAACTCTACTGCTTTTGATATAGGATCCATGCTAGTCGAATCCATATCATCCAATAAAGTTTCCCCATAGGTTAATATTGTATCAACCATATTATACATTTCTTGAATAGCTTTTTTGGATTGGTCTTGGGTTAATGTTATCTGATATATTAAATTATGAATTAAGTTCCTACCAGTTTCATCTTTAACTTTTAGGTTCGTACCTTTTTCAATTAGCTTTATAAGGATCTCTAATTTATTAGCAATTTTACTGTTCTCTATTAATTTTACTATAGGGCTATTATCATAAGATTGCTCTGGTAATCTCTTCCCTAGAGTTATTATATTACTGATTCTTCTTTGATTTCCTTTTTCTAAAGCTGCATTTAATTGAAACAAATAATCATCTGGTGATAATTCTGAAGGATTTTCTTCTTTTACCATGTTAACCTACGAATAACTTATTCAACACCTACTGTATTTAATATTAAAACTACTTACTCTGTGACTTAACTCTAAAAAATAGTATAATATAATACCTGTCTTGTTTGTTTAGATTACCACTTATGCCAGATTGCAATATGTCCTTAATTTATTACAAGAAGAATTTATACAAACAATCTAATCCTTAAAGCTCAATAACATGCTGTAGCAACATTTTATATGCAATAAAGACTTAGAGTCCTTACACGCTCATGTTCATTAAGGTAAAATCTTCATTATTAAGCATGTATGTTTTCTTTATATTATAGCTAGCTTAAATTACAAATAACCCTTTCTCATCATTGAGAATGTCTAATTACAAACTATATTGTGCAGTGGTAAGTTATGAAGGGAATACAAGTATATATTGTTTAAAGAAGCTTTTGTTATTAGACTAATTATAAATTTGAAGAAAATTAAAAGACCTTTAGAACTTTTAGTTTTAAAAATTGGATTATCAAGCTTGCTGAAGTAAAGATTAAGAATGTATTTTTACTTAAATTATAATTACGCTTTAATTAGAATTATTTTTTAAATTATTAAGTATGCTTAATTAAAAACTATATTTAGCAAACCCTAAATAAGAAATATAGATAGGTATATGTATATAAAAAAATTTTTCTAAATTTTTATTATAAAGATACTTTTTACGTTAGTGTAATGCTGAAATTTAAAAATAGTTAAGTGCGCTTGAGTTCAACACACTTAATCTCTTTTAATTTTTTTTTGTAATCTAGTTTTAAAAGTTTATACAAGTATTTATTTATAAAAAACTTATAATTTTATTCTTTAGTGCCTGTATTCCCTTTTGCAGAAACATCACGATCAACAAATTCAATAACAGCCATTGGTGCCATATCTCCAAATCTGAAACCAGCTTTCATAATTCTAAGATAACCGCCATTGCGTTCTTTATATCTTGAAGATAACCTACTTAGAATTTTTTCTACAGCAACATTGTCATTATTCATTCTGGATAAAAGAATCCTACGTGTGCTAAGGTTACCCTTTTTCCCTAAAGTAATTAATTTTTCTACTATTGGTCTAAGATCTTTAGCCTTAGGTAAGGTAGTAGTTATTTGTTCATGAGTTACAAGTGCCACTGCCATATTTGCAAACATTGCTTTACGGTGACTTGATGTTCTATTTAACTTTCTTCCTTTATGAGCGTGTCTCATTTTAAATTCCTATATTTAATTTTTTAATATGGTTCTTCATATCTTTTTGATAATTCTTCTATGTTTTCAGGAGGCCAATCTGGTACTTCCATTCCAAATTTTAAACCAAGATTAGCAAGAACTTCCTTAATCTCATTAAGTGATTTTCTACCAAAATTAGGTGTCTTAAGCATTTCACCTTCAGTTTTGCAAACTAAATCACCAATATAAACTATATTATCATTTTTTAAGCAGTTTTGTGAACGTACTGATAATTCTAATTCATCAACTTTTTTCAGTAAGTTAATGTCAAACGGCAATGCTTCTAACTCTTCGTCTTTATCGTCTTTAACTTCTTCAAAATTGATAAATAATTGTAACTGGTCTTGTAGGATTCTTGCAGCTAGTGCAACTGCCATTTCACCATTGATAGATCCGTCTGTTTCAATATTCATGATAAGTTTATCATAATCTGTAACTTGACCAACACGACAATTATCAACTTTGTATGAAACTTTTTTTACAGGGCTGAATAAAGCATCTATAGGTATAACACCAATAGTATTTTCTATTTGTCTATTTTGAGTAGCAGGCACGTAACCACTTCCTGATTCACATGTCATTTCTATGTTAAGCTTATGACCCTTTCCTAACGTACATAGTACTAAATCTTTATTAACGATTTCGATATCATGACCAGTTTCTATCATCCCTGCTGTTACTATTAACGGACCAACAACATTTAATGTAAGCTTTTTTTTGTCTTGAGAATGAGATTTAGTGATAATGGATTTAATATTTAAAATAATATCAGTAATATCCTCAGTCACACCTGCAATAGAAGAAAACTCATGCAATACTCCTTCAATCTTAATTGAAGTTATAGCTGATCCTTGCAAAGAAGATAGCAATACTCTTCTAAGTGAGTTTCCTAAAGTAAGACCAAAACCTCTTTCTAAAGGCTCAGCTATAACTTCTATATTGTTAGGATTCTCTTTAAATTCAACCATCAATTTAGATGGTTTAATTAAGCTATTCCAATTTTTGGAAAGTAATGACGACATTATTATTTAACCTTATGAACCTAATTGAAATAAATTTAGCAAAAAATAATTTTATTTATACTCTGCGTCTCTTCGGAGGACGGCACCCATTATGAGCAACAGGGGTAACATCTTTAATAGAAGTTACTATAAAACCCAATGACATTAAAGCTCTTAACGCAGCTTCTCTTCCACTTCCTGGACCTTTAACTTCAACTGATAAAGTTTTCACTCCATGTTCTTGAGCTAATTTACCAACATGCTCTGCTGTGATTTGCGCTGCATAAGGTGTAGATTTTTTTGAGCCTTTAAAATTATGCGAACCCGCTGAAGACCAACTAATGGTATTACCTTGTGTATCAGAAATATTAATAATAGTATTATTGAAAGTAGCATTTACATGGGCTACACCAATAGCTATATTCTTTCTTGCTTTCTTTTTTATACGAGTATCTGTTTTAGTTTTCGACATGTTTTACCTATTTTTTCTTACCTGGAATTGCTTTAGACTTTCCTTTTCTGGTACGTGCATTTGTATGAGTACGCTGTCCTCTAACTGGTAAATTTCGACGATGACGCAAACCACGATAAGATCCCAAGTCTTTAATAGATTTAATATTCATAGAAATTTCGCGCCTTAGGTCGCCTTCAACAATATAATCTTTATCAATAATTTCACGTAATTTCGCTATCTCACTATCGACTAGTTGATTTACTCTTCTATGATCTTCAATAGCAGCTTTAGCACAAATCTCTTCAGCTTTAGTATCTCCAATTCCATATATATACGTTAAAGCTTTTACCACTCTTTTGTTTACTGGTATATTAACTCCGGCAATACGAGCCACTCCTGTTATCTCCCTATTAGTGTTTTATTTTTTGATTTCAAAAATCGACATCATAATTATATTTTTCTTTAAGTCAATATATTTGGTGCAGATTTCAAAATTATGTTAATTTCATTGGTAACATCATCGATATCATTCATCCCATTAACTGAATACAAAATTTGTCTTTCCTTGTAATACGGCAAAATTTGTTCCATTTGAACATGATATATATTTAAACGCTCTTTCAAAGTGTTAGCATTATCATCTTCTCTATGAATAAAGTCATTTGAGCCACAATTATCGCATACACCTTGAACTTCAGTATTTTTAAACTTGTTATTATAGCTCATATTGCATTTTGCGCAACTGTATCTTAATGACACTCTATCAATAAGTATTTGTTCATCAACCTTTAATTCAATAACTGCATTCAAGTGGATTTTTCTATCACTGAACATTGTCGATAAAGCTTTTGCCTGGGCTAACGTACGAGGGAAACCATCTAAAATAAAACCATTTTTATATTCAACTAATTTAATTGTATTTGATATAAGCTTGATCATTATTTCATCAGGAATTAATCCACCCGCCTCAATCACTGATTTAACTTCCATTCCTAATTCAGACTTTTCTTTTACTTCATGCCTTAAGATATCTCCTGTAGAAAGTTTCTTAATATTAAATAACTTTTCTAACCTATCTCCTTGAGTACCTTTTCCTGAACCAGGTGCACCTAAAAGAATTATATTCATTTTAATCTTTCTCTTAATTTTGCCTTTTTAATTAAATTTTCATACTGATGTGTAAATAAATATGTTTGAACTTGAGTAATTGTATCAATAACTACATTTACTACTATTAATATACTGGTACCACTTAAATAAAAAGGAATGGAATAGTTTGCCATAATAACTTCAGGAAATGCACAAATAAAAGTTATATATAATGCTCCAATTACAGTAATCCTTGTTAATATATAATCAAGATATTCTGCTGTATTTTTTCCAGGCTTTCTTCCAGGAATAAAACCATTATGCTTTTTTAAATTATCTGCAGTATCATTTGGGTTAAATATAATCGCAGTATAAAAAAAACTAAAAAATATTATAAGGACAATGTATAGCATTATATATAGAGGCTTACCATGGTCAAGATAACTAATTATAGTATTAAGGAGAGGTGTATTATTACTATTAGGTAGTTTAGCAATAGTTAAAGGAAACAGTAGTATTGCACTAGCAAAAATAGGAGGTATTACCCCCGCTGTATTAAGTTTTAAGGGTATATGAGAATTTTCGCCTCCATATACTTTATTTCCGATCTGTCGCTTAGGGTATTGAACTATAATTTTCCTTTGAGCCCTTTCTACAAATACAATTAAAGCAAGAATAAGCGCTGTAACAATTATTACTACCAAAACAGTCATTGTCGAAATTGCACCAATTCTTCCTAATTCAAACATTTTAGCCATTGCATTTGGCAATCCTGCAACAATACCTGCAAAAATTATAAGAGACGTACCATTACCTATTCCTCTTGAAGTAATCTGTTCTCCAAGCCACATTAAGAAAACCGTACCTGTGGTTAAAGTAACAAGAGTGATTAATCTAAAGACAGCACCTGGAGTTTCTACTAAAAAACCTGATTGAGAAGAAACCTTTTCTAACCCAATTGCAATTCCTAAAGCTTGAATTGCAGCAAGAAGGATAGTTAAATATTTGGTATACTGATTTATTTTTCTTCTACCAGCTTCTCCGTCTTTTTTTAATGTTTCAAAACTTTTGAAAATCACTGAAAAGAGCTGCATTATGATAGAGGACGTAATATATGGCATTATTGCAAGCGCAAATATTGACATTCTTGCTAATGATCCTCCAGAAAGCATATTAAACATTCCTAAGATGCCACTAGAATTCTCTGATGCAAGATGCGATAAAATTTCTGAATTAATAAAAGGTAATGGTATATATGAACCAACTCTATATATTACTAAAGCAAACAAAGTAAAAAGAATTCTGCTCTTTAATTCACTTGCTTTATTTAAAAAATTTATGTTTGAGAAAACCATTCTATTTAATTTAAAATATTTTAAGAAGGTAGTATAATTTTACCGCCAAGACTATCTATAACTTCAGAGGCTTTATGCGAAGCAAAATCAACTTCTATTGAAACTAATGATTTTAACTCGCCAGAAGCTAACAGTTTAATTTTTCTTGTACTATTAGGAATTCCCATTAATTTTTTCAAAATCAATTTCTTTAAACTTAATAGTTTTATCATCAAAATTAATTGATTTCAATCCATAAATTACACTATCAATTTGAAGTTCAACAATTAAG
>JBKBYG010000005.1:0-69790 GCA_046313435.1 Alphaproteobacteria bacterium
AAAAGACCATTCTACGGTAATGTATGCATGTGAAACCATCAGAGATGTTTCTAAAATTGACAAAGAAGTGAAGAAATATCTAAAAGAAATTAAAGATAAAATATTGCAGGTACCAGTATTTGCTAAACATAAATATCTTGCAAGCCCTATATTAAAACTAGTTGAAAACACAACTAAGCGCTTACCGATTGCTGTAGAAAAGCAGAATATTTTAGCAAATTTTATAAAGTCTGCCGCTCCGATTGTGCTTTGTATAGCTACAATACAAGCAACATATAGTTTTTCTGATAATTACAAGAAAGGCTACAGCGCTTTTAGAAGCCTGTATGAGGCTGGATATGAGTTTATTAAAATATTAGCTGGAGCTGGTGGGGGATCAGTTGGTATTGCTGCTGGCGCATTTGTAGCATCGACACTAGGAACAGGAACAGGAGCTATACCAGTTGTTGGAAGTATAATAGGTTCTTTTATAAGTGATGAAACAGTCAAGGGAGTTAAGTCAATAGTTGGCCCGCATACTGAAAGAGTATTAAAATATGCTGAAAGAAAAATGGGATATAATGTTAGGGATTAATTATATTATTTCCTTGTTAGAGCTTTTGCAATACCATATAAAGTTCTAACATCTTGAGTTGAAAAATTCTCAATTCTTCTAAATATATTTCTGATATTATTTACCATGCTAGCTTTCTTTTCTGTTACTTGAAAAAAACCTTTATAATCTAACTGATCCTCCAGAAATTCAAAAAAACTTGAAATTTCTTTTTGAGAAGCTAATTTACTTTCAAAAGTGCTGCTATTAATATTATCATATGAAAAATATTCGTAAGCAACTACTGCAACTGATTGAGCTAAATTGAGTGAAGAAAATTCTGGATTTACTGGAATAGTGATGATTTTATTTGCATATGTTACTGATTCATTATCTAGCCCGCTTTTCTCTGGACCAAATATTATAGCAGTTTTTGAATTATATGAATGTATATCTTTTGCAAATTCTTTAACACTCAGTATTGGCTTATTCATATAACGCTTTCTTGCGGAAGTTGCGTAAATTATATTTATATCACTAACTGCTTCTTGAAGAGTGTCAAAGATTTTTGCAGAATGAATTACATTATTTGCTCCTGCTGCAACAGATTCTGCTTGAGGATTAGGCCAGTTATCGCGCGGAGCTACTAATCTAAGTTCCTCTAAGCCAAAATTAAGCATTGCTCTTGCTGCAGCACCAATATTCTCTCCCATTTGAGGTTTTACTAAAATTATTACAGGCTTCATTTATCTATTCGCCAGATACTTGTGCCATCCGACTTGTCTTCGATAATAATATTGCGGGATAATAATTCATTCCGAATAGAATCGGCTAAAGTCCAATTTTTTTCTTTCTTTGCTTGATTACGCTTGCTGATTAATGCATTGATTTCAGCATCATTAATATCGCCTTTAAACCACTCATCTAAGCTACTAGTCATTAATCCTACAAATTCTAAAGAGTTTTTTAAAATTGAGGCAAGGTCTCTTTTAAGACTAATATCTGGGGTTTTATTAATTTCTTTGGCGATCGTATGAAGGATAGTGAAAGCCTTTACTGTATTAAGATCATCAGCTAAAGCCTCTATAAATTCTTCCGAAATTTTTTTGTTTGAAGGGTCAAAATCAGAAATTGCGCGATAAAAACTATCAAGTGATTTTTTAGAATCTGAAATTAGTTTATCATTAAAATCTAAAGGTTTTCTATAGTGGGTAGATAGTAAAAGATACCTAATTACTTCACCTTTAATATTCTTATTTAGTAAATCATCAACAGTAATAAAATTACCAAGTGATTTACTCATTTTATCACCATTTACAGTAAGAAAACCATTATGAATCCAATATTTAGCGAATTTGCTATTTTTATTTGCAGCGCAGCTTTGAGCTATTTCATTAGTATGGTGAGGAAATATTAAGTCAGCACCACCGCCATGAATATCGAAATCTTCCCCTAAATATTTATTACTCATAGCCGAGCATTCAATATGCCAGCCAGGTCGACCTTTACCCCAAGGACTATCCCAAATTGATGATATGTCATCATTTTGGCTTGCAGGTTTCCATAAAACAAAATCAGCAGGATGATGCTTTGAGTCAGATAAGTCAATTCTAACTCCGCTAATCATATCCTCTAAATTACGCCCTGATAAATCACCATAATTTTTAAAGCTTTCAACTTTAAAATATACATGTTTATTAGCAATATAAGCATTTCCATTAGAAATTAAATTTTCAATCATAGTAATCATTTCATTAATATGCTCGGTCGCTTTAGGCTCTATTGTCGGAGATAAACAAAATAATTTTTCTGTAATATCATGAAAAATTTTGGTAAACTTATCTGTCAGTGTGTTAATAGTGATATTTTGCTCTTTTGCAGCATTATTGATTTTATCATCTACATCGGTGATATTACGTACATAAATAACATTTTCTTTTCCATAAACATGTTTAAGTAATCTAAATAATATATCGTAAATAACAATTGAGCGCGCATTTCCTATATGTGGAGTGTCATATACAGTAGGCCCGCAAACATACATTTTAACCTTATCGGTATGGGGCGAGAATAGTTCCTTACTTTTAGTTAAGCTATTATAAAAAAATAGATTCATATTCTGTAATATCTTGTAATAAAAGGTGATTTGAAATTTAATTATATTTAATTATAATTTATAATAGAAAATACTAGAAATTAAATTTTTTCCAACCATTTTATTTATTTAGGAGGATAATTTGTTTAACCCGTTGCAACGTACTATAAAAAATGAAGTTAGCTGTTTTGGAATAGGTCTTCATACAGGACTTACAATTTCGATGAGATTAAAGCCAGCAGATATTGATACTGGAATAATCTTTAAAAGAACAGACCTCGGTACAAGTGACGGTGTAATTAAAGCAAATTATAATTTTGTAACTAATACAATGCTTGGAACGACGATAGAGAATGAAGCAGGTGCAAAGATTTCTACAGTTGAACATTTAATGGCAGCTTTATGGGGTTGTGGGATTGATAATATAATTATTGAATTAAACGGGCCTGAAGTTCCAATTATGGATGGAAGTGCTGAACAATTTGTATTCATGATCGAATGTGCGCATATTGCTGAGCAAAATAAATCAAGACAAGTAATAGAAATACTTGAAAAAGTAGATCTATCAATAGGTGATTCATATGTTTCAGTAAGTCCTGCAGAACAATTCTCAGTTAGTATGGAAATTGATTTTAATAGTAAAGTTATTTCAAAGCAAAAATGTTTTTTCGATTCTAATGATTTTTCATTTAAAATGGATTTATGCAGGGCTCGCACTTTTGGTTTTAGGCATGAAGTTGAAACATTGCGTGCACAAGGCTTAGTTCTTGGAGGTTCGTTAGATAACGCGATAGTTGTTGATAAAGATGAAGTGTTGAATAAAGGCGGGCTTAGATATAGTGATGAATTTGTACGACATAAAGTCCTTGATTCAATTGGCGATTTCTATCTTGCGGGCACACATATAAAAGGCCATTTCCATGGTGTTAAATCTGGTCATTCAATTAATAATAAACTTCTTAGAGCTTTATTTGCTAATAAAAACGCCTGGAGAATGACTAGTCTTCCGATACAATAATATTAAAACTTAAGTCTAGCCTACTTGGTTTATTTTCTGTTCAGCTTTATGGAATACGTAATCTTTCCAGGATTTTTCAAACCGAGGTTCATTCTTTAATTTTCGTGCAATTGCATCCATTTGAATTGTGGTTCTTGCATTAGTAATATCGCTCTCTCTCCAAAAGCCTGATTTCAACTTAGCCCATTCACTCCAGCTTTTTGAAGAATTATTAATACTTGCTTTATAATTTGAAAATTCAGATTTTAGATTGAAACTATTATTGCCTAGGTTAATGCTCATATCATTTGTACTATTAAAGGCTTTATGAATTTTTTTGCTTGTAATATTATAGTAATTTTGCTCAATCTTATGTGCAGCTTTCTTATGGTCCTTCATATGATTATATTGTTTATAGGGTGCTATATTTTTCCATATAAAAGATTGTAACCATTCGCCCCAGCTTGCATTACGATAAGCATTCCAATTTGCATGAGCAATTTTATTATTATTAAAAGTTGCTTTTCCGGGTTGTACTTTTGTTTCCTTGTAAGCTAAGGCCTCATCAACATTATCTTGCAATATATTCTGATAAAGCACTTACATCAATATTATATATTAAATAAACCATATATGTTTCTACTCAGTAAGTTTATAATAAGTGCCAGGTAAATTTTTTATACATATTGAAATTTGAAGATCTAATTCTGCTAAGGACTTACTAAAAGCTTGTTTAAAGTGCTGAAGTATAAGAGTTGCTATGGAATCTAATAATGCATCATTTCTCCCGGGTAAAATATTTATTTCAAGATGTATAAAACCATTGTTTTTATTTCCGTCACCTATCAAATAGTCAGAATACTTAATGATCCTAGTTTTGCAATTGTTAAGTTTAGTTGGTAATTTTTCAACTAGGATTTGATGAACATGGGTAAGTGTTTCTTTAATATTATCTTCCATTAAATTTGCACTATATTCAAAAGAAATTTGGGGCATATAATTCTCCTTTTGAAAGTTAATTTAATGTAGCAATAATTCCTACTAAATTACTTTCAGTGTCAGATACAATTTGATACTCATGTTCAGTTTCAGTAGGTATTTTAAATGAATAGGATTTAATTACCTTCATTCCATTTTTTTCAAATAATTTTACTAAATCATTCCGACTAAATAATACCATTTCATTAGGAACTAAGTATTTAGGATAATTCTGCATCACACTTTTATCAACGCTCTGCATTATATTTGTAAAATGGCCAGGAAAATCAATGTTTTGTTCTAATTTTTCCAAATAATTAGGTAGAATTTTATGATAAGTTTTTGAGTAAGGCGAGGCAGTAGTTATATAAATTTTACCATTCTTTTTTAATGCCGATTTTGACCATTCAATAAATCTAATTATTTCTTCAGGCTTCATAAAATGTATTACTTTATCAGCTAAAATAGCATCATACTCATTTTTCTTGATTGGCAAATCAGTAGGGGCTTTACCCTCAATTAAAATGAGATTTTTTAAAGCTGCATTTCCGAGTTGCTCTTTAACTCTATAAGCTAAAATATTTAAATGTTCTTTTGATATATCATTAGCTGTATATTGTAATACTCCGCGTTTCAATGCTTCAATAGGGATATTATTATATCCTGCGCCTATCTCTAAAAGATTTTTAGAAGCTTGTGCTTCTTCCTTTAGGAAAATTTCTCCTATAGGCGAAATAGTAAGGAATATATAGCCCATTCCATTTATAGTAGGACTTTTATTGCCTGTGACGAGCTCAGGCGCTGATATAGTTTGTAAATCTAATTGACTTGCAGAGATTTCTTCTGATGCAAAGATAAAATTAGAGTTGAACATAAGAATTACTAATAATACTATTTTTAACATTTGTTTCCTTATTTGAATTTGTATAGGCAATCTGCCAGAAATCAATACGAAGTGCAAGTTCTTTATTAAATTTCATTCTCTATATATGTATTACTTAAGGATTAATATTTTTTTAGTTTTATTTATATACCATATTGTCGGTTATAATTTTATTAAATTTGATAAAGGCAATTTATAAATGGGAAAGGACAATATTAAAGTTAGAAATTTTATTAACTTAATAACAAGAGTCAATATTAAAGATATTCCTAAAGTTTTTACTAAGAAATTTAAGTTTTTTGATGAAGCAATAAAAAAGCAAATTTTCAATGAATTAATAAAGAATATAGAAATTGGCGATAAAAAAATTATTGAGAATGATAAAAATGCACTGGATTATAATAAAGCAAATGATAAAGTTGCAGATTATAAAAAGATAAAGCTGAATAGAAGAAAATTTGAAAATTTTATACATCTGTTAAACGCAGAGGATAAAAAAATAATCCATAACATGATAGGTGATTCAAAAATTTTGTCTTTAGCCACAAGGAATCGTTTTGCATCAATTATTGATACTGTTTTAAAGGATAAAGAACAACATTTTGACTATATCAATTCTTCACCAAAAAAGGTTCAATTTATAGAAAACATAGAGGAAAAAGTTAATTATAATAGGGCAAGCACAAAATCCTATGTTGAACAAGAAGCAGAAATTTTAAAACTTATGGTAAAGTTTAGAAACATTATTCAGAAAGATAAGTTTGTCTTAAGAAAGTTAGAAGAAATAGAAGCAGTTAAAAATGAATTCGAATCACAAAATAAGCTAACTAAAGAAACAATCGATAATATATATAATTTTGTTGCAAAATTAGAGAATCTTCAGCAAAAAACACAGAATAAGCAGATTTTTTATAAACTATGGGAAAGTTTAAAGAGTTATTTTACTCATATCCTAAATCAGCAAGATAAAGTTTTTAAGTTTGATAAATGTGATAGTAAAATTATTGAAATAGCCATGAAAGATTTTAAGATTATTATTGAAAAAGAGCATAAAATAGTTTCTGAGCAAAATCAAACTAAGCCTACAGGGCCAATTCTAAAAAAGAAGGCCCAACGAGAAATTTAAAATGCTATTGAAGTTAAGTAAGAGAATTTTGTAAAACTTAACTTACAAAATTCTCTTAAATTATTATTCGCCTTGTCCTAAAGTAAATCCTACTTTGTCATCAAAACTATATAAATTTTCTGTTTTGACAAAATCGAATCCAGCTTTTGCAAGTTTATCAAGTAAGTAGATAATAGAATTATGAGAAGTCTTTTTCTCAGTATTGTTTGGGACAAAGCGTGTGCGCCAATGATCACCGCCTCCTGTATTAAGAGAATCTTCTTCAACGGGCCATACTTTTAACCCTCTACAAGATACCATTTGTAATTGAAGCTCACCATCAACTATTGAATTTAATTGTTCTGCAAGCTTTACAGAGTCACCTTCAAACCAATCGAAATATACATCTATTCCAACAAGTTGTTTCTTTTCACTTTTATCAATATCTGAGAAAGAAACTATATTTTTATTCAACTCACCTGGTGTATCAGGATATGATATTGCCTTCATTTTAGAGGGTTTTTGTCCAAGTCGTTCTACTACGGCTTTAGTAAATTCCTTTGTTCCGACCTTTTTTGTGCTGGTAGCTTCATTGTAAATGTCTTTTGTATGAATTCCATCTTCTAAGGTTTTTAGCCAAGCATTATGAATATTTGCTGCCACACTTCCTTGGCCAATATGTATGAGCATCATTATTGCGGCATGTAATAATCCTGATGGATTTGCTGTATCTTGCCCTGCAATTAGAGGAGCTGAGCCATGTATTGCTTCAAACATAGCGTATTCAGGGCCAATATTTGCACTTCCTGCAAGACCAACAGATCCAGAAATTTCAGCAACTACGTCTGAAACTATATCACCGTATAAGTTTAATGTTACAATAACGTCAAAAATCTCTGGCCGGCTGGCTACTCTTGCAGTTCCAATATCAATAATATAATGGTCAGTTTCAATTTGAGGGTATTCTAGCTTAACTTTATCAAATATTCTATGAAATGCACCATCAGTAAGTTTCATTATATTATCTTTACTAAAGCAAGATACTTTTTTTCTATTATTTTTTACTGCATATTCAAATGCATAGCGTATAATACGTTCACTTCCAACGCTGCTTATCAATTTTATAGCATGCTGTAAATTATGCGTTTGACGATATTCTACACCAGCATATAAATCTTCTTCATTCTCCCTTATAATGACTATATCCATATTAGGATGCTTTGTTTGTACAAATGGATAATAAGACATACATGGTCTAACATTGGCATAAAGGCCTAATGTTTTTCTCATAGTAACATTTAAGCTTTTATATCCGCCTCCTTGAGGAGTGGTTATTGGGCCTTTAAGTAAAATTTTATTATTTTTTATAGACTCCCAAGTTTCAGATGATATACCTGAAGAGTATCCTTTCTTATATAGTTCTTCGCCAACTGCAACAGTTTGAATTTTAAGTTTAGCACCAGCTTGTTTCATAATTTCAAGTGTTGATTCCATAATTTCTGGACCAACTCCATCACCATAAGCTACTGTAATCGAAGTATCTTTCATTTTACCTTCTTTGTTTGAGGTTACTAAAATAATTAAAAAGCAATAAATAACAGCTTATAAAAATAAAATCTATAAGATTTATATTAATAGAATCTTAACTAAATAATTTAAAGCAAAAAAAACGCTCTAAATTTTAGAGCGCTTTTATTATATAAAATATTATTATATCTTATGGCATCCTATAACGTAACTGACAAACATAACCAGGAGTATTAACTAAGTTATAAGTTGCAGCGTTAGTAACCGTACAAGCAGTAGCTGCAAATGTAGGAACAGTATCAATTCCGGCCATAGCTCTTACTATGCCCTTATCTGCTACACCATCGTCTATTTTATTATCAATTGCGTATGCAGTATCAGGAAGTAATACACCAGCAGTAGATATAGCACTTGCTGCAGCACCTGTACCATTCACACTTGCTATACCTAAATGATAATAGTTTATACTATCATCTGAGCCGTATACTAGTAATCCACCTCTGTTATTTTTAAGGTAAGGAATTTGTGTGCCTGCATTAACACCCCCTGTAAACGACCCAGTATATGAACCTTCAACTACGTTAATTATCGATAAGTGGCTCCAAAATAGAAGTTCTTCTAGATTGTGCTGAACTTTATTAGTGCCTGTTGGAGTACCAGTAGCAATAATCCCGTTGCCATCACCTTGTGTTGGAGCACCTGTAAGCATAGTGTTGGCTTTAGCGAAGTCTCCGGGTAATGCATCATATTTTAACCTAAATGCATTAACAGCAGCTGCATATTTGTCTAACTGACCCATTATACCACGTGCTTCAGCAGATTTAATTAATTCTTGACCAGCGAGAATACCGCCAATAATTAACCCTATTATTATTAAAACAATTGAAAGCTCTATCAGAGTAAAACCTGACGCTTTATTGTTTTTCATATTTGTATCATTTTGCATAATAAAAAACCTTTTATATTAAAATTATTTCTATAAGATTACACATACTTGGTAAATAAAACATTAACGTGATTAATAAGTATATAATATAACGTAAAAGTTTTAATATTAAATTTAAATGAGTAAGTTTAATGGATAATATAGAAGCTTATAGTTATTTGTTTAGCGATAGCTTGTTCTCAAATCTGATAATAAATTTTTATGGAGAATTAGTTATTGATGTCATGCTAATACTTGGAGGTTATGACAATATTTTAATACTAATAATATCTTCTTTAGGTAGTTTTATTGCTGGTATATTAAATTTTGTTCTAGGGTTAGTAATACGAACTGCAAAAAAAACAGAAGAGGTAATTCAGGCTAGTCATCATTATTTTAAAATTAATCATCTAATAGGATCATTTTTGTATATCTTATTACTTTTTTCAGGGTTACCTATCATTGGCCCAATATTGCTAGTTATACTTGGTTTGTTTAGAATTAAACTTAATTACTTATCAATTTTACTACTACTACTCAGTAAGATAATTTATTACTCTAGTAAAATTTATTTATCACATTAGTAATTTTACATATATGTCGGAAAAAAAATTATATAATATATTAGATAGGGCAGTAATTTCAGTGACAGGCCCTGAAGCCTCGAGTTTTTTACAAGCAATTATTACTAATGATATTTATAAAGTATCTCAAACTAATTCAATTTATTCTTGTATACTTACACCTCAAGGTAAATATGCTTTTGATTTTTTTATTTCTTATTTCGAAGATAAATTTTTTATTGAAATAGATAAGTTGTGCGCAAAGCAGTTAATATCAAAATTGAATCTTTATAAGTTACGTAAAAACATTGAAATTAAAATGGAAGATGAATATGAGGTGCTTAGCTTACAAGAATTAATAGACCAGGAACAAGCTTGGTTAACTTTGCCTTTTTTATCAGGTTTAAAATATATTGATCCTAGATATTCTAAAATGGGTTATAGGGCTATCATTAAGTCAGATAGTTTACCAGAAATTTTGGCTGCATATAATCAAACATTAAACTCTTATGAATATTATAGAATAAATAATGGTATTCCTGAAGGAAACAAGGATTTGCGTTTTGAGAAATCTTTTCCTTTGGAATATGGTCTAGATTATCTAAATGCTATTGATTTTAAAAAAGGCTGTTATGTTGGGCAGGAGGTAACAGCAAGGACAAAATATCGTGGTTTGATTAGAAAAAAGATATACGTAGTGAAAGCTATAAATGATATTAGTATAGATAAGGAAGTATACTTAAATGAAATTAAAGTAGGAAATGTTACTTCAGTATTTGGAAATATTGGCCTTGCTTTAATAAGAGAAGAAGAATACCATAATGAAAAGGCTAAAGATCAAAATATAGCTCCAACAATTGAAGGAAAAGAAGTAAGTTTGATAACTCCTATTTGGCAAGTATAATTTATGAGAAAAATATTTACTGTACATACTAAATCTTCGAAAAACTTTATCGAAAATACAATATTCATCGAAGAAGGTTTTTCAATGAAAGCTGCTATATTTAATATTTTTTGGGCGCTGTATTATAAAATATGGTGGCTTGCGACAGTAACATTGTTGTTAAATATATTTCTTACATTTGTTGAAAGTAAGCATTATATCAATAATTTATATATTATGGTCATGCATTTTTTAGTAAATATTGCTATTGGTTTTTATGCAAATGATTTTTATCGAAAGGATTTACAAAACAAAGGGTATAAAATGATAGATATTATAAGTGGTAAAGATCTATCAGAAGCGGAATTTCGTTTTTTTGAAAAAATAACTCGTTAATTGCTCAAAAATAGTGCTTGCAATAAATTTTTTTTGCTTTATAAGGTAAGTTCCGTTGTTAATACGGGCGATTAGCTCAGTTGGTAGAGCGTCTCGTTTACACCGAGAGGGTCGGCAGTTCGAGTCTGTCATCGCCCACCATTTTAGAAATCATAATTAAGTATATTAACCTAAAATTTATCTGTCTGGTAAATAATTAATTTTTAAGTTACATATATATTATATTATTAAATTATGAATAGAAATAATCTTACTTCTTATATATCAATAATATTTTTCTTCTCACTACTAGCTTGCTCTTCAAAGCATGAAACACTTCAGACAAAGGAAAATATTACTACTTATAAAGGCCATTATAAAGTTGGTAATCCTTATATTGTAGAAAATGTAAAATATCATCCTAAAAAAGATCATAATTATGATGAAACTGGTATGGCATCATGGTATGGAGGAGAGGATGGATTCCATGGAAAAAAAACTGCTAACGGTGATTACTATGATAAAAAAATGCTTTCAGCAGCTCATAGGACATTGCCATTACCCAGCATTGTAAAAGTTACAAATTTAAAAAATAACAAGTCTGTTATTGTAATGGTTAATGATAGAGGGCCATTTTCAAAAAAAAGAATTATAGATGTTTCTGAAAAAGCTGCAGAAATACTACATATGAAACATCAAGGATCTGCTAATGTTAGAGTACAGTTTTTGAAAGAAGAGACTAAAAAATTACTTGCAGCATTAAATCTTCCTGAAAAAGAAGGCGCATATGCAGTTAATAGATCTAAAATTGTGCCAGGAAGCTTTTTAGAAGCAAGTAATAAAATGCATGGTATTGATTTAAACAAAATTTCAAATTTGAAAGGGGAAAATTTTTCAACCCGTGTCTTAAAAGATAATAAGATTATATCTTCAGCTAAAAATAAATCTAAGATTCCTTTAAATACTAAAAACAAATATTTTGTTCAAGTTGGGACTTATAAATCAAGAAGTAACGCTGAAAAAATAGTCCGTGAGTTAAGTAAATTTGGTAAAGCCAAAATTCAATTTTCTAAATCTCCGATTGAATTATATAAAGTGTCATTCGGACCTTATAATGATTCCGAGGCTAAGCCATTACTGAAACATTTGAGTATGATCGGCAATGAAAATGTAAAACTCCTTGCAAGTAACGTAGTAAAGTAAAAAGATAGTAAAAAATGATTAAGAGCTTATTTATTGCATTAATATCAACATGTGTATTTATTTCAAATATTTGCTATTCATTTGAGACCAAAGCTGAATATGCAATTCTGGTTGATGCTCTAACTCAAGAAGTATTGTTTGAAAAAAATGCTGATACAGCTATGGCTCCTTCTTCAATGAGTAAATTAATGACAATTTATATGGTCTTTGATGCGCTTAAGAAAAATATTTTAACTTTAAATGATAAATTCACTGTAAGTGAAAATGCATGGAAGAAGGCTGGTTCGAAAATGTTTATACATGTCAATGACCAAGTCTCAATACAAGATTTACTTAGAGGAATAATTATTCAATCCGGTAATGATGCGTGTATTACTATTGCTGAAGGAATGAGCGGTAGCGAAGAAAATTTTGCACATGCAATGAATGAAAAAGCTAAAGAAATTGGATTAAAAAATAGTTATTTTAAAAATTCTACTGGTTGGCCTGAGGAACATCACTTAATGTCTTCAAGGGATTTAAGCATTCTAGCTTATAGATTAATTAATGATTTCCCTGAATATTATAATTTCTTTAGTGAGCAAAGCTTTACTTACAATAATATAAAACAAGATAATAGAAACATGTTGCTTTCGAGAAATGTAGGGGCCGATGGTTTAAAGACTGGTCATACTGAGATTGCAGGTTATGGGATTACTGCTTCAGCAAAAAAAGATGAAAGAAGGCTAATATTAGTAGTAAATGGTCTTGGCTCTACTGTGGAAAGAGCAAATGAGGCAGAAAAATTACTTCAATATGGTTTTTTAAATTTTAAAAATCTTGATTTATTTAAAGCTGGTGAAGTTGTTGATAACGCAAAAACTTGGTTAGGGAAAGAAGAGATTGTCCCTTTGGCAACTGAAACTGATATTATAATTACTGTGCCAAAATATTCAACAAAGGATATTAAAGTTGCAATGAATTATAATATGCCTATTAAAGCTCCAATTGAAAAAGGACAAAAATTAGGTGAATTAAAAATTGAAATCTCAGATAATAGTCAGCCAATATATTATAATCTTGTAGCAACAAAATCGATAGAAAAAATCTCTTCTATAAATAAATTTTTCAAAAATATTTTGTATCTTTTATTCAATAAATTCTAATAGCTTGTTATACTAGACATTATTTTTAAATATTTCTTAATAAATTTATTATATAAATATATTGAATGCTTCTATAGCAAAAATATATTTTATAGTGGCTTTTACGCCACTTATAAGAATAACATATATAAAAAACATAAAAATAATTTGCATTTTATATAAAAGTTTATAGATTTTAATAATATTAATTATAACAGTATATACAATATCGAAAGAGATCATCATGGCAATTTTTAATTCTAATAAATATAAAAAAATAAATTATATTTTATTAAAATATGTCATATCTTCAATCTTGTTTACAATGTCTTTTAATGCGTACGCGAAATCTGAACCTAAGCAGGTTTCTAGAAATGCTTCTTTAATAGTTGACAGTAATACCGGCACTATTTTGCACCAAGAAAACGCTTCTAAACATCGTTATCCTGCATCTCTTACTAAAATGATGACGGTATATCTTACATTTGAAGCACTTAAATCAGGCAAGTTAAATTTAAATAAAGAGTTAACGGTTTCTAAACATGCAGCATCTATGCCGAAAATGAATATAGGTTTAAGGGCAGGGGAAAAAATAAAACTAAAAGATGCTTTGATGGCTACTATTATTAGATCAGCGAATGACACAAGTGTTGTATTAGCTGAGGCTGTGAGTGGTTGCGAAATAGTTTTTGCAAAAAAAATGACTGAGCGGGCTCATCAAATAGGTATGCACCATACATTATTTAAAAATGCTTCAGGCTTGCCTAACCCTGCGCAAAAAACCACCGCTTACGATATGGCAAAGCTGGCTATTGCTTTAAACCGTGATTTTCCTGAGTATTATTCATTTTTCTCTAAAACTAGTTTTACCTTTAAAGGTAATACTTATCATGGTCATAATAATGTAACAAAAAATTATCCAGGTGCTACTGGTTTAAAAACAGGATACATTAATGCTTCAGGTTTTAATTTAGTTACTTCAGCAAAAAGAGGAAATTCAAAATTAATTGGAGTTGTATTAGGGGGAGATACAGCGCAGTCACGAGATAAAAAAATGGTTGCGCTTCTGGATAAATATTTTTCTAAACGTGAATTTGATGAGCTTCCTACAGAGTTCAGTGACGGGTCAAGCAAGATTGTAAAGAAAACAGTTAAAGTTGCAGCAATAAAGTCAAATAATTTTAAGCCTAAGAAAGTCTCTTACAAGCTGGTCTCTAATAAGAAACCAGCTCGTAAAGGGAATTATAGTTGATTAATTAGTTATCTCCATAACGTTTTTTTAAGCTTGCGTGAGCTCTGAGAATCCTTTTCACGAATTATATCTAATAATACATTTCCTTCCGCAGAGTACTTATCACTTTTTAAGTTATTAACAAGCTTGGGAGTAGCGAAATCAGTGATAATATTAGAAATATCATGACAAAAAAGTTGTGATAGTCCTGTTTTTGATACTTGAATAAAACTGTTTAATTTTATTCTATTATCGCTTATAAAATTATCAAATCTGTTTAAATTATTTGTTATATAAGGGTTATTAATATCTAATCTTTTTTTTAATTCTTTAGAAATGTGATCTATATTATTTACAAAAGTTCTATATTCTTCAGGGGTTATACGGATTTTTTTCTCTGAATCTTTAGCAATAGTCTGTATTTTATTTATTAGTAGAACTATTTCTGTCTCGTTTTTTTCTAACATTTTTGCAAAACATAAATTTTCACTTGGTGTTTCTACTGAAAATTTTTTAATGCTAATATTATAGTTAAGTGAGTTTTCAAAGATATCTTTTAAATTATGGTAATCATATGTTTCAGCGCTGGATATGCTAATATTTTCTATATAAATATTATCGGCAATGAATAAGTTTATATAATCTACATTTTTCCTAAAACTTGTTTTATCTGCGAAATTCAGGTGTAATTCTTTTAAATGTTTATTTTTAGTAATTTCGTTAAGTATAAAGCGTGCTTCAAGAGCATTTTTAGGTGAAATATTAAATATCACTTTGGTTATATAATTTTGCTTAAGCTTAGTTTGAAGAAGCTCTGGATAACTTAAATCTGTAATTTCTAAAGTATCTAAACCGTTTTGTAAACTCGCTTGAGAGCTAATATTTAGCGCTCCAATTTCTTCTTTAGATTTTTTTATAGGACTAGAGTAAATTATATCTGTAAATTTTCTTTTTTTATCAGTCATTTTAAAATTTCTTTTAGTTAATGGTTATTAATAATATTATATATAATTATAAATAAAAATTAACTAAGTCAAGATAAAATTAACAGAAATTAACATATTTTTTCATTATAAATATTAAAAAAGTACTATCTATTTGAAAAATATAGTTTTTTTATTAATTATTTTTTTTAAGCGTATCACGATATTTTAGTAGTAACTAACGGTGATTTTGAAATTCAAGCTTTAAGCTTGACTAAGAAGTATGCAACTAATAAGTTAGTCTGATAATAAATATTTGGGAAAGAAATGATTTTTGAACAGGATAGTTTTAACCAATTAGAGGGAATGTATATTTTGAATATGGAAGATAATAATATAATGCCGAGTATTGAAGACCAGATTGGTTCAATGTTAATTATTGGATTTAATGGAACAGATTTCAACACTTCAACAGGACAAGGATTTTTAACTAAAATTGAAAATAAGCATGTTGGTTCGGTTATTTTATTTAAGTATAATATTAAATCATCAGATCAGCTTAAAGAACTAACCCAAACTATTCACGATGCAAATCCTGCATGTACGATATACATTGATCAAGAAGGTGGTAAAGTACAGAGATTAAGATTTAATGAGTATCCTTCAGCTGCTTATATTGCAAAAAATTATACAGTAGAAGAAGCTGAAGAAATTTACAGTGATTTAGCAGCCGAACTAAAAGAATTTGGAGTTGATGCAAATTTTGGACCTTTAGTAGATTTAAATAATATTAAGGCACCTTGCCAAGTTATTGGAGGCTTAGATAGAAGTTATTCTGAAGATCCTGATATAGTTGTAGATTACGCATCTGCCTTTATTGAAGCACACCATAAAAATAGCATTTTGACTTGTATAAAACATTTTCCTGGCCATGGATACGCACAAGGAGATACCCATCATGGGTTGGTAGATGTAACTGAAACCTATAATGAAATTGAACTTTTGCCATTTTATAAATTAATCGATCAAAATAAAGTAGATATGATTATGACGGCTCATATTCTAAATAAAAATTTTGATCCAAATTATCCTGCTACTTTATCAAAAATTACTTTAGATAAATTACTTAGAAATAATGGCTATGATGGCGTAATCGTAAGTGATGATTTACTGATGAGTGCACTTAGTGAGAATTATGAATTCGAAGATTTAGTGATTCAGTCGATTAATGCTGGTTGTGATATGCTTATAATTTCAAATAATGCAGAAGCGTGCAAGCATTTACCTGATTATGAACCAGATAATAACATAGCAATTAAAATTATTGATATTGTAAAAAAAGCTATTGAAAAACAAGTAATAACAGAAGAACAAATTAATAATTCTTATAGAAGAATTGTAGAGTTAAAAAGTAAATTTAAGCTTTAACAAACTTAATTACTTAATTTTATTATAGTGAATAATGTCGTGAAAACATGCTTTTTGATTTGAAGTATTTCTATAACCATGTGGTTGGTCTGCATTAAAACGTAAACCTTCATTTGATTTAATCTTATGCCAGATATTATTGATAAGCACTTCCATTTTGCCTTCAGTGACAATTACATGCTCAACAACATTACCGGTGTGTGATGGAGATAAATGCACACAACCAGGTAATAATTCAATAATAAATACTTCAAAACATAAATTATCATCATAAGGAAATAAAGAAGTAACTTTAATCTTATCATCATCGGGATGAATTTGTGTTGGATTATTAGTACGATGTATTGTTGTAGGTGAATATTTAATATTATCTTCGATGAAGCTTGAAAATGATGTTTCAAATCCACTTGCAATTTTCCATAAAGTAGAAATAGTAGGGCTTGATTCTGCTCTTTCAATTTGTCCAAGCATTGCTTTACTTACACCTGTTTTTTGGCTTGCAATATCTAAACTCCAACCTTTTGCTCGCCGTAAAGACTTCAAAGTTTCAGAAATTTTTATAATTAAATTATCCAAATTTTACCTATATAAAAAAACTCTTGTGCGTTATAACGCACATATGTATAGTTTAATTAAATTTAGGATAAAAATATGTTTAATACAATGAATATTATGGAGGAAATATGGACCAACTTTTTAAGGGAAACATCCAAATTGTTAAGGATGCTTTAAGTCATAAAGGTTTGAATTGTAAAATTTTAGATCTACCCACAAGCACTAGAACAGCTGAGGAGGCAGCATCAACTATTGGCTGTACAGTTTCAGAAATTGCAAAATCATTAATATTTAAAACTAAGAATAGTGGAAGACCGATTCTAGTGCTAGTTTCAGGACAAAATAGAGTAAATGAAAAGACGTTAGAATCTCATATTGGAGAAGAGATACGAAAGGCTGATGCTGATTTTGCAAAGGAAATAACTGGATTTTCAATTGGTGGAATAGCACCTATAGGTCACAAAGAAAAAATTGAAATAGTTTTTGTAGATGAAGATCTTTTTAACTTTGATAATGTTTGGGTTGCAGCTGGAACTTCAAATGCAGTTTTCAATATAAAAATAAATGATTTGTTATCAATTACAAATGGACAAAAAATAAAAATTACTTAAGGAGGAAAATATGAATTTTGAAAATAAATTAGTTATTATTGTTAATAAAGACATTGATATTGGAGTAGCAATGAATGCAGTAGCTCACGCTTCTTTAGCACTAGGAGGATTACTTGGTAGGGAAGGATGCTTGTTAAAATCTAATATTGATGCAAGCAATAATAATTGGGAAATTTCAGCAATGCCTTATATTGTATTAAGGGGTAAATCAAGTGAAATAAAAGAAGCAATTCTTGCTGCAAAAGAACAGGATATTATGCAAATTGCCTTTGTTGATAGTATGACTGGTGGCACCTATTTAGAGCAAATAGAAAATATTAAAAACAAATTTCAAGATGAGCATATTTATTACGCAGAGGTAATTTTTGGAAAATGGGAAGAAGTTTCACAAATTACAAGAAAATTATCATTGTACAAATAATAATTTTCTTAATCCCTTTTAGTAGTCCCCTTCAAACTTGCAAGATCCTTTATCGCTGGTATACCAGTTTTTAATGCTTTACCAGCACCATAAAGTCCTATTCCTAAACCAATTAGTGGGTTAAAGACCGATGCAACAGCAGCAGCTTTACCCCATTTTCCTAAAGTATTCGCTGAATTTGTCAAGCTAGTAACCTTCTCCTTGACTATTTCACTTTGTTGGTCATTGAGATTAAAGCTTTTTGAGTATTCAGATATTCTATATTCAAGAAGACTTTGATCAGCACTTATTTTATTACCTCTACCATCTGTGCCATATAGTCCTTTAGCATCTGTACCAAATAATCCATAAGTCGAATCATATAAAGCTTGGCCTTTAATTGTGGATATAAGGTCAGTTGCATCATCAATTTTAGCACCTCGTTTATCAGTTGCAGATTCATACATTTCATCCCTAAAGAGCCTTTTGATACCAGGTGTTTTTTTCGCTATAACTGAAGGGTCTGTTATATGATCAATTGCTCCTTGGAAATTATCTGTCAATTTATTTCTATAATAGTTTGCCACTCCAAGTCCTCTGGCAGCAGTACTGATTGGCCCATTTCTCTTTTTAAGATCTTCCCATTCTTTATTTAAAAACTTATATGCTTGATCCTTAATTCCATCAGTATATTTAGAAATTGAATTATAAGTACTAGCCGTTGCATGAGTTAAATTTGCAGAAATTCCGCTCGCTCCAGCAATAGCTCTTGCAATTTGCGGCACCATTTCATTGAAAAAGTACATTAAGACAATAAGTAGTGAAAACATTAAAATTTCTGTTATAGATACAAAAGTTCCGGCTGCAACTTGTTGTATATGTTGCCAATCAGCTTCAATATAAGGCTGTAAAAATGGTAAGTCAGGAAAGCGTAAATCTAAGCATTCATAAGGCCCGCAAACTTTATCACTTGCATATTGTGAATATTTACTGGTTAAATTATTATATAAGTCAATTAATTCAGTATTTCCTTCTATATTATCGCAATTTGCAATATCTTGACATATTTTATCTTTATTTAAAGGTTGAATAAAATTTCCTGGTGCGTATATCCATTGTAAATCTTTTTCTGGGTCAAGATGGGGTTTTCTAGGTAACCATATGTTTAAGAGAAACCAATCAGTTGTGCAAACTCTAAATCCTAGTAACTTCTGTAATTGTGAGATAATTATATTCATCCATAATGATAATGCTGCAAATACCAATATAGGTTGTATAAAATAGCTAAATAATTGATTTATCCAATTATTAAATAATCCAAATGTGAATCTAAATAATATGAAGCTTATAAATATAGGAGCGAGTATTATTAATAAACTTGTTGTCAAATAAGCAAGTAAAAAGAATATCACTGCTTTAAATAAAGCAATCATAAATAAAATTATTACTAATAAGAATCCTATTACTATTACTATACCTATTCCTGAACCACCAAAAATTAGTGAAGCCATTTTCATCCAGGTTTCTTTGGCAATTAATATATCGATCATGTTATCGAAAACTGTAAACATAGTTTGTGGACTGCAAGAAGAGTCAGCGGAAGTTACAATACAAATTATTTGGTTTACGCCTTTAGTAAAGAAACTGAATATTGTATCATTAAAAAATGCCCAGCTAGTTTCAGTAGCAATCAGCTGCATTATAATAGCCATTTTGAAAATATGGATTGCAAACTGTGCTTGACTCATTTGCGTAACACCGAAGATAAATAATATTGCTTGAATAATTATGTATAATGTCAGTAATACTCTAACATCTTTTACAAAATTACTATTCTTCACTATATTTTTATAAATCTGCTCTGAAGCTTTGTTAAATGTATCTTGTACAAATTTTATTACTTTAGAAATTGGTCCTAAATCAGTAGTTTCAACTCCAGATTTGAAAATTAATTTATATTGCCCACCATTATCATCATAAAAATTATCTAGAATTTTAAAATATAAACTTTCTGACGCTATTGAGCCAGCAGGTGGTTCATCATTATAACCACCTGTAGATTCATAAGATAAGTCACTATCATTATTTGGAATACCATCACCAATTTTAGTATCTTGGAATAAATTTAAATTCTCTCCTAAATGAAATGTTTTGGCGTCACTAGTAAGATTTCTGAGGGTAGTTTCATTTCGATTCGGATCTTCGCTAGTTATAAGCCCATATAAACCAACACCTTTGTTAAAATAACATGCGGCATTACTACTATCTGGATCGTTTGGTGAATCAGCAGGAACATTTTCAAGTTTTATATATTTTGCTTCTGGATCAGGGCACATTCCTTCAGAAGTAAATCTACAAACTGAAGAGTTTCTAACAACTTCTGGTATATTGTCAAAGACATCAGAGGCTGCGCCATACCATGGGCTCCACCTAGAATTATCACCATTCCTAACCATAATGGATAATCTCTTTCCAGTAATTTGATATCCGCTAGCTTTCCATGTGATAACTTGATTTTCCTGTTCTCCAAATATATTCGTATTATTGCCTTGACCATCGACTTCTGGACGAGCGCTTACGTTAAGTTTTGGAAATCCAAAATCATCGGGGTCAATACATACCTTATCGCATGAGCTTAATGTTAAAAGCAGTAATAATATATAAAGACATTTCTTAAATGTAGTGTGCATCTTTTACTATTCCCATATGACTTTATTTACTCATTTCATCAGCTCTTGACGAAGCTCTGCGACCTATAGCTCTATCAAGTTTACTTTTTGCGTCCATTCCAGTTAATGCTTTTGCTTTTTCCACAGTTTGTCTTGCGCTTGAATGACTCCCGGTTAAACCACCAACACCGAACATAGTTTCTGTTAACATACTTGTTAAATTAGGAACAAAATCTAACATTTTTTGTAAAACTTTAATAAGCATTAGAAAGATTAGTGTTGCTATTGTTATATTGAGATAAAACCCACTACCATCGCTTGCAGCCTTAGCTAAGCTTAAATTAAATTGACTGTTGTATGAGCTAGGATCTGTTACAGGAGAATACCAGGCTAAAGAAAAATCTAAGGACCCAAAAGCACCGAAATCCAAGCTTAATGGTATTGCATTATTATCCCAACATACTTTGAAAGCAATAGCATTTTCAAATGAAATTAAAGCAAGTTCATAAATTATAAATATTGTACCAAAAAGCATAACCGGCTGAATGCTAAAGTTAAATAAATACTTAACCCAATTGTCAAAATAAGTCTTTGTTCGCTCAAATAGAAGACACGCAATAAATAAAGGCGCGACAGAAATCATAAAAGCAATAGCTACAATACTTACCATATAGCCGATAATTACTTCTATAATGCATAACATATATATAACTATTCCATAAATTAAGGCTATAGCTATTATTATAGCGCCTACAAAAATTTTTCCACCAAGTAGTATTGAAGAAAGTTTGATCCAAGTATATTCTGTAAAGAATTTCTGTATGGAAAGATCAATAAACCTGAATAAATTACTTCCAGGTGTAGTAGGATCTCCCCCCGTTACAATTTGTAATAAATATTCTGAGCCATTTAAAAATCCTTTTAATAAATAATCATTAAAAAAGTTCCAACTTGAATCTGTTGCAATTAATGCAAATAAAGTACCCATTTTAAATATTCTTATTACTAAATCTTGTTGAGTAATTTCAACCATACCTAAAGTAAACATGACTCCATAAATTGTAATATATAAAATGATAGCACCCTTAACCATCTTTATAAAACTTACATTTTTTATAATATTATTATAAATTGTAAGAGAAGCTTTGCCAGTATCGATTTTAACTTTAGAAATTAAGCTGCTAATAAATTTGGATAATCTATCATTTACTGTTAAGCTCGTTGGACTTATTGTAACAAAATATCTGCCATTTTTTCCAAAAGGTTTCTTAATAGAAGCTGGAGCTGTAGGGAAAGAGTTATTATAATTCTGATTAAAATACTGCATTTGGTCATATATAGTATTTGTTGGAGCCTCATCATGTATCTTTATCCATAATGTCCCAGTTGTTTTTGCGGTCTGATCTTGCACAGAATCGCCTGATGAAGTAACGTTAATAATATCAAGAGTATCATTTGTATTATTTGCATCACCACTATATATTGCATAATCAATTGAGCCAAAATGGTTCACTGAAGTATTAGCATTAGCAACTTCATCAAAAAATTTTGTCACATTGAATGAATAATTACCTAAATTATTATTAAAGCATGAGTAATTAGATGAAGCTCCGCAACCATCGAGCGCTTGAAAAATTAAATTTCCCCCGGTATTTAAATTATGTATATAAAAGCCATTTTCTGTAAAGCCACCATCACCTAAATTAGTTTTAAATTGTGATTTTAAATCAAAATCTTTATTAAAATCGTTTATAAGTGAACTTCCAAGAAAAATCTGTAAACCAGAACCTTTCATGCTCCAGCTACCATATAAAGTTGAGCCATTTCTACATTCTCTACTTTCATAAGGTGATTTCTCACATATATTCTTTACAACTAAACAACTACATTGGTGAGCAGGATCATTGGAACAAGTTAAAGCAAATATATCACAGCCTTGATTAACATAGTTAAGTGCTACATTGCCACTCGCTGTCTTCTCGCTTATAGTTAACTCTATAGAATCTCCATTAGTAAATTTTAATCCTGTGTCCTTAGGCGGGCCAATTTTGGGATTAAAATCTATTAATGTATTGAATGTACGTGATACTGCGCCTCCAACTTTAATATTAAAATTTTGTCCCTTATACAAAGATATTTTAGTATCATACCATTTATCATATTTTCCTAGTGAATCAGCATCATATCTATTCTTGTTGTTATTGTATTCATTGTAATATCCGTCAGCCTCAATAATTGCAGAAGTTTTCGCAACTTCTCCATGATCCATTTTATATATACACTGAGGAAGATTCCCTGGCCTATCATATGCAAATATAGTGCGTGACGAGAAAACACTTAATATAATAAGTAACAAATAATTTAAAATTTTATAGCGCTGTATATTTAACATCTTGTATTAATCATTTTTTTGGTGCTTTCTTTTTTTCAATAAGAGTATCTGCTTCTTTTTGTATCCTTTGACGCGTCGCTCTTCTTTCTCGTGTTCCATTATCTAGGCCAACAATTGATTTAACTCTTTCTGCTGCACTACCCATTATTTCACCTGCGGGGGTATCACTACCGCCTGATTGTCTGCTGATAAAATATTGTTGCTGAGTATTTGTTATTTGAGATAATAATAAATTTATAAAGTCATTGTATTTTCCAACCATTCTAGTAATAATAATTAAAAATATTATAAATGGCATTTTCTGAATGAAAATTGAGGATGAAGTTATCCCTCCGCCTGAATTATCATATCCCCAAGGTAAAAACCAATTAATACAAAATATATTTGATATTTCAGGAGGTAAACTAAATCCAAGCCAACTGGTTAAAAAATCAATTTTTAAATTAACAGCACACTTCCAACAGATGGGGCTATTAAAAATTTCATAAATACATTGCTGCATTAAATTTACGAATATATTCAATCCAACAATCAGGAATATTGGTTCAATAGTGTAACGTATCGCGTATTTTATCCAGTTATCAAAAATCCCTTTAGTCATGCTAAATAAAATACATGGTATAAATATAGGAGCTAAAATTATTAAAACAGCTACATATGTAAAGCTAAGTAAATAATTAATAGTAATTTCAATTACTGCTTTGAAAAATGTGAATATAGCATAAACTACGCCTATAAAATAGAAAATACCCACAATAGAAGTAAATAAAAGTGAAGTAATCCTGTAGGCTGCATTTTGATTAAAAAACATTGCATTCATTGCATAATCAACAAAAGCAAATGGATTTTGACTAGAGCCATTTCCTCCAGTCATTATACCAATCAAATAATATACCGTTCCTGTTCCAGTAAAATTCTCCTCTTTATCAAGAGCAGTATCAATTATACCAAATAATCTGAAAAAATTGTCATAGAAAAATTTCCAGCTTCCATCGCTAATAAAAGCAAGTATTACAGCTATTTTAATAATACGCATGACTAGGTCTAACTGTGAAACCTGAATTAATCCAAAAGTAAAAAATATAGCATAAATAATTATATACAAAGTAAGCATTAATCTAATTATTTTGATATAGTTCGTACAATTAGCTTTATCAGTATTGTTGGAACAAGTTATATTTTTAAACGTAGATATGGCTGCAACATTTATTTTACTTTCAATAAAATAAATCATTTTTGATACAATATTTGAATAAATTCCATTGCTTAGGTCACTTGTTATGCCAAGCTTGACTTGGTAAGACTGAATATTATCAGTGTAATTAGTATCATATACTTTCAGCCATATTGTACCATTCGCATTTGCAATATTATTTCCATTAATATTCGAAATGTTAGAGGTTTCAGAGGAGTTTTTTGGATCATCGCTACTTATTACTGCCATTAAATTCCCTACAGGAAATTGTGAACTTTTATTTCCATTTTCAGCTGGGCATTGATAAAGCCTTACATTAACAGTATAACCACCTACATTATCTGAATATTGCTCTGGATCTCCATCAAGTACTCTAAAACCAAGTATTCCTGTGTTATTTATTGTTTTATACATTTCTGAAGCTTCCGTGGCATTTTCTATTTTAAAAGCTTTAGAAAGATCTGTTACGTATGCATCACTATAAGAGCTATTATTAGGATCGTTTTTTGCAGTAGAATCAAGTATTCGTCCTCTTAGAAATTGTCCATTTATATACCAACAATTATGTGTAGGGCTTAGAACTTCTGATTCACTAGAGCAAATCTGGTTATTTGTTGAATTATTATCCCATGCTGGTGGGAGAGGCATATACTCTTTAGTGCTATTCCAGGTGCTCCATTTATTACCATCAGGGCTGTTATTTGCATTTGGTGAACCTATAGTTGTAGTGTATCTGTCACCTGCGTAAACTTTGATTTCATCATTATTAATAGTTTTTGTAGTCCAATTATAATGATTGGCATTAACTTTATATATATATAAAGGGTCGTTCCCAGCGCTATTATTTGAAATTGTTAACGGATTCATGCATATAAAAATAGTTCCAGAAGTTGCAATGTCTATTTTATCACCTTTTACTACAGAAACATTTGTGTTTAGCCATTGACCATAATCATTTATATTTGTGCTAAATGAATTAGAAGAATTATCATAGTTACCAGAATAATTTCCATCAGCTCTTACAGTGACTTCTGCTTGTTTAAAATTATTTTCCTTTTTAGAAATATCTTTAATGGGTTCAATACAACCATCACCATCACAAGCAGCTAGTAGGAGAAATATAATAATGATAATTGTAGTTTTGAACTTGATCATTTTAAATTACTTTTTACAATTATGGGTTATTATTACTGCCTTTGACATCGATGCCCTTCCTTGACGCATCATTATTACCTCCTTTAACATCAATACCTTTCTTGCCATCAGGGTCATCATCATTTCCATTGCCTTTTCCTTGCTCCTTACCTTTTCTTTTATAATCATAAAGCCTTTTTGCAAGCTCCCCAGCTTTGTTCGTAATAGCATTGGGGTTTTGAGCCATTTCTCCTAAACTTGTACTAGATGTTAAATCTGCAGCAAATTGTGCTAAAATATTTGCAAAATGATAGAATAAAAATAGAAATAGCAATAAGGATACAAATTTTGGTGCTAATTGACTAATAGGACCAGGATCTTTAAAAGTGTTATACTCAAAGAATAAGAAGCTTTTCTCAGTAAATAGATCACCTCCTTTAGACATCATTTTTCCAATTTTATATCCAACACTTTCTTTGCAGGTATCAAAATTCACTCCTGAGCTCGTATCATAATGCCCTGAATCCTCATCAATAACGAAATACGGTTTATCATTGTCAGATATTGTAGTTGTAGTAAATTTGCATCCTTCGTAAAACATTTGATCAAATATAGTAAATAGTAAGGCTATAAATGCTACTATGACTACTGGCTGTATTGCATAACCAAAAGTTAATCTTAACCATGAATCAAAATATCCTTTAGTTTGTCTGAATAAAGCCATTGGAACAAAAAGTGGAGCGAAATATATCAGTATTGCAACTGCTATCAGTGCAACAATATAAATATTTACAAAAAACACGATAAATGAAAGTAAGAAAATAGCAAAGATTAATACAATTATTGCCATGAATATTTGGGCACTAAATAATACTGCCATAATTAAAGTTAAGAAAAAAGGTGCTACAATCGCAACTATGGCTACAGTAGCCGCAGTAGCTCCTTGCGAAGGGTTATATATTCCAAAGTAATATCCTACACGACAATCTAACGCATCCCACAAAGATAAATATTCAAATCCAGTTTTGTAGCTGGATGGATCGTAATTGCAGAAACCATTTGCACTGCCTGCTTTAATAACTATATTAGATAAGGCGCTACCTAGATTCATAAATCCTGGGAGCATGTATTTTGTTATTCCGTCTTCATAGCCTACATTTGAAGGACAATTTGGTACAGAGTTTTGAGTATTGCTCGGGTTATATATTCCAACAGAGAAATACATTACTAAAATCGCTTTCATTAGAAAAATGAATACTTCTCCTTTTTTTGGTAGATCTTGGCCTAACGCAATTTTAATTCCAAAAAATATTACATATAATGTTAAAGCAAGCTTCACAGCTGTTCTCAAGCCATTTTGGACATTTACGAATGGATTGGTTTTTTGATCGCCCGTACCGCAAGCTGAATCGCAGGTGAAAATAGTGTAAATTGTTTCTTTTACACATTGAACGACCCTTGAAGTAATAGGTATAGGTACTTGTGAATAAGAACTTGAAATATCATTACATGAAGCACCAGCATAGCAGGCTTCTATTGTGTAACTATTATTTGGAGGGTTCATATATTTACAGCCCATGTTTATATATCCTGTAATAGGTAGCCATACTTGGACGCAAATTTTATCGTTTTGTTTTAATCCACGGAATGTAACAAAGCCACTATCTACTGTAACTTCTTGGCCATCGCCAACTTCCTTAATAACATCTGTAGTTAGGCTTTTATACTTGAATTTCACTTTGTCACTTGGGATTTGGCAATTAATCCCTGTAGTTCCGTCATCAAGAGTTACTGAAGCACCTTCTGCCTCTGAATCGCACATAGAGAAATAATTATCAATAAAGCCATATATTCCTAAAGTTACAGCATATTTTTTTAATGTTGTGCCTAAATCATCACCATTAATACAGCTATTATTTGTTTCACAACCATCATATGCTTTTGTTATATTTGGCAAATAAACCAAAGATAAAAATAAAATAAATATAGAAAAAGTTTTTTTAAGCATTGTTTTGCTGCATCCTTTCATAAAAAATAGGTAACCAATCATTTGGATCATCGCCAACTTCTTTCCTTATCTCATCAAGTAATAATACTGTTTCGGTACGACCTGATAAAACATTAATTATATTTGTCATTCCAGATAAATCTATTCTTGCTACTACTGCATCAGTTCCTTGTTTTACCAAGAAGAATCTACTTCCAGGATCAGTAGTTTTTATTAATACATACTCACGTTCACTTAACATAAATGAGGTACGGTATGCAGATGTAGCTTTTAGATTAGGTAAAAATATCTGGGTTGCAGTTTGTTGAATAAGAGTATCACTTATTGCGCTTTTACTTGCATCTTCAACACTTTGGGTAGCAAATACTACAAACGTATTTAATTTTCTTAATACCTTGAGCCAATCTTTGATTTTGGGAGCAAATACTGGATTATCTATTAAAGCCCAAGCCTCATCAAGCACTATCATTGTAGGAGTGCCATCAAGAGAAATATTAATTCTGTGGAAAAGATATAAGAGAGCTGGACCCAAGCTCATTGGATCCCTGAGTAGTTCTGCCATCTCGAAACCAAAAATTTTTGCTTTAGTAAGGTCTAAATTATCACTTTCATTATCAAATATTTTTGCATGAGATCCGCGACTGTGCCACATTGCAAGTCTTCCAGCTATTGTTCCAGGGCCTTCCATTCCTAGAAACGGTGCAATATTTCTAAGTATTCTATCTTTCTGTTCGAGCTTATAATTGCCATTTACAGCAGAGCTTAGCGCTGCTATATCTTCCGCATTTAAAGTTTCACCGTTAACTGTAACTAGTAATTTAAGCCATTCAAGCAAAAAATTTCTATTCTCACCAGTGTCAGGAAGTTGAAAGGGATTGAAATTGCATTTTTTACTAGGATCGATTGTAGTATAAACACCACCTAATGCTCTTATAAAAATTTCTGCGCCTCTATCTTTATCGAAGAAAAACATTCTACATTTAAATTTTTGAGCTTGAGCGCATAGAAAGTTCATAAGAACAGTTTTACCGGCACCTGTTGGTCCAATGATCAGGCTATGTCCCACGTCTCTTAAATGAAAATTAAAATAGTAAGGCGTTCCTGAGGTTGTATTAAATACGGTAACTGCTTCTCCCCAATGATTTCCATATTGTTTTCCTGTTGGAAAATTATGTAGGGATGCAAATGCTGCCAAATTAAGGCTATTAATTACTGATTTACGGATTATATAGTCATAATTTCCTGGTAATTGTCCCCAAAAACATGGTTCCATATTAGTTTTTTCACGAACAGCTTGAATTCCGCTATTTGATAATTCTACAATTGCCATTGAAAGCGCATTTTCTAAAGTTTTAGGACTTTTTTCTATACACATAATGGTTAAATGATGCTCTCCAAAAGCAATTTCACCGCTCATTGCCATGTCAAGTGCGTGCGTTATACTTGCTACTTGTGATATAGCTTTATCTTCTGCTTGAATCATTCGATTTTGTTGTAACTGCATTTTATTAATAGCTACTTGTCTATTAGTAAAGCTAAATGACTGTGACATAATAAATTCGAATGGCATTTGTAAAAAGCCATCTAATTGTCCAGCATGTGTATTTGGGCCATATTCCTTGATGCTCACAATTCCTGCATAACTATTACCACTTGGGCCTTTAACTTCAATTGATTTTGGACCGAAATAAAGTCTATGAGAAGGTAAAAACTCGTCTAAATTCATTGTTGGAACAAGTATAGGGCTAGATTTACCGCAATTAAGAATTTTGCTAAAAAATTCTAGCAGACTTGAATAAGTACCTTTTTCTGTTTCATGTATACCTAATAATTCTGGACTATAATCACGTAGTGTAGTCATAATCCTAGACGTCATTTCTTCAAGTTCCTCAAATGCCTCTCTCATATCGCTTTCCCAAGCATGTCGGTCGGTCTTCTGTACAAATTTCTTGAACCAGTGTTCAACTATTGCTGCGCCTTTAGTATCAGCTTTGCGTATAACTGTTACATATAATTCATTTATAAAGGCTTGTTGCTGTTGATGTCGCTTACGCCATTCTTGATCAACATAAGTAGAAAAATTTTTTGGTATTTTGATATTAGGATCTATTGAAGGCTGTTCATCAGATAAAACATTCTTTTTGCGTCGGATAGTATGAAAATATAAAGCTAATTTTCCTGTGGCCATTCCTTTAAATAAGAGATTGCGTATATTTTTTTTAATATCTAAATCTTCATCATCAGCAGTTTCAAATGAAAATCCACTAATCTTAATTACTTGAAGTAATTCTTTTTGTTTAGTTAAGATCGTGTTTCGGTTCCAGTGACATAAATAAGGAATAAAATGCGAAGCAGAATATTCGCTCTTTGCGTATTTATCCTTCTTAGTTTGAGTTCTTTTTAATTTCATCCTTAATTTTTTCATCTAGCTAATATAGATCATACGAGTTTGCGCCGTGATACAATTTATTCTTGCATTTAGTGCATTTTTGAGATTTAACTAAGAATAATTCTATAAATAATGGCTCTTTAAAACATATAACATATCCAATCAGATGAAATAAAGGGAGCATTAAAAATGCCCTTAAATCTGTGCTGTTGATAAAATAAACCATGCAACTTAAACCATTAAGTATACAGTAGTAAAAACTTACGCCTAAGAACATAGTAGGTCTTGTTAATCCTACGAATAAAGGGTCAGTTTGAAGAGTTCCGGTATTTGCCATTGTAATATTACTTTATATTCTTTTTAATTAAGCTATTTTATTATACAAATATTAAATATTTACAAAAAAAAATAATTATAGTACATCATTTATATAAAAAATTATATTATTTAAAGAAAATCTGCTCTTGATAAAATTTCTTATTTTATATTTATAATCTTATTATTTACGATAATATATGTATTTACTTTAACAATTAATTAATTGGATAAATAATATAGATCTTTAAAATAACTATTCCTGCAACTAATTATTCAAGGTATAAATTTGGATACTCATTTTGACCAACTTAACTTAAATTATGAAATTCTAGATAAAATATATAACTCATGTTCTATTCATGATTTATCTCAAGATGAACTTAAGAAGCTTGTAACGGAGCTGCGTAGCAAAACGATCGAAACTGTTTCAAGTACAGGTGGTCATTTAGGCGCAGGGCTAGGTGTAGTTGAATTAACAATAGCTTTGCACCATGTATTTGACACTCCAAAAGATAAAATAATTTGGGATGTCGGTCATCAAGCATATCCGCATAAGATTATAACAGATCGTAAAGACCGAATCAATACAATAAGAATGCCAGGTGGGTTATCAGGCTTTCCTAAGAGATCAGAAAGTGTTTATGATGCATTTGGTGTAGGACATAGCTCTACATCAATATCTGCAGGATTAGGTATGGCAACAGCTAGAGATTTAGCTGGAGAGAATTATGAAGTTATTGCAGTAATTGGAGACGGAGCAATTAGTGCTGGTATGGCTTATGAAGCAATGAATAATGCTGCTTCAAGCGATACTAGATTAATAGTGATTCTAAATGATAACGATATGTCAATCGCAAAACCTGTTGGGGCAATGAGCACTTATCTTTCAAAGCTTATTTCTTCTTGTCCCTATACAAATTTAAGAAATATGGCTAAACAGATTTTAGGGCGTTTTCCAAAGGTTGAACAAGTAGCTAAAACTGCGGAGAAATATGCAAAAAATATTGCAAGTGGAGGAAATTTATTTGAAGAATTAGGATTTTATTATATAGGTCCAATTGATGGTCATGATATATCTGACTTAGTAAAAATACTAAGAAATGTCAAGGATAATAAAGCTATTAAAAAACCTATTCTTATTCACGCGGTAACAGAAAAAGGCAAAGGTTTTCATTCAAAAGAACTATGTGAAGAAAAATTTCATGCTGTTTCTAAATTTGATTTAAATACCGGTATTCAACAAAAGATAAAAACTCAAGCAAAAACTTATACTCAAGTTTTTGGAGAAACTTTAGTTAAAGAGGCAAAGCAAGATTCTAAAATTGTCGCTATTACTGCTGCTATGCCTTCTGGCACCGGATTAAAATTATTTGCAAAAGAATTTCCAAAAAGATTTTTTGATGTAGGAATAGCAGAGCAACATGCTGTGACCTTTGCTGCAGGACTCTCTTGCGCTGGTATTAAACCATTTGTAGCTATTTATTCTACTTTCCTTCAAAGAGCATATGATCAGGTGATTCATGATGTTGCTATACAAAATTTACCAGTTAGATTTGCAATTGATAGGGCGGGCTTTGTAGGGGCTGATGGTCCTACGCATGCAGGAATATTTGATATAACTTTTCTTACTACTCTTCCTAATTTTATTGTTATGGCAGCAAGTGATGAACAAGAATTAGCTAATATGGTTAAGACTGCAATATCAATTGATTATGCTCCTTCTGCTTTTAGATATCCACGTGGGGAGGGAAGAGGTATAGAAGTAACTGGGCCTATGATTTTGCCGATTGGAAAAGGAAGAATTATACAAAAAGGTCAAAAAATTGCTATTATGTCTCTAGGCACAAGATTAGCTGAAGTTATAAAGGCAAGTCAACTTATAAAAGAAGAGATGGGCATTGATATTACAATTGCTGATATGAGATTTGCTAAGCCAATTGATCATGAATTAATCAAAGAATTAGTCTTAAGTCATAATATTTTGCTTGCAATTGAAGAAGGAAATATAGGGGGTTTTTCTGCTCAAGTTTTAGACTATCTAACGAATAATGATCTTCTTACTAAAGACATTAAATTCCGAAGTTTATTTCTACCTGATTATTTTGTTGAACATAATAACCAAGAGGCAATGTATAAAGAAGCAAAAATGGATGCAGAAAGTATAAAGAATCTTGTATTAGAGCTTAGTTAATGTTCACTCTTGTAGTTTTTAGTATTTTACTAGCTGATTTGAGGAAGATTGATACATAAACTCAATGCTTCTTCGACTTCTTTAAGTCTTTGTAAGCCTATTTTGGAAGTAAATTTTCTGTCCTTAGAATTTGAGTAATATCTCTTTATTATGTTAATAGAATTTTCTAATATATACTGAAGATGAGAATCTTTGTGAGGAGCATGGGTGCACATTGAATAATCTTTCATTGAGTCAAATAATATTTTTATTTTTAAATCTTCATCTTTAATTTGAGTAGCTTCGTAATAATTATCAATTAATTTTTGTTTTGCAGGAACAAATGCATTAATTACCCTTGTACTTACTTCAATAACATCAGCTTTATTATAAGCTATTTCTGCAATTTTTTCTCCAATTTCTTTGGCATTAGGAATGCCTGTCGCCACAAAAAATGCTTTGTTGATAAGTCTTATAACAAGGGGATATAGTATTTTTTTATAAAACATACTTGCTCTAGTATATAGACTATTATAAATTTCTTTGTATTTATCTTCCTTTGCAATTATATTTAAAGGCTTATATATTACACGGTTATAGTAAAGATAATTTAATTCTCTAAAATTAAGTTCAGAAAAATTATCTATAATAAGTATTTTATATAATAGTAATTTTTCATGAAGAGGAAAGTCAGGATCAATAGTAACATCTGAATTGCTTTCAGTATTATTAGAGCAAAAGATTTTTAATAAAGGTTTTGAAGATCTAAAAAATTTATGAGAATTCTCATAAGAATTTTTTAATATATCTTGAAAGTCATTACATATAATTTGCTGACTAAAACTTCTTCCACCATACTTAGTTAAAGATAGCAAGGAAAGCATGTTTAATTTAATAGGGCTATTTTTATATTCTAAAAGTAATATTATAGCTTTAAGATTTCTACACTCTATGGCCTTATTTAAAAGGTTTCTTCCAAAATCATAATCTTTACAAATATTCTTTTTCTTTACAGAACTTAAAAATGTTTTGAATATTTCATTAAACTGGTTCTCTATAGCGAGATCAATAGGAGTTTTATTTGAATTATTTTTTTTAATTAAAGATTGGAATCCATTGTTTTTTAAAATATATGGTATTATTTTAATGTTATTGTGCGCAACAGCAATATGTAAAGGAGTATTCCCATTATTATCAACTAACTCTAGCACTCTCTTTGTCATATTATTCTTCGTCATAAAATTTTTTTAGAGTATTTGCAAAAATAATACCTACAAGATTTTAAGATCATGTTAAAATTTTAACTATAAATAATAAAGAACCTAGTATCTAGATTAAGCAAATCGAAATTTAAAAATTTTAATGATTGGTTAAGGATATAATTCTACACTAGCCTTTCTAGTAAATAATCTTAATAGAATAAATATGGCTGGAACGGAAACTTCAACTACTGCAAATCCTAATAATATAGCGCTAAGAATAAAATCATTACTGAGATATAGCGATCTTATTTTTGCCTTGGCAGTTATTGGTATCTTAATGGTATTGCTGTTTCCAATACCAACAATATTTCTAGATTTACTGTTGGCTTTCTCGATTACAACTTCTGTATTAATACTAATGACTTGTTTATTTATTAGTAAACCGCTCGAATTTAGTGTTTTCCCTACTGTACTTCTTGTAACTGCAATGCTTAGACTATCATTAAATATTGCTTCAACAAGGTTAATACTTGCTAATGGCCATAATGGTACTTCAGCTGCTGGACATGTAATTGAGGCATTTGGTAGTTTTGTAATGGAAGGCAATTTAGTTATAGGGACAATAGTATTTATCATATTAACAATAATAAATTTTGTAGTTATTACTAAGGGTTCAGGACGCATTGCAGAAGTTGCTGCAAGATTTAGCTTGGATGCAATGCCCGGCAAGCAAATGGCAATCGATGCGGATTTATCGGCTGGGCTTATAGATGAGCCTACTGCTAAAGCTAGAAGAAAAGAATTAGAAGATGAAAGTAGTTTCTTTGGGGCTATGGATGGTGCTAATAAATTTGTTCGTGGAGATGCAATCGCTGGGTTACTTATAACTTTTATTAATTTCCTTGCTGGAATCATAATTGGGGTAGTGCAAAGAGATTTAAGTTTCATGAATGCACTAAGCACTTATACTACACTTACAATCGGAGATGGACTAGTATCTCAAATGCCATCCCTTGTTATCTCGCTTGCTGCTGGTTTACTTGTATCTAAATCAGGTGTCACAGGTTCAACTGATAAAGCTATATTTGCGCAATTAAGCAAATATCCTCAAGCTTTAGGAATCGCTAGTGGACTCATGTCGCTTATGGCTTGTATGCCAGGTATACCAGCTATTCCTTTCCTGTTTATTTCATTATGCGCTGGTGGAGCTGCATGGGGTATCAAGAAAAATGTTAAAACAAAATCAGGGTTTACTGAAGATAAAAAAGGTGATCAAGTTGCGCCTACTGCAACTGCAGGGGGGCAAGCTGCGGCTGAAAATACGGAAGAAGCAATTAAAGAAACACTGCAAATTGATAGTTTGCGTATTGAGTTAGGATATTCTTTGCTTTCGCTTATAAATTATCAAAAGGGCCACAGGCTAACAGAGCAAATTAAGGCCCTAAGAAAGCAATTGATTAAAGATTTAGGCTTTATTATACCTTCAGTACGTATACAAGATAATATGCAGTTAGGAAGCAATATATATGTAATTAAGATAAAAGATATTGAATGTGGAAGAGGTGAAATTAGACCTGATATGTTGCTCGCTATGAACCCTATGGGAGGTGAGATATCTATCCCAGGTGAAGATACAAAAGAGCCAGCATTCGGCCTTCCTGCAAGGTGGATAGCAGAAACAAGCAAAGACGAAGCAACATTTAAAAATTATACAGTAGTTGATCCACCAACTGTTGTAACAACTCATCTTACTGAAATTATTAAAGAAAATATTACTGACTTGCTTTCGTATAGTGAGACTCAGAAACTGCTTGATAATATTGGTGAAGAGCATAAAAAATTAGTAGATGACACTATACCAAGTATTGTTTCAATTAATAATGTGCAACGAGTGCTGCAAAATCTTTTATCGGAATCTATTTCAATTAGAGATTTACCAACAATAATTGAAGCTATCGCTGAATTTGCAAAAGGGGCTAATACTACTATTACTCAAATTTCTGAACATGTTAGAGGCAGACTTGCAAAACAGATTAGTCATGCTAACACTAATGAACAAGGATATATTCCTATTGTATCACTTTCTCCTGCTTGGGAGCAGACATTTATGGAAAGTTTGGTTGGTAATGGAGATGATAGACAATTATCACTAGCGCCAAGTAAGCTTCAGGATTTTATAGTTTTAATACGTAAAACTTTTGAAGAACAAGCAATGGCTGGTCACTTGCCAGTACTCATGGTTAGCCCAACTATTAGACCATATATAAGATCTATAATTGAAAGATTTAGACCTTCAACAATTGTCATTTCACAAAATGAAATTCACATGAAAGCTAAGATTAAGACTTTAGCTCAAATATAAAAATTATTGTTACTACCAATCTGTTAGACGAATACTTAAATCTTTTAATTTAAGATTGACAAAGTTCAGTATAAAGATTATTATATTAACATATATTAGCTTTTTTTGATGCAAAATGTTAACTTTTCGTAACCTATATTTAAAGTTGAATATGCTTAACAAATATATCTTGCAAATTGCAATTATTTGTTTAATTTGAGTTAAGTAACCTATTGACTTATTTTAGTAATAAGGCAAAAAGACTTAATTACTAAAGTCAATATTTAGTAAATCCTTATTTGAAAAAGGAGATATCATGCTTAATTCTATTCAACGCAATACACTCACTGAATATTCTAATGATCATCTAGAAGCATTCAGAGAGCTTGATCCAGAAATTTCAATAAAGGCTTTAGTTTCAATTACGAATGATAATCTATACAATCAATCTTCTGAGGAATTCCAATATTATAATATTTTAGAAAATGTTGATGCTATACGCTTAGTTTTTAGCCATCCCTTCCCGCAGAATAGAGCTGCATCAGGGGTGTATTTACCTAATCCAGAAGCTGGATATGTATATTTTTATGATGACCAGCGCAATATACAAAAAGAGCCGCAAGGATTATTCGGACTTACAGGTCGGAATGATACAACTGCTTCTCATGTAAGTAGATCAGACGTTATAAGTTTCTTTAACTTACTTATTGATGCAGAATTAGAAGTGCAAAAAATAAGATTAAGAGATAAAGAAATTGCACAGAGCTTTATTGATAAAGCGAAAAGAGACTTAGACACTACTCAGGATATTCTGACTCACACTGGCCAAGCATTAGAAAGAACAGCTGATGCTTTAAATGCTGCGCAAGAGAGAGAACAAGGACTGATCAACATTATCCATAATTTAAATGAGGAAAATCAAATGCTTAGAACTAATAATAACAATAATATAACCCAAATTCAAGAAGAACAACAGATTCAACCAAGGGTTGATACACAACTATTTGATCGAAGCCAAGTATTAGAATTGATAGGAGAACAAATCTTGCCGCTAAAAAATGAAATTTCTACATTAAAAGATAAAGTAAAAGCACGAAAAAAGCAAATTGAAGAGTTAAAAAATTCAAATAAAGAAGAAAAATTGCAAGCACAAGCAAGAGCAAACTTTAAAATAGGTGCTATTGGTGATTATAATAGGCCAAAGACAGGAGAGGTGTTTCAATTTGCTAAAAAAGACGATGCAGCAGATAAAAAACATAAAGCAGACTGCAATGATAGAATCAGCTATGGTGCATATGCTCTTGCTACTGGAGCTGCAACAGCATTAGCAGCAACATTAGCAGCACCTGTTATATTACCTGCTATGGGAGTTGCGCTTACTGCTGAGACTATGGTTTTAAGTTTTAGTGCTATAGCTACACTTAAAAATATTGCAATAAGCGGTGCAACTTTAGGAACGCTTGGCACTGGAATGATGTCCGAAGGGTTTATTTCAAAGAAAGTAGGGAATCAAGGTAAATATAATGATGTATTTGAAATGGCTATTAAATCTATGGGTCATACTGCAAAACTTTCCGCAAAAGATGTAAGAGATCATTTGCAAATTCACGTAATTGATAAATTAAAACAAGGTATTATAAAAGGAAAAATATTAAGCGAAGCAGGTGAAAGAGATAATATAGTTCAAGATAAAGTAAAAAAAAGAAAAGATCTTGGTGCTGCAATTGATTCTTTACTGAACTTTAAAGAGGTTGATCCAACTGACTATAAAAAGTTTAATAAAGGCGTATGTAATGCATTTTCATTACTTATTGATCTTAATACGCTGCAAAAAGCTAAAAAAGATGCTATTAAGGATAATAAAAAAGATGAAAGCGGTAAACTTATTATTAAAAATAATTATGGATTGAAAATCATAAGTGACCGTAATACTGAGACACGCTTTTTAGAGCTAACTCCTGATTCTCAAGAGAAAATTTTTGCAGCTACAGCAGGCGTAATTAGCGATACATTGATTAAGATCAAAGATATACTTGATAAAGATAAAAAGTTAGATGATTTAGAAATTATCACTCGTAACGCACAGACAGAATCTTGCATAACAATGTAAAAAAACACTTACGCTATATAGTATTTTATTATATTATATAGCGTAAATATAAAGAATAATAGGTAAAGAAATGATAGAAGAGATAGAAGAAACAGAAGAACAAATACCAGAGGCAAAAAATTATAAGCCAATTACACTCGATATGTTTTATGAAGAATTAGCTATAAAGCGCACATATTATTTTCTTAACCATAAATACAGTCAGAATACCACTGTTTATTCTGATAATATTGAACTACTTTTTCAAGAAATATATGAGAAATTTTCGGATCAAAAATTGCAAATAAATCTTACCCAAATAAATGAAGCAATAAATTCTAGAGATTTGATAGGAAAATTATATACAGTAGAATTTAGAATTGAAAATTATATTTTTGGCTTAAGATACGATATATATAAAGAAATATATGGACATAAGCCTACATCCGAAGAAGCTTATTATTACTATAAGGGCGAAAAATATGAAAATTACTACACTAAAGCAATTGATCAACAGCTAATAGTGTATTTTAATGAATATATTGAGAAACTGATAGACACAAAAGCCCCTGCAGAATTTATCGAAATAGTTAAACATAAAGGTAAACCAAAACCTTCAGTTGACTCTAAAACTGATCATTTAAGAGATATACTTCAATCTGCAAGAGGTGAAGAAAAAGTTTTTGAGCGTATATTCGGTGTTGATGTGCGAACTGCAAAAAGAGAAGGTAAAGTTTTTGAGTATAAAACAGACTTAGTGCATTTTCAGAAATTTGCATATCAACTTGTTAAAAGCCATATGAAAATAGTAAGAGAGCGTGTGGAATCAGTTTCACTTAAGCAAGAATGGCAAGCTGAAAGCCAAGAGGTGATGCAGGCACGCATTGATGAACTGCGCGAGAAGAAAAAAGAAGAAGATAGAAAGGCTGAAGCAGAAGACAGGATAATCTGGCAAAAAGCAGCAAAAAGAGAAAGAGAAGGAGTGTTTTATTACTTACCTGAATCAGTAAAATCAGCTGGGCGAGAAGTAAAAGAAGTTGGAGCAGAAATCAAAGAAGAATTTGTTAATGCAGTAGCAAATATTGGTGCTACTGGCTATAGCTTGTTAAACAGCGTAGCTAGAATCAACAAACAAACTAAAAAAGAAGCTGACTATTTTCAGGCAAATAAGGATTTTTTAGCTGCAGCTAGAAAGCATGATAAGAAACATTTGTTTAAAGCTCTTAAAGCTGGAGCAAATCCTTTTATTAGAGATGATAAAGGAAATAGCGCTTTAAAATTACTCGATAAGTCCACTCAAATAACACTCATTGGTTATATGCTATCTTTTGTAATGAGAAGACCTGAATATGAACTTTATTATGAGTTAAAGCTTTATATGGCTGTATATTCTTTAGCAGTAAAAAGAGTAAGAGCTAAATATCCAGAAATGAATAGAGCACCTAATATTTTAGATATAGTAGAAGAAGTTGATACTATATATAATACTAAAAGAGTTACTACGCAAAAGCCTACTTATACAAAAGAAGCACTTGAGGATACTAGCTTAATTGCATATCACAGAGCTAGTATGTTTGGTTATATATTATCATTTGCTAAGCAGGTAAATGCTTATAAAGAAAATAACTATTATCATGTAAGAGATGGAAGGGTTGAGTATGCAAGAAAGGCTTCCCAGTCAAATGTAGAAATACATAATGTAAATAAACCAAAACCTAGTGAAAGGCTTGGATATAATACTCATAAATTTGCATGCTATACTGGAGAGAAAGCTAGTAGCTTTAGAGAAGCAGTTTCGAGTAAAGCTAATTATATAGCAGAAAGATTTAGCTCTAGGTAAATATCTACATTAACAATATGTACGTAACATTAGTTATGCACATATTGTTCGCTAAGCTTAATTGAAAGCCAAACCTTCAATTTAAATCAAATATTATTAAAGTTCCTTTACTATTTATATAAAATATATTATTATAAGTTTAAAATATTAAACTTATAATAATATATTATGAAACAAGTTACAGAAGAAGAATTATTAGAGAAATTAAAAGGGCAAGAAACTATCGATCATTTAGTTATTGGATCAACAAAAGCTTACGATAAAGAAGCTCTTTCCTATCCACGTAGGCTAGGATTTGGTCTTCAAGATGAAAGCGATATAATAGTACAAAAGCAATATATAATTAATCAAATTTTATTTAAAATAATGAGCAATAAAATTAGGTCTTTATCGTTTTTAGGTGAAGAATTTTATTGTGAAGAAATTTTTTTTCCAGTAGCTGGCGCAATAGGACATTCATCTTGTAGTTTCATTGAAGAATTCACTTATTCTCCAGAAAATGAATTTAGAATAAGTGCAGAGGATTATTCTAAACTTAGATCATATTTAAATGATTACCCTTCACCAGAAAAATTTGGATTAATTGCACAAGGTCTATTATTTTCAAACTTAAAAAAGCTAACTTTACACAAAATGTCTTTTCCTAATGATGAACGTTCTTATCCTGTTTCATTTTTTATTTATGGTATATTGAGCTCTCAAAACCTTCATTATCTTGATCTAAGTGGTAGTAAATCATTTGCTGAGGAATTTATGAATTTTACGGATTTTGATTATGGCGATCCTGAGGCATATAAAGGATACGGCAATGCTAGTGCAGTAAAAATTGGTAATTTAAATCATGTTATTTTTAATGACATGACTTTGAAAGGCGAAGCTTTGAATTCGGTTCTTAATTTTTTTAAATATAGTAAAAATCTTGAAATATTATCTTTAAATAAAAACTCTATAGATAATAATGATTTAATTTATTTTAAAGATTATTTTATTTCCATATCAGAAAAATATGAAAGTTCTAAAAATTATGCCTTTGGCAGCAAATATCTGCAATCTTTGTCATTAGAGGATAATGAAATAGATGATAAAGGCGCAAGTGACTTAATTGAAATTATCAAGCAGAGTATAGCTAAAGGCCAGATACCATTTTTAGGAGAAATATCACTTAAAGGAAATCCAATATCACAAGAAAAAATTGGTGAAATTAACGCTCTACTAAAACCAAACCTATTGTTAAATAGTGCAATTGCCAAGATTAGAGAGGCAATGGATAATGATGCTGATAAAATTGAATTTAGTTACTATGAACATGAAGTACTTAAAACGCGTAAAGAAGACCTAATCGATTTTTTAAGATATAAAAAATATAGTCAGGAGCAGATTGATAATAGCTTGAAACTAATAAAAAATGATTTTCATAATAACAAATTTAGAAGAATGGGTATTTCTAAGCATCAACCTGATCTTCTTCCGGATGAAATTTGGACAGAAATATTTAGCTATTTAAAACCCTCAAATATTGAATCTCACACTCAAAGAGAAGACAGAAAACGTAAATTAGAACAAGAGGAAGGATCAGATCTTAAGAAGAATAGAGATAGATAAATTGTAATGGTTGGCTATTAATTTTAATATTACCCAACCATAAAATGCTCACCAATGCAAGTACTAAGAAAAAATCTATTTCTTTTCAAGATAAATCAATATAGGAGCTGATATATAAATCGAAGAATAAGTACCTATAATTATTCCAAAAAACATTACAATACTAAAACTTTTAATGGCCTCACCACCAAATAAAATGAGTGCAAGAGTTGAAAGTAAGGTAGTCATTACAGTTAGTATAGTCCTAGATAATGTTTCATTTATACTTATATTCAACAAATTATATAAATTCAGTTTTTTAGGTTTTTTTACATTCTCTCTAATTCGATCATAAATAACTACTGAGTCGTTTACAGAATAACCAATGATAGTTAATATTGCAGCTATTGATGTAAGATTAAATTCAAGATTAGTAAGGCTTATAAAGCCAATAGTTACAATTGCATCATGCACAAGGGCACATAATAGTCCCACTCCATATTGCCATTCAAATCTAAAGGAAATATATATCATTATAGCGATAAATGAAAAGATTGTAGCTAGAATACCATTTTTAATTAACTCTGCCCCAATTTGTGGCCCGACATAGTCAATCTTTCTATATTCCATTGCAGTTTGAAAGTTAGTGCTCAAAGCTGTCTTAATAGCTTCGATGCTTTTTGTATCAGAAAGAGATTGTGATTTATTTACTCCAACGCGTATTATAAGATCTTGATCAGAACCGTAAGTTTGTAAGGCAACTTCGCCAAGGTTTAAATTGGATAAAACATACCGCATTTTAGCAATATCAACAGGAGTTGAACTTCTAGCTTCAATTAAAATTCCACCAGTAAAATCAATTCCAAAATTTAAACCTTTTGAAAAAATCAGTCCAATAGACATTATCATCATTAAAATTGATAAGGTAAAACTAATCCATCTTTTTCCCATGAAATTTATGTTTGTCCGCTCAGGAATCAATCTAAGAGGGTATAATCTTCCAATCATATTATTTACCTAATTTCTTTTTGAGGGTTATATTTATAGTTTCAGTAAGCACTGAAAAAAATACAGCAAAGTATAAATAGCCTTTCGGTATTTCAATATCTAATCCATTAGCAATCAATATAGCCCCAACCATTCCAATGAAGCATAATGCTATAACTTTTACACTTGGGTTTCTTTCTATGAACCCCCCAATTGATTTTGATGAAGCTAACATGATAAGCATTGAAATTACTATAGCAGTTACAATAGTAGGTAAATCGTTTGAAACTCCAACAGCTGTTATTATTGAATCAAAAGACAATACAAGATCGATAAATATAATTTGCAAAACTGCGTTTACAAAAGAATTCTTTACGCTAGTAGGATTATTAGTATTAGCGTTTTCTTTATATAATGATCTTATCTCAGTAAAAGTTTTATATATTAAAAATATTCCTCCAATAAGAAGCAAAAGAGTCCTTCCAGATAAAGGGAAATTAAATATATATGTTAAAGGCTCTTTTAAAGAAATAATCCATGAAGCACCAAATAACATAAGTATACGTAGTATTAATGCTAAGGATAAACCGCTTATTCTGATTTTATTGCGAAGGTGGAAAGGTAGTCTTTCTACTATTAATGCAATAAATATTACATTATCCACTCCTAGAATTATTTCTAAAAATGTCAATGTTAATAAGTTTAATAAATTAGTTGGTTCTAATAAATGTTCCATATTAATTATCCTTGAGAATTTGCATTAATTCATCCCATTCACGTTTTGACATACCGCTTTCAGCTTGTGATGGATTTTCACCTTTAATCATAGATTTGACAATTTTAAGGCCTTTAGCAGATATTTTAGCTCCACCTACCATATATTCTTGGAAAGCATTATAAACAGTTGGAACCCATCTTTTTACTATATCTAACATTACATTAGCATACATCCTAATCTCATATTGCGCATGATCATCAGCTCTAAGTCTTAAAAAATGTAATAAATTATGTAAATCAATTTTCCAATACCATTCCGTGTAGTAATTTAAAGTTAAATTCATCCTTGCAAGTTCGCGACTTAAGCCAGGTTTGGTTTCATCTATAATGTTACCAAAATCATCTTCATTTAACATTTCTTGGTAATGTGTATAACAGTTCTCAGCATCAGCTTTAAGTATATTTAACACGCGAGCAGATTCTTCTGGTGTAAGAGAAGTATTTTCTCTTCCCTGTTTATTAACTGTGGATTGTGGAGCTAAAACACTTGCATCAGGTAAATAAAACTCGCGGCTCATAATTGAATAACGCCCTGAATACTCATTGACATTTGCAGTCCTATGTCTAATCCATTGGCGTGCAATAAAAATAGGAAGTTTAATATGAAATTTTATTTCACACATCTCAAATGGGGTGGTATGGTAATGGCGAAGTAGGTAAAAAATCAGACCTTTATCTTCGTTTAATTTTTTTGTGCCTTTTCCATATGACACCCTTGCGGCTTGTGCAATTGAGTGATCATCTCCCATGTAATCAACAACTCTTATAAATCCATGATCAAGTACAGGCAATGCTTGATAAAGTATTTCTTCAAGCCCAGGACTTACAGCTCTAATGGTTGGGGTTGAAATTTCTCTAATTTGATCGATTTCAGTTTGTTGATCAGAAGTTATAGGCATAATTATTTTCCATTTAAAACTAAGTATCTTAAAAACAGAGCATAGATTATTTATTAAATGTGATAAGATCAAGTATTATTTTGTAATTAGAATTACTAAAATAATGGATATGATTTCTAATAAAATTATATAATAAATTACTTATAGTACAATTTCGAACTGTCTTAATTTTATAAGGAAGTTTATAGATATAAATCAGATAAGATAGCAGGCAGGCACTTATTTTATAAAAATGTGATTGCCCGCTATATTTGTTAACGAGAATAAAGCTCTACTACGAGGTTTGGTTCCATAACTACTGGATATGGCACGTCACCTAATTTAGGTATCATATTAAATTTGCCAGACATAGACTTTGGATCAAATTCTAAATATGTCGGTATTGTTCTATCGATCTGTTGAGTGGATTCAATAACTACTGGGATTGATTTTGAATCTTCTTTAACTTCGATTAAATCGCCTACTTTTAAACGCATGCTCGGATAATTAACAGTTTTACCATTTACTTTTATATGTTTATGGCAAACTAATTGACGTGCAGCAAATATTGTTTTTGCAATATTAAGCCTATATACTATAGCATCTAGACGACGTTCTAATAAACCAATTAAATTTTCCCCAGTATCGCCTTTTAATCTTATAGCTTCTTTGAAAATAGCTCTAAACTGTTTTTCATTAATTCTGCCATAATAACTTTTTAAGCGTTGTTTAGCATTGAGCTGTTTACCATAATCTGAAACTTTTCTCTGTAAAGTAGGACCATGCTGTCCTGGAGGATAATTTTTCTTTAAATATGGATCTTTAGCAGTTCCCCAAAGCCCTCCCAAACGACGGCTTTTTTTGTATTTAGATTTAACGATCTTAGACACTCTTTTCCTTTTATTTTATGTATTGGTCATAAATAATTTTATAGAAGCATAAATATACTTAATTATTTTCTCATGTCAACTATAAGTTAGAAGCATAAACTAAAGAATTAACTCAAAGTTAGAGATTAACTAGTTAACTATATCTTAATGTTTGCTTTAGATAATTGCATTAAGGTTAAATAGATAATTATGCATAATAATATAGGAAACTATAACTCTATTTAAAATTAAATTGCATAAAATATGTCTGTTATCGGCAATTGTGGAATTTAAATTTCTTTGAATCAAATATGGATAAATTATGGATTATTCCGATATTCCTGCAACTAATAATATTAATCAAAATAATCAATCAAAAAACTATTATAGAAGAGTAAAAGAGTTCTTTAAAAAAAAGAAAGTAAGTAGCAGTAATAATGTAAAAGCTGAGGAAATAGCGATTGATGAAGATATAATAAGCGAACTAGCTCAAATACAGACTGAGGATAAAATTAACATGGATAAAGTAATAAAGCTATACAATAATACAGATCATCTTAATGATAAAATTGTAGAGCATAAATTAGATATTAGTGAGGAAGAGCAAGAGGAGTGAAAATTGCTAAAATATTTGAAGTATTTTAGCAATTTATAAATTTAAGTTAGAAGGCAAATTGGGCTCTAAGCATTACCAAATTAGGATTCTTTTTTACTTTATTATTATGTTTAGAATTTACTATAATATAATTAGACATAAATTTAATATAGTCATTTGGATACCAGTTTAATGCAAATCCAATATTACCCAATTTTCCGCCAAAATTTGAATTATTTTTACCCAAATCCAAATAATTATAGCGCGTTGCAATTTCCCATGCGCCTAGGCCTCCCTCATTTATATTTAGCGGACGAAGAGGAGACACACCGCCAAAGTTACTACCAGCTAAATCATATTGACGCGATTCTCCTGTTAAAATCCATGCAGCTTGTATATAAGCAGCTTTATGATTTTTTATTGATGAAATTTTTCCAGTTAAGTCATTAAAAGCATATTCAGCTTGTAAAGAAAATGAATTATACTGAGCCATTCCTTCAATACCCGCAATCTTAATATTCTTGATATTCTTAATCTGCCCTGAATCAATTAATGAAGAAGATATTGAAGATTCTGTTCCAGCTACAATTTTGTATACTGAATCTGAGCGTTTAGGCTTTCCAAATATTCCTGAAGCACCCAAATGAATTACTTTGTTATTATCATTTAATGGTGCAAAAGTTACTTTTGAGGAAATTGTTTTAAATTCATCATTATTGTTACTTATATTATAAGCCTGGCTGTTGGAATTAATACCTAAATTTGCTGTCCAATTTTGCCCATAAGTATTTAACCCTATACCAAGGCGTTTTGAAGGAGCAAATATTGATACAAAAGCTGATTCCATAAATGTAGTATTTTTAGGACTTATCATGTTATCGAAGCCAAATTTTTCATAAAATTGTCCTGCACTAATTGAAAATGGTTTAAATCCATTATAAGAAATTATGGCATTTACAATTTTACTTCTATTACCTGCAAAATTATTTTCAAGTAAATAGAACCAATCATTATTTATTATGCCATTGACACCAAGTCGTGCATTTTTAATATAAGCTCCATCGTTATGAGTTGATTGATTTTTTATATAATTAACATAATCTGTTTGAAGTAAACCACTAAATGCAAATTTATAGCTGCCATCAATTGTCTCAAACTTTGGAGAAGGCTTCATCTTAATAGTTACTGCATTATTTATAGCTTTGCTTTTTTCCTCTACTTGAGTGATTTGCGCTACAGGTGTGACTGGGGTTTCACTTACTACTTGTTGGTCAGCTTTAGTATTTTTATCTAAAAGTTTTTCAAGTCTCGATATTTTTGATTCTAAGGCTTTAATTTGGGCTTGAAGTTCAGCTTCGGAAGCAAAAACTATATTATTGTAAACAACAGAAAAGATTGTTAATATTGTGAATAATTTTATTTTCATTTTTAAATTTTTATTTGATTTTACATGTATTGCGTAATTTTGAGGTACAATCAATATCATAAAATTAACCGTATTGAAACTAAAAAATTAATAAAATAAGACTTTCTTTGAAATGACTTAATTATAATAGATTTATTCGAATAATTACATAAAGTTAAATTACTTATCGATTCCAGTTACTAACCCAGCCTTAGTCAAATATCCATTTTCACTTATAGCATCTTTGCTTGTAAGCTCTTCAATAAATGCTTTCAAAGCTAAATTGGTTAAATCAGCTTTTTTGTAATATAAATATAAAGGTCTACTAAGTTTATATTCTTTTGAAGAAATAGATTGAATAGAAGGAGAAATATTATCAATTAAGGCTGCCTGAATTATATCAATATTATTACTGTAAAAATTGAAACCAAAAATCCCAAAAGATTTATTATTCAATTTAATTTTTTGTATTATTAAATTATAATTTTCCCCAACTTCTATAAATTTACCATCTTCACGAATTTCCTTACACACTTTATGCCTTTTATCTTTGTTAGGATAAATAATTTTCATTTCTTCCAAACCTTCGCAATATTTTCCTATTACCAGATCTATTAAAGCGTCCCTAGTTCCAGAATTATGAGAAGGACCATATATTTCTATGTTGTAATTAGGAAGTAATGGATTAACTTCATTCCATTTATTATAGGGATTAGAAATTATTCGACCTTGATAAGGAATATTTTTTGCAAGCGCAAAAAAAAGGTCTTTTGAGCTCAAAGAAACTAAGTGACTGGAGTTTGAGTTAGCAATTACAATCCCATCATAACCTATAATAATTTCTCCAATTTCTTTTTCTTCAATATTATTCTTTGCACAATAGTTAGTTTCATCGAATTTGATTTTTCTAGAAGCAGCTGCCATATTTATTTTGTTAGAGCAAAATAATCTAATCCCACCGCCCGTGCCAATATTTTCGACTATTGCAGCATTATGGCTAGATTTGCCAGCAAACTGTTCTACCGCAAGAGTAATAAAGGGATAAACTGTAGCAGAGCCAGCTATTCTAAATTGTCCATTATCTGCGTAAATAATGTTAGAAATCAAGGCAAGAAGTAGTAAAAACATATTTTTCATAGAACTTTTATAAATTAAATTACTAAATTAATAAAGTTTAAGATGACTTAATGCAAAAATTATGTTATTATTTACAAAAATTAACCCAATTATTACATATATTATCTATTATCCAATATGAAAGTGATTAATGCAAGAAGTTTAGTAATAACTAATAGAAAATGGTATCTTACTGCTAACAGTGAATTTACCTATACTTATTTAGAAAGAACAGTAAAAAATAGAGCTGTAAAAGATGAAATTGTACAGCAATTGAATAAAAGAAATATCGAAACAAATGTTTTTTTTAAAGAATTAAATATGAAGGGTAAAATTAATAAAGTTAATAGCTATATTATTGCTTCGCCTTCAAAACAATTTTTTAGTATTTTTTCATCAATTGATGCAAAAAATTCTTCTTTAAATTTAAATCCTACCATACCAGAAGCAATACCAGAGATCCAAGAAGAAGCTTAAAAAATTTTATTAGGATCATTGTTCAAGGGTAAAATAATATTAGCATTATTCTGTAATATTTTTAATTTTAAATTTCCTGGATTATCTGCATGGAATAAAGCTTCTTCTTCTGAAACCTTACCTGACTTATGTAATTCATATAAACAATAATCAAAACTTTGCATTCCTTGATCAACCTGCTTGTCTAATATATCGCGAATTTCATTTATTTTGCCTTCCAAAATAAGTTTTTTTATTACCCCTAAATTAAGCAAAATCTCAGTTGCTAAAGATTTATCACCATTATTATTTTTTATGAGTTTTTGTGATAGTATGGCTTCTAAATTGACTGAAAGATTATACAAAATATGTTTGTGAGTTTCCTCAGAATAAAAATTCAAAATTCTAAAAATTGCTTGAGAAGTATTGTTTGAATGGATTGTAGCAATACATAAATGCCCTGTTTCTGCAAAATTAATGGCGTAATCCATAGTTTTTTTATCTCGAATTTCACCAATAAAAATAACATCTGCTCTTTGACGAAGGGCATTTTTCAAGGCTTCATCATAAGATAATGTGTCGATACCTATTTCCCTCTGAGTAAATATGCAATTCTTATGGGAATGAACATATTCAATGGGGTCTTCTATAGTAATAATATGCCCATAGCCATTATCGTTCCGGTAATTAAGCATGGCAGCAACTGAGGTGGATTTGCCAGTACCACTTGGGCTTGAAATAAGTATTAATCCTTTCTTCTTTAAAATAATTTTAGAATATATATAAGGTAAATTTAAAGATTCAATTGTTGGTATTTCATTTCTAACCCTTCTTATAACCATACCCGGTAATAATTGTTGATAAAAAAAATTGATACGAAATCGAGACTTATTTTGCCAATCAATTGCAATATTAAACTCTAGTTTCTCAAGGAATTCTTCATATTGTATATTATTTAATAGATTCCTTGCTAAAAATAAAACATTCTCTCCATTTAGAATAGCTTTTTCATGCTCGATAAAACTATCCATTTTTCTATGCATAGGGGGCTTGCCCGAAGTTATATAAACATCAGAAGTATCCAGCTCTAACATTTTATTAAATATTTCATTAATAAAATTTGAATCCATAATAAAATTTCCTATTTTTAGAAGCCTTTAGTTAACTGACCTTTGTCTTGTTCAGTAGTATTTAAAGCAGATTTAGCAGAGTCAGCAGTGATAACACCTTTATCAACTAGCTCGAATATACTATCTTTCATTATTTTCATTCCAGATTGAGAATTAATTTGCATTAAAGAAGTAATTTGTGCAATTTTACCTTCTTTAATTAAGTTTCGTATTGCACTATTAGCAATAAGCACTTCATATGCAGCCACTCTTCCGCTTCCATCGGCTTTTTTTATAAGTTTTTGAGAAATAATGCCTTCTATAGAATTAGACAACATAGTTCTAACCATTTCCTTTTCTTCTGATGGGAAAACGTCTATAATACGGTCCACTGTTTGTGCTGCAGAGCTTGTATGTAATGTGCCTAACACTAGATGCCCTGTTTCAGCTGCAGTAAGAGCAAGTTTTATAGTTTCTAAATCTCTGAGCTCACCAACAAGGATTATATTTGGATCTTCCCTTAAAGTGCTTTTCAAAGCTTTTGCAAAAGAACTTGTATGTACATATACTTCTCTTTGATTAATAAGCGATTTCTCTGATTTATGTACAAATTCTATAGGATCTTCAATAGTTATAATATGTCGGTAGAAATTCTTATTTATATAGTTAACCATAGCGGCCAAAGTAGTTGATTTCCCACTACCTGTAGGCCCAGTAACTAATACTAATCCTTTATGTAATTCACTAAGGTTTTCTAATATTTTAGGAGCATTTAATTGTTGTAAGTTTTTTAAAGTTGTAGGTATATTTCTTAAAACGGCCGCTGCGCCATTAAATGTATTAAATGCGTTAACCCTAAATCTTTTATCTGCGAAATTTATAGCAAAATCAATTTCTAAATGTTCTTCATATTCTGAACGCTGCTTCTCAGTCATAATCGAATAAATTATTGTCTTAACCTGTTCTGGGGATAATGGATCTATTTTTAACGTGATTATTTCGCCATTTATACGGAACATGGGAGGATGTTTTGATGAAATATGAATATCTGAGGCATCATTATTATTGGAGTAGATTAGTAATTCACTGATTTCCATAAAATTCCTTTAAATTACATTGATAAACTATTGAGATATCGCAGCCTTTTTTCAATTACTGAGCGATAATCAAAATTAAAATAAGTTTGTTGATAATCTTGTCTGAGTATCTGCTTATAAAACTCAATAGATTTTTCTCGTTCACCCATGTTATCAAGAATTACAGCAAGATTGTAACGATACATAAGGTTTTCTGGAGATATTATAATTGCTTTATTAAAATATTTTACTGCTTTTGAATAATCTTTTATATTAGTATATATAATAGCTATTTGAGCTGGAATTAAGCTAACATCAGGATTTATAGCCTCTAACCTCTTTAACTGTTTGATCGCTTCAATTGGGGCTTCTTCACCCGCTAAAGCTAAAAAATTATTTAGAGCAGTTTGATGGTTAGGATCAAGAGTGAGTAGTTGAGTAAAAAGACTTCGTGCTTCAGAAATTTGCTTATTTAAATAATAAATTGTGGCTAGTCCAAATAGTGCATCTATATTGTTAGGTGATTTTGATAATATCTTTTGATATAACGAAGTAGCAACTTCGATATGTCCTATTTGATATGCTATAGATGCGTCACTTACTAATTTATCAACAGGACTAGTTTGGTTTGTTTCTTCATTTAAACTTAAGTTGAATTCAAATGCAGTCGAATCACGAACTGAATCAACTTTGTTATCTTCGGTCTTAAGAGGATCAGACTCTAGATTTTTAGTATCTTTAGATTTAATATAACCTTGATTTAAAACGACTTCAGTAACATCACCTGATTCTTTTGCATTCTTAGCAACTAACGAGTTAATGATTTGAGAAGTAGTTTTAGGTAATTTTTTTTCTTCAAGCTCTTGCGAATATATATTTTCCAAATCTTCACTATTTGCATAAGTAATTATAGTAAAATTTGTAAAACTAGCTGTATAAGCTAAGATTAGAAGAAAGCTGCGTGTCTTGAACATATTCCATTAATGACTGTATATAACCCATTTCCGCCAACAAATTAACCCTGGCCAGATTTGAATTTTAAAATTATTTATAATCTATATTTTAAAACATAAAAAAATTAATTAGTGATTAATTAAACTTAAAATTTTTATTTTAGAATAATTTTATAGTCGCTTTAAGTTAGACCAAAATATTGATAATTTTAGCAAAAAATTAATAAAATTATTCTATATTCAGTATATTAATAATATATATTTAAGTACAGTTAAGGCAAAAAAATGCTCTCAATTAATGAAGTTATTGAAAAAATAAAAAATTTTAAACTAGAACTGCCTTCTGAACCTGTAAATTTACTTAATGGGTTGGGTAGAGTAATTGCAGATGATGTTAAATCACGCGAAATGATGCCACCATGTGATATATGCCAGATAAATGGATATGCTATTAGTGTAAGTGATATAGTTCAAACACCTACAATACTTACTAAGGTAGGGAGTTCAAAAAATAAAAAGCTTTTCAAGGGTAAAATTAATCCAGGTGAGGCGGTACAAGTAATAGCCGGAGTGCCAGTTCCTGAAGGAGCCGATACTGTAATTCCATTAAATAAAGTTGAAAAATTTTCTACTAATAAATTATCTGTAAATGACTACTTTACGTCTGGTGAAAATATTTCAACTGCTGGAATTGATATTTCAGAAGGAGACATAATTTTTTCTAAAGGTACGATACTTACTTCAAGACATATTGCACTAGCTTCAATACTAAGAGTGCCGTGGCTGCCTGTCTTAAAATCTCCAAGAGTAGGTATAATTATTTGTACAGATGATGAAATAGAAAATTATAATGACGAGAAGACCTCAAATAAATTATATGTTTCTGAATCAATAGGTATATCTATTGCTGCTTTTGTTAATGCAAGAGGTGGAATTGCAACAAATTTAGGCAAATCCTTGGATATTAGTGCGCCAGCTGAGCAAATACTTTCTTTTAAACAAGAGCTTGCTAACGCATTGAAAAGTGTAGATTTGCTTATAGTAGTAGGAGGGATAAACAATTTAGATAATAATTTATTATTTACCTCTCTAGTAAAACAACAAGCGATATTAGAAAAATATGAAGTAGCTATAGGAAACGGAGAAAACATAATTCTTGGAAACAAAGGTTCGATACCAATTATTGGTTTACCTGGGCACCAAGTATCTTCTCTTATTTGTACAGCATTATTTCTAAAACCAGTTCTTGAGACTATGTTAAGCATTGAAAATCTTGGATATAAAAAGAATTTTGCTACTCTTAGCAGAGATTTAGATGAATTTGATTTAGCTAATGATTATCTGTATGCAAAGCTTATTAAACAAGATAATGGAGATTTAGTGGTTTCACCAGTCTCTGGACAAGATAGTTTAATGTTATCAGTAATTACTAAAACGGACTGTATAATAGTATTAGAAAATAAGGAATCTTTAAAAGCTGGTTCACCGGTAGAAATTATAATGTTTGGTGGCTCCATAATGAGTACTTAAAGCGATAGTATTTCAAATTGATTTACAATGTCGTAACTCATAACTCTCCTAGTATCAAATTAATTTAAAATACTGTACCTAAAGAATAGATTATTTGACCCAAAATAATAATCTACAGCTTATGCTATTGTCATTAAATAAATAGGAAGCGCTTGATGAGCTATAATCAGCGCTCACACATTTTGATAAACCAGAGCTTTCTTCGCCTCTAATTGTGTATATCTGTCCTGTATAAGGCGACCCATCATCTGCTTTTGAATCAATTTGATATGCATCTGAAGGAGTTAGGATTGAATTTGCCCAGGGTATATTAGTTGAGGGATTAAGTGCAGCAAAAGCTAAAGCATTTTGCCATTTACCATATATTCCTGTAGTATAGTCAAAATAATATAGAGAATAAAAGCTACCTTCGAGAGGAGTAATAGGAGTATTGATTTGTGATAAGTAAATAGGTGTCCCGTTTGATTCACCGGTATAATTACCTTTAATAGTCCCTGAAATAGACAAATGTGCCCATGCTCTTATAGATTCTCCTATAGGATCGCTTCCATCTCCTAAACCAATCTTGCCATCATTATTGCCGTCTGTTATTAAATTGCCATTAACATTTCTCCAATTATATTGAGAGGAATTGTTGATATCTCCAGGAAGAGCATTATATTTTAAACTAAAATTATCAACTGCACGTAAGTAATAGTTAGAATCTGAAATTATTGCTCTATAAGATGCGATTTTTATTAAATTTCCACTAACTAGAATAATGCCAATTATAATGCTAACAATCACTAAAACTATTGAAATTTCTATTATTGTAAAAGCATTGGTAATTGGTTTCATGAAAGGTGTATTTGTAAATTTTATAAAAAATAGTCTATAGGGTAATCTATATATAAAATTGCTTAATGAAAAATTAATGTTAATATTATAAAACTCGAATTTTTCATTATAAGGATTTTTATGAAATATAGGCGAGGATTCACTATACTTGAAATCTCAATAGTTACTATAGTCATTAGTTTAATTGTTGCTGGCATTAGCTTAGGTCAGTCTATGATAAGGAATGCTAATATTAGATCAGTAATTATTGGTTTTGGAGAAATTTCTAAAGCTGTTAGCAGTTTTAAACTTCAATTTAATGCATTGCCTGGGGATATGACAAGTAGTATTTATAGCAATTCAAATATTCCTACATATGGTAATGGGAATGGAATTATTGAATCCACTAGTTCTGCATGTAACTCAACGGAATCTATTATTGCATGGAATCATCTTTATTATACAGAAAATTACCCAGGAAAACTTTCAGGTGTCAGTCCTAGTAGCGTACCATGTGCCTTAGTTAATGTTAATGTTCCTGCTTCAAGGGTGAAAAATGGATTTTTCTTTTTATGGAATTCAGCAGGTAATAGCGGCTCAGTATTCGGCGTTTCAAAAGGTAATTTAATTCATTTTGGAAAATTATCTACAAGTGATAATAGTGTTAATGGTAGTATTATTTCAGCAAGTGATGCACAAATTATAGATGCTAAAATGGATGATAATGTTGCAAATACAGGTGCATTATTTGGTATTGATGGTAATGATACAACTAATGGGTATTGTTCAGGTCCTTGGAGTGGGGCCGGTGCAGATTATAAGTATGGGGCTACAACTATTTCATGCCGCTTAGTATTCTGGCTAGATTACTAATGCATTAAGTATGCTCCAGTGCTGCGTATTAGATTAAAACTCCTTCTAATTCTAGGTGACCTATAAGTTAAGAGACTATTATTTTTATTAAAATTTACATGTGATATAAGTGTTTTTTAAGCTAAGCTATATATAAAATTTGTTTAAATCATCAATACACAAATATAATCCTCTAGCAAAAATTTTATATTCTGCTATAAATACATTATCAAATAACAAAGACAGGTGTTGTTACATGAATATTGGTACTTTGATTTATACATGGCTTACTTGTAAAAAAGTAGGAATTGATCAATTTGGAAATTGTTATTATATTTCTAAAGAAAAAAATACAGATGGTAAATTTCGTAGGTCTGTAATATATAAAGGGATAACAGAGGCAAGTAAAATTCCACCAATGTGGCATGCATGGCTACATTATACTAGTGATGACTTACCAAGTGAGACGAAGTCTTATCCGTGGCAAAAAGAGCATATACCTAATTTGACAGGTACAAATAAAGCCTATCTTCCTTCTGGCCATGTGTCACAGGGTCAAAAACAAAAAAAATTTACCGATGGCAATTATAAGCCTTGGCAACCTTAATAAATATATAATTAAAATGAAAAAAAATATTCTAGAAATTTTTACTGGTGCATTTGTATTAATAGCAGCTGTTGTATTTACTTTATTTGCATATAAAAATGCTGAGATTAAGCCTCATAATGATGGGTATAGTCTAATAGCAAAATTCAATAATGTAGAGGGTATAAATATTGGTAGTGATGTTAGAGTAGCAGGAATTAAAGTAGGAGTGGTAAGTAATTACCAGCTTGATGCTAATAGTTACATGGCTGTAATTAAAATTAACATTGATAATAAAGTAAAACTACCTAGAGACTCTTCTGCGCAAGTGGTGAGTGATGGTTTACTCGGAGGTAAATATTTATCATTATCTCCAGGAGCTGATGAAACGATGTTTCAGCCAGGAGATGAAATTAAATTTACCCAATCATCTGTAAATTTTGAAACCTTAATTGGAAAGATGATGTTTAATGGCGAAAAAAAGTAACTTTGTATAAATTCAATATTGATGAAAATTATTAGAATCTAAAAATTTTTCTTTACAAATAATTTAGATATAGTTATAAAGATCTTCTAACTGTGGGTCTGTAGTTCAGTTGGTTAGAACCCACCGCTCATAACGGTGTTGTCGCAGGTTCAAGTCCTGCCGGACCCACCATTATAATCCTCTAAACTATAATTGTTTCAGTTGAATTTTGAGCAAGGCGCAAGCAGTTAAGCTTGCTAAATGCTAGGTAAGTGACGAGTAATGATGCACAAACTTCAAATCAAACTACTATATAATGACAAACTATAGTTCAAATAATCATTCCAATTCTTATTTTATTTTTAAAAAATTTATTGATCTTATATTTCCTCCCAAATGCTTGAATTGTGACTGTATTATAGAATCAATAGGAGGATTTTGTGAAAAATGCTGGTTAAAAATAGATTTTATTTCTAAGCCAAGCTGCTATATATGCAGTTATCCTTTTGAATATAATATAGGTGAGCATGCTCTATGTGCCTCATGTATTAAAGAGAAACCATATTATGAAAAAGCCGTTTCGATATTTAAGTATAATGACAATAGTAAAAAAATTATACATGGATTAAAGTTTTTAGATAAAACTTATTTTGCTCCGTATTTAGGTAATTTAATGCATAAAGCTTTACATCCTTTAGACCAAGATATTATAGCACCTATTCCAATACACAAATTTAGATTATTAAAAAGATTTTATAATCAATCATTACTACTTGCGCAGGCAGTAAGCAATATTTCAGGGGTTACACTTGTACCTGATCTATTGTTAAAAGTTAAAAATACAATTCCTCAGTCTGGACTTACTAAAAAACAAAGGCAAAAAAACATCAAAAACGCTTATATACTTAACCCGAAATATAAAGATAAAATTGTTGGTAAAAAAATTTTACTAGTAGATGATGTTATCACTACCGGTTCTACGGCTAATCTTTGTGCTAAAATTCTTGTTAAAGCTGAAGTGAAAAAAGTTGAGTTAGTAACCTTAGCTAAAACAGTGTTTAATTAAGATTTTGAATTTTTTAAAAGATTATCTCTAATCTTTATTAAACAATCCAACATAATATTAAATTTGTCTTCCTCAATGCCTTTTAAACCTATTTCTCTTATAATTTCACGTTGTAAGTTTATTTCCTCAAGCAAAGGATATGAAATTTCAGTTAAATGTAATCTATTAATTCTTCTATCATTGGCATCGGGTTTTCTACACACAAAGTTTTTTTTCTCTAATCGGTCAATCATTCTTGTTAAACTAATAGGCTTTACATATAATTTTTCTGCAAGCTCCAATTGTTTTATACCTGGAAACCTGTTTATAAATGTAATGACTTCCCATTGACTTTTTGTAAGTCCGGTCTTTTCAAGGAACTTATCTAACTTGTTACGTGCAATATTTATTATATCTAGCATTAATAGACCATAAGTCTCAGATAAGTTTTTATGGGACATGTCTTTCATCATTATGCGTATTCTAATTCTTTTTCAGCCACTGATTGTTTTGCTCGTCTTCTATATAAAAATATAAACATTATTCCACCTATTATGGAGGATAAAGGAATAATATATAAAGCATTAGTATATTGATCAATGGAATAGTCTTTATTTACCATGCTGATACTTGTGTTATTAGTTTGTGCATCTAATATGTAACCTATAGATGTATGGAAAAAAGAGCCACCTAACATATTTATACAATTTAAAAATGCTATTGATATGCCTTGGAGTTTTGCATCAACAATTTTAGTACAGAATGTAAAAATAATTACTTGATAACAGCATAATATACCTATTATAAACGTTAATACGCAAAGATTAGAATATGAAAAATAATTATTTCCTTGAAGCATAGATATAAATAATAGTCCCATGATTATGCCTGATACTGTAAGTGTTTGAGCATAAGCATTATATTTATCCGCAAAATAACTTAAAATAGGACCGCCAAAGATCATACCAAAGAATATAGATGACGTGACTGTAGCTGCATCATTCTTTGTAAAATTATAAGCTTTAGTTAAGTAAATAATACCCCAAATATCAGCAAAGCCTTCAAGGGCGCCTACCATAAGAAGATTTGCTATAGCTATAATTATAATTTGGGGATTCTTAATTATTGAAATAATTTGTTTTAAAATACTGACGTCATTTATATCAGTCATTCCGTTATCATTTTTACTTTTTATAAACAATAATATCAAAATACTTAGAACTATTCCCAAGCTTGAGACTATTTCTAATACATGTTGCCAGCCTAATAATTCCATTAATGAATTTATAGGCCTTCCACCGTATAAAGCTCCAATCAAACCGAAAGTAAAACTAAGCGCAATCATCTTTCCATAATGTTTGCTTGGAAAATATAAAGATATAATCTTGGAAACGCCTAAAAATCCTACTGCTGAACCCGCTCCAATTAAAAAACGCCCCAACAAAGCTACCCACCATTGGTCAGTAAAAACAAAAGCAAGATTTGATAAGGATGCAATTAGCACACAGGCAGATATAACGTATTTAGGGCCATATTTTTCTAATAATACTGCAATAGGTATTTGCATACCAGCGTAACCGAAATAATACATCGAAGATAATAAACCGAATGAAGTTGCATCAACTTGAAACTTATCCCTTATTTCTGTTAAAATTAAGCCAGGCGTAAGACGCAATATAAATTGATATGCAAAAAATGATAAGGCTAAAAACCACATTATATAAGATGTAAGTTGTTTTCTCATTAATTTATCTCTTTTTCTTTAAATTTGCTTATTATTAATGTTAAAAATTAATTTGAGAATATTAAAGTAATTATTTTTAATTCAAAAAACAACAATTAATTAAATATATCTTAAAATAAATTGTTTTAATGGAATTAAAGGACGTGTCCCAATATGGCTTATAATTTCAGAGGCAGTAACACAGCCAAGGGTTGCGGATCTATGTAAATCTCCTCCTATGACGTGACTGAAAAGGAACCCACTAGCAAAAAAATCACCTGCTCCTGTTAAATCAATAATATTAGTTTTCGTAGGCTCTATTTCCGCCCTTGTAGTATCTTTAACGATCAGTGCCCCCTCTGCACCTAAGGTATTTACAAAAATTTTATCATCGAAATCAAATTTTGTTATAAATTCTTCTAGATTATTATTTTCTGTTAATTCAAGCATTTCAGCTTTGTTTCCAAAAATAATGTTACAATTCTCTATAAGTTCTAATAAGAATTTTCTGTGGCGGGTAACACAAAATTTATCTGACAAATTTAAAGCGATTTTTTTACCATGATCTTTTGCAATTTTGAGGGATTCTTTTATAACATATTGGGTCTCTTCTTTATCTAAAAGATAAGATTCAATGTATAGAATTTTCGAAGATTTAATGAGTTGGGTAGCTTGTGCAGAAAGTGTAACAAAGGGTGCTGCCCCAAGGTAAGTGCACATTGTACGTTCACCATCCGGGGTAATAAATATAAAACATTTAGCCGTTGGAGAACCATTATTTTGCAAGTTTAATTCAAACTCAACATTGTTTTTAATCATATCAGCTTCAAATAATTTACCAAATTCATCATTTGTAACATTGCCAATAAAAGCTGAAGTGCCGCCAAGCGAAGATACGCCAATCATAGTATTAGCAGCAGATCCTCCAGCAGTAATATGAGTATATGTCATATTTTCTGATAAAATCTGAGCATCTTCTAAATTTATTAGAGACATTGAACCTTTAACGAGCTTATTTTGTGTTAAGAACTCGTCATCAACAAACGCTAAGAGGTCTACTATTGCATTACCTATGCCTACTACATCATAAATTATATTAGTATTCATTTTTCCCTCAATTATTGGTTGCTATTGCTATTACTTTTGCTAGGTCTTCTTTAGTATCTACTGATAATGGTATTGAGTCAACGATTCCTACCCCAATAGATAAATTATTTTCAAGCGCTCTAAGCTGTTCCAATTTCTCTATTTTTTCAAGATACCCTTCTTCTAAAGAGACAAATTTTTCAATTGATTCCCTAGTATAACCATATATACCAATATGATAATAATAGTTAGAGGCTGAATATGGAATAGGTGCTCTTGAAAAATACAAGGCTTTATTTGTTTCAACATTAAAAGCAATTTTAACATTATTAGGGTTATTTTTCATTGCCTCATCTTGAATAGGCGCTCCTAAAGTGCTAATATCGTAATCACTTGATTTTAACAATTGCCATAAAATTTTTATATACCCTGGATCAATCAAAGGAAGATCTCCTTGCAAGTTAATTATATATTTTATTTTTTTTTCAGGATCTATTTTATTTAAAGCTTCATGAATACGGTCGGTACCTGTAGGATGATCTTTAGTAATAATAGCTTTTCCACCATGTTGTTCGACAATCTCTTTTATTTCTTCATCAGGTGTTGCAACAAAAACTGGCGCAAAATTTGCAAGTTTTGCTTTTTCGATCACCCAAATAATCATAGGCTTACCATTGATTTCTGCAAGAGGCTTGTTGGGAAGGCGTGTTGCAGCCATCCGAACTGGAATAATTATAACTGTATCATCATTATTAGTAATGGACTTACATATTGGTTTCACAAATATCCTTTTTTCATCAAATTAATAAATACAAAATAAATTTTTTATTTGCTATTGACAAGTTTAAAATAATTCTTCATATATGTTAACGCATAAGCGGCAGATTATCAATTTAGTTGCTTTCGTGAGTCCGTAGCTCAGCTGGTAGAGCATCTGACTTTTAATCAGAGGGTCATGGGTTCGAATCCCGTCGGACTCACCACTTCCACTAAAGGGGGGGGGGTGAGAATTATAATAGCATATGCATTTTTGCTATTCATTTAAATTAGATTTCTCTTAAAATCCAAATAATCCTATTCTAAAAAATTTTTACTAATTGCAGATTTATTTCAAGTATGATAATATTATTAAATTAAATATATTAATAATTATACAAATATGAAAGACACAAACAAAGGAATGAATGAATTTCAAAGAGGAGAGCAAGTAAGGCATATAGCAAAATTACTTTTTACTCATATTCAAAGAGGACCAAGAAGAAAATGCGGTACAGGATTTAGTTAATTTTGCAACACTTATTAACTCAGCGGATATGTCTTCCTATGCTAAAATTGACGATACTAAAGATATTAAATCTGAAATGAAAGTATTAGAAGCAAATTTGAACTCTAGGATTGATAAAGTAGAAGCAAATTTGAACTCTAGGATTGATAAGGTAGAAGTTAAAATTGCAGAATCTCAAATTAGTATAATTAAATGGATAGTAGGAATGGTGCTCGCTCAATCTATTGGTATGGTATTTTTATTCTTAAAACTTTCAGGAAAATTTTAAAAAAGTAAGCGTATATTATTGCGTATTTCTAATAATTTCCCTTGATGAAGCTGTATATTCCACCTAGATAAATCTCGGGTAGTTGATATACACCACCAGGATGGGATCAACTTTCATTTGCAATAGTTAACCTTCGTCAAAAATACAATCGACCATAAATCTATAATCTGCTCTTTAGTAATCTTTTGCTATAATTGTTTGTCATACCCAAGTAAATATTTTTTATAGTTTGGGTGAAAAATTTAATCCATACGAATGATTAATACGGCATCTACATCAAAGATAATCAGAACATCCTTATCCGCTTTATAAATTTCTCTTTCAATGATTTTAAAATTATTTGCAGGAATTATATTAGCGGTATTACTAACGTTACTATAAAAAAGGAACATTGTTAGGATTTTAAGAAATCTAGTCATTATGTTCTTGCTATCTTGTATCGTCATTCCTGAATTTGAATAATGTTTTAAAAAATACTAGCTATGTACTATAAGTGAATTTAATAAATAATAAACATATGCGGACATATACTAATTTGTAAATTTCTAAATGGTTTTACAAACTTTACTAAAGTTACATAAAGATTAAATTTTTTAATTTAGGTGATTATATAGCAAATAAGGTCTAATAAAAAATTTTTATTAGTCTAATTCCTAAATATAAAAACCTTTTATTAAAACATAGATAAAGTAGAATAATAGTATTAAAGGTCTAATAATAATTTTAACAAAAGGAGGTAGTTATGTGCAAAGAATATATATTTAGAGGTTGTATTAGAGGAGAATGGACTGATACAATTACAGATAGAATATCTCAAAAAAACCAGTATAAAGTCATATTAAATATTTATAAGGATATGATTAATAAATTAAGACCCATATTAGATGAGGAGAAATATAAGAATTCTAGTGAGACTATTGTATCTTTTGAAGAAGTTAACGATTTAATTAATAATACTTATGTTACAGATGAAAGAAAATTTAAGGACTCGTATAGACCAATATTTAAAAATGGCATTGAAAATGGAGTTACAGAATTTATAAATGATTATGATAATAAAATCTCGCTTCAAGAATATAACACCTTGTTAAATGAATTTAATAAGAAATATGAGCAAGCTTTTAAAACGATGAAAAATTACCATAATTCAATTGAGGAGTTATCGCGAAAACAAAATTTAGATATGGCAGATTTGATAAAGGAATTAAATGAAATGAAGGTTAATTCATGCATCAATAGATAGATTGTTTTTTTAATAATTTTTGCAATTGTTTGTATGAATTATCTATCTCCTTCTCAATATTACAGAAAAAATAAAATACATATATCAGATTTTACTAACCAAATTTTAGTAAAATGTCCTAAATGCGACCAAGTTGCTATTGCTACGAATAAAGCATTAGTATGTAAATTTTGTAGTTTTAATAAAGCTTTACATTCCGGATGGAAAGATAAATCATTAGATACAAAGATTTGCTTTTGTTGTAGAATATGTAGACGTGTTTTAGTAAAAGAAAGTTATTTTAAGAACCCACTTGTATCTATAAAGTGTAAAAATTGTGGACATCAAAATATAGTTCGGGTTGAAAAAGACACGCCCGGAATATCAATAGTCCGAAAGATCCATATTTTGGTGCTGCTTTGTGGTTGCAGGCAACTTATAAGAATCAAATCCTATGGGCTTATAATAAAGAACATCTACTGTTCCTTAAAAATTATGTTGCTTCTTTGAAACGTCCCCCACAATATCAAATAATGCTCTAGCCTCAAGATTGCCTTCATGGATAATAAAAGCAAAAAATAGAGAATCAATATTAAGAGTAATAAGAATTTTAGAAAATAAAATAAAAAATTTTTAAATTAATTCATTTCTTTTAGCCAAAAGATTATTCTACAAGTTTTGTTGTTACTAGTATCGTTAAACATATAGCTAGAACTTGTAAAGCTATTCCAAGTTGCTCCACTCCAATAATTACTTACACATTTACAGCTTGTTGAAGGTGAGGCGCAAGTAGTATCCATATCGCTCCCTCTTGCTACATACACCATACCTGAGCTGGGCAAACCATCATCAACTTTAACATCTATTGCCGTAGCTAATAATCTATTAATTGCAGAAGCCCAGGGTAAAGAAGAAGAAATACCACTTAATCCTAAATAAGTTCCGATTCTATTATATAAAGGTGAACTAGTATTTTGATCATATAAAATGTAATAAGCTCCATCTATTTTTGATTGAGGGAAAGGAATACTAGAGCTTATTTGGGGGTAATTTACTAAATTAGCTAATTTTAAATGCTGCCATGCATAAGTAGGTTCAGCCTGAATATCTGCTGTGTTTGCTACACCTGTTCCAATAGTGCTATCTTCATTTCCATTATTGGCACTGCTCCAAATTGTGGATGCTTTTATATCTCCAGGTAAACCGCCATATCTTTGTTCAAAGATTTTTACCGCAGATTTATAACTATTGACCTCAGAAATTATTGATCGAATTTGCGCAGTTTGTATGATAGCACTAGCAGAAATTATTATACCCACAATAAAGGCAATAGCTGTAAGCACGCTTGCAAGTTCAATAAGGCTAAAGCCTGTTTTAAATAATTTTTCTTTCATTGTTCCTATAAATTATTGTATAAATTTAAATTAAAGAGAATATCTGTTGCAAAAAAAGTTAAAATTTATGATAAAACAAGATTAACATGCTTTTTTATTAAACTATTATTTACTTTATAATGAGATATTCTTCGTAAAATGGATATTATAACATTATAGATAATAAAAAATAATTAAAACAAGATTTTATAGATTGTAAATTTGTAAAATGTTGAAGATTTCAAATAGAGGAACGAATGGTTAAATCATCTATCAAAAAAAATTCAGTATCAGGTAATTTACCTGCTTCTCAGTTAATAAAGTTTTATAAGGATATGTTATTGATTAGAAGATTCGAAGAAAAAGCCGGTCAACTGTATGGAATGGGATTAATAGGAGGATTTTGCCATCTTTATATTGGACAGGAAGCGGTTGTTGTTGGAATGCAAAATTGCTTAAAAAAAGGAGATTGCACAATAACTAGCTACCGAGATCATGGTCATATTCTTGTTGCAGGAGTAGAGCCTAAATCTGTCATGGCAGAGCTTACTGGGCGTGCAACAGGTTGCTCTAAGGGTAAAGGGGGATCGATGCACATGTTTGATACAGAAAAAAACTTCTATGGAGGGCATGGAATAGTTGGGGCACAAGTTCCACTTGGAACAGGACTTGCCTTTGCACAAAAATATCGAGGCTTAGATAATCTTAGTGTCACTTATTTTGGTGATGGTTCTGCTCATCAAGGGCAAGTATATGAGTCATTCAATATGGCAGCGCTTTGGAAATTGCCTGTAATATATATTATTGAAAATAATGAATATGCGATGGGTACTTCAGTAAAAAGATCTACTGCTTCCACTGAATTATATAAGAGAGGTGAATCATTTGGTGTACCAGGAAAACAAGTAAATGGTATGGATATATTTGAGGTTTATAAAGTAGGACAGGAAGCTGTTAATTTTGTAAGAAGTGGTAATGGTCCAATATTACTTGAAATGAAGACCTATAGATATAGAGGTCATTCTATGTCAGATCCAGCAAAATATAGGTCTAAAGAAGAAGTATCTGCATATCGCGAAAATCATGATCCTATAGAAAATTTAAAATCATATTTATTAAATGGTAAATATGCTTCGGAAGATGATTTTAAGGAAATAGAAAAAGAAATTAAAGATACTGTAAATGAAGCTGCGGAATTTGCTAAAAATAGTCCAGAGCCTGAAATTCATGAGCTCTATACAGATATTTATAATGAAGAATAAGATAAGGAGTTACTAATATGAAAACAATAACTGTACGTGAAGCATTACGTGATGCAATGGCTGAAGAAATGAGGAGAGATCCTAATGTGTTCGTTATGGGCGAGGAGGTTGGAGAATATCAAGGTGCATATAAAGTTACTCAAGGCCTTTTAGATGAGTTTGGTGACAAAAGAGTTGTTGATACTCCAATCACTGAGTATGGATTTACAGGTCTTGCGGTAGGAGCAGCCTTTGCTGGGCTTAAACCAATATTAGAATTTATGACATTTAACTTTGCTATGCAAGCAATTGATCATATAATTAATTCTGCTGCAAAAACTAACTATATGTCAGGTGGGCAAGTGCGTTGTCCAATAGTATTTAGAGGGCCAAATGGTGCTGCCGCAAGAGTAGCTGCACAACATTCTCAATGTTATGCTAGTTGGTATGGGCAAGTTCCAGGCTTAAAAGTTATAGCACCATATAGCGCAAGTGATGCTAAAGGTTTGCTTAAAGCGGCGATTCGTGATCCAAATCCAGTAATCTTTCTTGAAAATGAAATATTATATGGCCAAAGTTTTGAAACACCAGAAGATGATGACCATATTGTGCCAATTGGTAAGGCTAATATAGTAAGAGAGGGGACAGATGTTACCATTACTGCATTTTCTATACAGGTAGAAAATGCTCTCTTTGCTGCAGAAAAACTAGCTGAGCAAGGCATTAGTGCTGAAGTTATTGATTTAAGAACAATAAGACCTCTTGATGAAGAAGCAATATTAAATTCAGTTAAAAAAACTAGTAGGCTTGTTACTGTTGAAGAAGGTTGGGCTTTCGGTGGTGTTGGCGCTAGTATTGCTGCTTTAGTTATGGAAAAAGCATTTGATTATCTAGATGCAGAAATTTTAAGAGTACATGGAAAAGATGTACCTTTGCCATACGCTGCAAATTTAGAGAAGCTTGCATTGCCGCAAGTTGATGATATTGTAGAAGCTGTTAAAAAAATATGCTATCGTTCAAAATAATTTGTTAGGAATATATTATAAAAAGTCATGCTAAATTTATTTTGGAATGGCAATATTAGTATTTTATACTTCTTGCAAAACAGATAAATTTTAAATTTGAGATAATAAAGAGGAATATATGCCAATTGAGATTTTAATGCCTGCTTTATCACCTACAATGACTGAAGGTAATTTAAGTAAATGGGTAAAAAAAGAAGGCGATAAAGTGCAGCCTGGTGATGTTATAGCTGAAATTGAAACTGATAAAGCAACTATGGAGGTCGAAGCAGTAGATTCAGGAACATTGGGCAAAATCTTAATTGCAGAAGGAACTGAAGGGGTAGCTGTCAATAAATTAATTGCTTTGATTCTTGAAGAAGGCGAAGATAAGTCGGCTTTAGAAAATTATGCAGGTAGTGCATCTGATACAAAAGCAGAAGTGAAGGTAACGGTAGAGCAGAAAGATGAAAGCATAGTTCAGCCAGCAAATATTCAGATTATGAATAACAATTCTGATAGAATTATAGCATCTCCTTTAGCAAAAAGAATTGCAGCAAATGAATCAGTTGATTTAACAAATGTAAAAGGAACTGGTCCTCATGGGAGGATTATTAAATCAGATGTACTTGAAGCGAAATCTTCTTTAGGCCCTTTAACTTCTTCCAAATCATCTAAGGTTGATTCTATAAATAGTGATGCTTATACAAAAATACCAAATAATAATATGCGTAAAGTGATTGCTAAACGCTTGTGTGAATCTAAACAGACGGTGCCTCATTTTTATTTAAGCTTAGAATGTGAGCTTGATAATTTGATGAAACTTAGAGAAGAGCTTAATAATGCTGCTGCTGGAGAATATAAATTATCAGTAAATGATTTCGTAATTAAGGCTAGCGCTAAGGCACTTAAAGCAGTTCCAGCAGCTAATTCTTCTTGGACAGAAGAAGCGACATTACAATATAATAATGTTGATATTTCGGTTGCAGTGGCAATTGAAGGTGGGTTAATTACTCCAATTGTAAGAAATGCCGATATAAAATCATTATCAACAATTTCAAATGAAATGAAAGATTTAGCGGCAAGAGCAAAAGCTGGAAAATTAGCACCTGAAGAATTCCAAGGCGGTGGATTCAGTATTTCCAATCTTGGAATGTTTGGTATCAAAAGCTTTAATGCCATAATTAACCCTCCGCAAAGTTGTATCCTTGCAGTGGGTGCAGGCTCAAAAAGAGTTGTTGTAAAAGATAATGAGATGAAAATAGCAACAGTTATGGATGTTACATTATCTGTTGATCATAGAGTAGTTGATGGGGCAATTGGTGCAGAATTCTTAAGTGTATTTAAAAAGTTAATTGAAAATCCAATCTTAATGTTAGCATAAATAATGACTAAAGCAATAATAATTAATGAACCAGGCGGCTATGAAGCATTGAAGCCAACTAAGCTTAAGGATTTAAAGCCAGCAGCTGGACAAGTTTTAATTGCACATAAAGCGATAGGAATAAATTTTATAGATGTTTATTATCGTAGAGGAGATATTAAGTTAGATACATATCCAATAATTCCTGGAATTGAAGCGGCTGGGTATATTGAAGAAATAGGTGAAGGGGTCGAAGGATTCAAAGTAGGTGACAGGGTGGCTTATGCAACTTTACAAACTGGAGGTGCATATTCCGAAAAAAATATTGTTGATATTAAATATGTTATAGGTCTCCCAGATGAAATTAGCTTTGAACAAGCAGCTGCTTCGCTTACAAAGGGAATGACCGCGCATTATCTGCTTAGGCGTACATATTATGTTAGGCCAGGAAATTATATTTTAATTAATGCAGCAGCAGGAGGTGTTGGCCAGATTTTATCTCAGTGGGCACGTGAAATTAAAGCTAACATTATTGGAGCTGTTGGATCCGATGATAAAATTGAAATTGCCAAAAAGGCTGGATGTGATTACGTAATTAATTATTCAAAAGAAAATCTAGCTAATAGAGTAATGGAAATTACAAATAATCAAGGCGTTGTAGTTGCATATGACTCTGTTGGTGGAGATATGCTTTTGCATTCGTTAGAATGCCTTGGGAAATTTGGCCTTCTGGTATCTTATGGACAAAGTTCAGGTTCTAAGCCCCTTCTTGATTTGTCTTTACTAGTAAAAAAGAGTTTATTTGTGACATATCCTAATCTTTTTGTTTATAAAGAGAATCGTAATGAATTAATTCTAACGGCAAATGAAGTATTTGAATATATTAAGTCAAAAGTCCTTAAGGTGAATATTGCTAATAGATATACGCTCGAAGAAGCTAGAAAAGCTCATCAAGATTTAGAAGAAAGAAAAACTACAGGATCTAGTATATTTGTAATTTAATTATTATTTCATTCTGCTAGATAATATAATAATTAAAAATTTAAAAAATGAATTTAAAGAGAAAAAGAGCAGGAAATGCTCATGATAAATTTTATCGTCAAGCAATAAGTAATAATAAAGTTGCTAAAGAATTTTTTAACTCTATTTTACCTGAATATATTCTAGAAATTATTGATTTAAATTCAATCAGATCTGAAAAAGATACATTTGCAGATTCAAATGTTGGAATAGCAGCATCAGATGCATTATTCTCAGTAAATTTTAATAATGATAAGGGATATATCTATTTACTTTCAGAGCATCAATCAAGTTCAGATCATTTTATAGCATTGCGGTTAATAAAATATATGATAATGATATGGGAAGCCCATAGATCTAAATATCCAAAATCTAAGACATTGCCTTTAATATATCCAATAGTATATTATACTGGAAAATCAAGTTATAAAGCCCCGCTCAGTTTCTGGGAGCTCTTCGAAAATCCTAATTTAGCAAGATCATTTATTATTGAACCTTATAAATTAATTGATTTACATAGAACCGATGATAAGCATATACAAGAAACTGTATGGCTAGGTGTTATGCTATTTATCATGAAGTATATAAATTCAGCCAATATATTACCACATTTATTAGAGATAAAACATATGCTATGTGAAATAGGAAAAGTTAATTTCCTTTACATAGAAGCAGTTTTTAGCTATATAATAAAAAAGGCAGATGCAATGCAAATTGATCAAGTAATAGAGGTATTTAGTGAAATAGTACAAGGAGATGAAAAGGAGAGACTTATGACAATTGCAGATAAACTTATTGAAAAAGGTAAATTGGAAGGTATAGAACAGGGCATAAAACAGGGCATAGAACAGGGCATAGAACAAGGTATAGAGCAAGGTATAGAACAAATTGCTTTAAATATGCTAAGAAAAGGTCAAACTAAAGAATTCGTCTCAGAAGTTACAGGTCTATCAAAAAATAGAATAAAAGAACTGATCGAAAATATAACTAAACACTAAAAAACATAAATGGATTCAAATAATTGGT
>JBKBYG010000006.1:0-64624 GCA_046313435.1 Alphaproteobacteria bacterium
GAATTATGGGAAGAAGTGAATATACTTGGTACTGAAGTAGCGAATTACCTTGAACCATACATCGTTTCTTAGTTAGGAGCTGGTGCAGCATTGTTAGTTATTCACATCGGCTGAAAAACAGATGCTAAAACGAGTTCAGCATGACCACAGGTTTGAAGCTAGTGTCATGCTGAACTCGTTTTAGCATCTCCTAAGGTTTCAGAAAGTGGGGCGAGAAAATAGACTTAGACTGAAAAGCCCCTCTTTAACGCTTAAGCTTTTAATCTTAATAATAATTTTAAATTAATACCTATAGAGGTTGCGTAGGCGAAGAAATATTTCTTATATTTTGTGCAATTTTATCTAATATACCATTTATAAAACCAGTTTCAGATTCAGAAAAAAAGCCGCGTGCAATAGTTGTATATTCGTTAATTATAACTTTAGGTGGAATTTCCTTAAAATACTTGAGTTCACAAACACTTGCACGAAGAGTTGATTTTATTAGCAACGCTAATTTTTCTAAATTCCAATCTTCAGTTAAATATTCTGCGATTATTGCATCAATTTCAGATTGCGATTCAATCACTTTAGTAACTAGCTTATGAAAAAATTGCTGATCAGGTTCAATTAAAGCAGAATTATTTTTAGAGTCGATCGATTCAAATAGTAAATTATCTTTTTCAAAAGAAGCAAGGGAATCAAGTATAAGTTTCGAAACATTTCTGTCCTGATCCCTTATATCATCAGCATATAAAGCTTGAATTGCAGCAAGTCGAGCTGTAGTTTTTCTAATAGTTAAAGGTAATTTGTCAAGCATTATACTTCAACTAAACCAGGCTCAAAATCTTCATATTTTTCGATAAAATATTCGTAAATTGTTAGCATTTTTAAAGCCGTTTGTGCAGCTAAAGATCCTTTATTATTTGCTTCAACTAGTGCCTGTTCAAGGTTTTGTGCGCTTATAATGCCATAAGATATAGGGAGTCCATAAGATGTAGCTAAAAAATTTATGCTTTTTATAGTTTCAGCAATCATATATTTTGCTTCAAAGGATTCATCTTTAACAATACATCCTAAAGTAATATATCCATCATACATATCAGTATCTAATGCCATTTTTAGTGTTTGGCAAATTTCAAAACAACTAGGAACAGAAATTTTTTCATATGATACATCTGCTTTATCTAATTCAAGCTTCGCGGCATTATATAATTTTTCTGCAATATCGACATGCTTTACTGCTTCAATAATTAAAATATTTTTAGTCATGATTTTTTAGCTTCTCCCAAATAATTTTTCAATATCATTTAATTTTAATTTAATATAAGTAGGACGTCCGTGATTACATTGTCCTGAATAGGGGGTTGCTTCCATTTCTCTAAGTAGAGCATTCATTTCATTAATATTAAGCTTTCTACCAGATCTTATACTGTGATGGCAAGCGAAAGTTTCAAGTATATGTTCTATTAATTTATGTAAAGAAATATTTTCCTCAAATTCAATAAGTTCATCAGCAAGATCGTTTATAAGAAGCCTTATATTAGAATTCGCAATTATATGAGGTATTTCATTAACAATAACATTTATACCGAATTGTTCTATATATAAGCCTAAATTTTCTAACTCTTTTTTTATTTCAATAAGCTTTCCTGTGCGTTTCTCATCAAGTTCAACAATTTCAGGTATTAACAAGCGTTGACGTGGAATATTGTTAGCTTTTTGTGAAATTTTAAGTTTTTCATATACTAATCTTTCATGGGCAGCATGCTGGTCAATTATTATAATTGAGTCAGATGTTTGACTTATAATATATGTTTCATGGAGCTGACAACGTGCACTTCCAAGCGGATATTCTTTAATCTCTGTATTTTCTACAATCTCATTTTCGAATTGTCTAACAATAGGTTCAATCTTTTTATCAATAAACAGACTTGATTGACTAGTTGAAGAAGTGTTTGCAGAAAATTTAGGTTGTACAAAATCTATTTTACGTTCAAAAGCTTTAGAATAATCAACATTATTTGAAGCTGGTTTAAAAAAATTGGGTTTATCCAAAGAAATATTTTTATTAATGTTGATAATAGCTTGCTCTGAAATGGTTGAAGAAGTTCTGTCCCCTGCTACAGTTAAAGCATTTTTAATTGCCCTAATAACAATAGATCTTATATTTGCTGCATCTCTAAATCTAACTTCCGCTTTAGTAGGATGAACATTTACATCAACTTCTTCAGTGGGAAGATCAAGGAAAAGAACAGTAACAGGATATCTATTATTTGCAATGAAATCTTGGTAAGCAATTTTAACTGCTATCTGTAAAATTTTGTCCCTAACAGGTCTGTTATTAATAAAGAAATATTGATCACTTGATGTGGATTTATTATAAGTAGGAATGCTAGTAAAGCCCTTAATTTTTATATTATTATAAGTTTCATTGATTTCTGTAGAATTTTCTGCAAAATTTTTTCCTAAAATCTCTGCAATTCTTTTAAATTTTGCTTCACTATCTTCTCCCTTCTGAGCTTGGAGTTTTAAAGTTATTTTATTTTCAGTGGCAAGTGTAAAGCTAATATTATGATGAGCAAGTGCAATTTTATTAACTATATCAATGATATATTGTAATTCTGTTTTCTCTGATTTTAAAAATTTGAGTCTTGCAGGAGTTGCAAAAAACAAGTCACGGACCTCAATTCTTGTTCCAGTTGTTAAAGAGGCTGGATAAAGCTCACTTTTTTCTCCTCCAATAACATTAATACTCCAGGCATTTTCTTCTAAATTATGTCTAGAAGTAATATTTAATCTGCTTACCGAGGCTATTGAAGGTAAAGCCTCCCCACGAAAACCAAAATGTTTGATGTCAAATATATCCACTTCATCAAGCTTGGAAGTGGTATGCCTGTCTGCTGATATCAATAAATCTTCTGGCCGCATACCAAAACCATTATCGGTTATTGAAATCAAATTACGACCAGCATTATTTAAAATAATTGAAATTTCTGAAGCTTGCGCATCGATAGAATTTTCAATTAACTCTTTTATAGCTGAAGCAGGACGTTCAATAACTTCACCTGCAGCAATTCGGCTGATTGTTAAAGGTGAAAGTAGTTTAATTTTCATATAGCACCATTAAATGACTTTTCTATAAACTATATCAGATAATCTAATTTGAAAATATAAATATTATTAATTTTTAAATTGATTTTGTTAATAATATTATATATTATTAATGTTTAAAGATAGAGGTCCAATATGGAATTTAAAATTACTTTTGACAATCTGAAACTTGATTTTTCAAATAAATCTATAGAGGAAAATTACTACAATTTAGATATTGTAGCCTATAATAATATTGCGCATAAAGAAACTATAAGTTTTAATAATATTTTACCAAGTGCACATATTAGCAGTAAGGACCATTATTATAATGATCCTAATCTGATAACAATGGCTATTATTTAAGTTATAAATTTATAGAAGTAGTTATTTGAGATTTACTTTTTTTGTAGCGGTCCAGGAATTTCGATACTGGGTGTGCTTGCTCAGGTTGTTCTTCTTTGTGGTATATCATAGCTGCATTTAGATGCTTAACATTTTCAGTAGGCGTATTTATTATATATGAAACTATATGCTCACAGATTTCAATAGGAACTCCAGTTACTTGACTTAAAGATTGTATAGGATCTTTGGAAATTAAATTGAATTTATTCTTTGAATATTTATATATTAGACTAAAGTCTTCTAAAAAAATTAAAGCGTCTTTCACTTTTTGTTCATTACAAATTACATTATTATAATCTTCCTCGCTTATTTTTGCTGCTAAAGAATATATAATATTATATGTGAATCCACTATCAAATGCTTCCGGCTCAGAATGCTTGTATTTATTAATCAATATTTTTAATGATGGCAAAAATTTCTCTGATACAAGTTTTATAAAAAGTGCCAGTTTTGGAGAAAGACTCTTATTATCAGAATTACAGTATTCTGGAGTGTTAAATCCTTTTATTGACAAATTCCTATTATAAAAACCATGCATTTTATACCATATAGTGCTTGATTCATTTGGTGTAATGGGTAAAAATATTGAGTTGAATAATTTATAAAACCGGTCATCCATAAAGTTCCCTTTCATTAAAATTTTACTTAGATTAAATAAATATATTAGTTAAAAAGAAGTTTCAACAGAATTAATAATTTATAGAAATTTTAACTTATTATTAATAGATAATTTTTAGCAAAGATTTTCTCTTGCGTAATTTTATAATAACTGGTATTAGATATTTCCAATAAAAAATCCTAATTTGCGGTCGTGGCGGAATTGGTAGACGCGCAGCGTTGAGGTCGCTGTTCTTTAAACGGAGTGGAAGTTCGACTCTTCTCGACCGCACCATCCATATATATAACAATATAAATAAGCAGGTGGAAATGGACTTCATTAATAAAAAAAATATAACTAATTTAGAAGCAAGTTATAAATTTAAAGATGAAATATTCCATTTGCTAAATCAAGCTTTTGAAAACCATGATTATGGACAGGCAAGTATTCTACTTACTAAGCTCCATTATGCAGACATAGCTGACTTGATCGATAATTCATCTACTGAAGATAGAAGAAGAATATTTGAGATATTAGGTGAAAACTTTGATCCAGAAATAATTTTTGAGCTTGATTCTAGTGTTAGAAATTCAGTTATAAATATGATCGGAGCTGAAGTTTTTGCTAAAAATATTGATAAACTTGATATTGATAAAGAAGTAAATATATTAGAGTCCCTTGATTTTGATGAACAAAATAAGATTTTAAGTTATTTAGATTATTCAAAACAGAAAATAATAAGTGTCAGATTATCTTATCCTGAAAATAGTGCAGGAAGAATAATGGATAAGGATATTGTTTCAGTACAAGATAATTTTACTGTTGCGCAAACTATCGAATATATTAAAAATTCTCCAAATTTGCCTAAGGACTTTTATGAGGTTTTTATTGTTGATGAAAATCATAAAATTATAGGCGGTGTTCTAATCAACCGTATAATCCAAGCAGAACCTAGTAAACTAATCTCAGATATTGCTGATAAAGATATTGTGATTATAAACACCCATACTGATCAAGAAGAAGTTTCCTATCTATTTAAGCAGTATTCGCTCATTGCAGCACCTGTGATAAATAATGAAAATATCTTAGTAGGTGTTATTAATGTCGGAGATATTATACATGTCATGGAAGCAGAAACCGAAGAAGATATAATGAAAATGGTGGGGGTAGGGGAAACTGATTTTCACGCGCATTCACTAGATGTTGTAAAGCACCGCTTTCCTTGGCTTTTCATCAATTTACTTACCGCTTGTCTTACCTCTTCAGTAATCGACTTTTTCCAAGATACAATTCATCATATAGTTACCCTTGCAGCAATTATGCCAATCGTAGCTTCAATGGGAGGTAATGCAGGTAGTCAAACTTTAACTGTAGCTGTAAGAGCAATAGCAAACCGTACTTTAAGTGCGGCTAATGCCAGAAAAGTTATAATAAAAGAAGTTGTAACTAACCTTATCAATGGTATTATATTAGCCATGCTTGGGGGATTAATAATTTCTTTTTGGCAAAATGATATATATTTAAGCCTTGTATTTGCAGGCTCTGTTATAATAAATTTTGCCCTTGCGGGATTATTAGGTTCCTTTATACCAATTATTATTACACGTATTGGTGCTGATCCTGCGGTGGCATCAAGCGTATTCCTGACAGCTCTAACTGACTTAATTGGTTTCTTTTCTTTCCTCGGACTTGCTTCAATATTCTTAGTTTAAAATAATTTAATTTTATTTACCATCTTGTTAGTGACAATTAGGATTATTATCTATTTTAAAACTATTAATTTAATTATTGAAAAAGGAGAGACTGATGATTAGTCAACAAACCATTAAAGATTTTAATAAAGCTGCATGTGACGGTAATTTAGAATCAATAAATAAAGTTTTGGCAAATGCTAATACAGAAGGACGAAATCAATTAGTATATAATAATAATTATTTAGCTTTTACTGAAGCGATGAGTAATGGTAAGTTTGAGGTAGCTGATACAATATGTAATTTAATTACTGATCAAGATAAGAAATACGAAATGGCTGGAAGAGCTTTTAGAGCGTGTGTCAGTAAAAATAATACTAAAGTAATGGAGAAATGTTTAGAATTAATTCCGGATCTTGCAAAACAGAAGGATGCTATAACTAAAGATATTACTGGCGCGTTAAAGCTAGCTGCTCAAAAAGGACATTCAGATTCTATCGAATATTTGGTTTTTAAATATTATGAATTCGGTATTGATGTGAAAATCATTACTAACGCAGTTAACAGTTCAAAAGCAACATCGGAGTTTAAGTCTTTAATAAAATCTACAACTCTTACAATTCCTGCAATTAGTAATCAAATTGCGTTTGCAAAAGAAATATCTCCATTTATGAAAATTTGTAAAAATCCTTTAAATAAATTTAAATTATCGGGTAATGAAAGCACATTTCCCGAAGATATTACAAGACTTATTCTTAGCAAGTTAACTTCTAGTAAAGATAATTTAAGTTACAAAGAGGCAGAACAGGTAATCAAGTTTGTTGATAGAATAAATAAGGATTCAGGTTCTTTTACCAAAGAAAAACTTTCAAAAACTGATTTTGTTATGAAGCTTTTAGAGAGTAGAAAAGGAAGCTTAGAAATCGGATAAAAAATTTGAAATTTTTGGTTGCTCTTATTGTTTAGTATTATTTAATTTTTCAAAATGAATATTTGCAGAATGGATAAATGCAGTAAGAGTAACTAAAATTTTGAATAAACTTGTAAAAGTTACAATGAAAAATTATTTACAGCTGGGATTGTCATAGCTTATTTTAACAATATCACTCCAATTGATAAACAAGAACTCACTTTTTGCATAATCATCATCACTATCCAAGAAATGTCTTACAATTAAGCCTTTTTCTACATGTTTAAGTATATAAACATTTTCTAATATTTGTTTATTGAAGTGGGTAATAGAAATTGAATGACATTTATATTTACTATTTCCAAAATTTTGGGTTTCGAGCTTTCCTTGTAATAGTCCGCCTATATAAGGTATAAATACAAGTAAAATGAAAATAATTATAGGAAATATTGATATTGTATATTGAGGAAGCTTGTCTTTAAGGAATGCAGAAGAAAACTTATAGATAGCATAAGCTATGATTACTGGAATTAGAATTATTGATATAGCAATTATAGGGGTAATATAAATCTCTCCGATAAAAGATTCTAAAACAGGCCAAATAGTCGCTCTACTACTTCCTTTTAAAAAGGCATATAAAGCTATGAGTAAAACAGTTATACCAAGCAAGACAAATTGAGTAAAATGACTACCGAGTTTTTTCTTAATATAGGCTAGAGAGCCGCTATAAAATAATATTACTGGAATTAAAAATAACCATACATTATGTAAAGTGTTATTCACATAATCACTTAAGGTCATTAAATCTACAATCTGTGGGTTTATAAATTTAAAATATCCCACATTATATGAGATTGATACTATTAGAATTACTGCATAAGATAAACTAAAAAATCCACCAACAGAATTGATGTTCTCTTTAATTGTTGCTGATTTATCTGTGGTCTGAGAATTGTTGTTATCTGTATTTTCTTTTGACATTGATTAATACCTTTTTCTAAATTTATATTAAAAAAATTTAATAGTCGTAATGGTCAACTAATATAAGACAAAAAATATTAGATTTTAAAAAAATACCATAAAAAGAAAAAATGGCAAGTTTTACTAAGGTAAAACTTGCCATTTAAAGATGTCTCAAATAAAATTATTGAGCAGCATTAACGTGAGTAGTAACTTCTTTGAAACCTTTGTAATCTTTAACAGCTTCTTTAGTTACTTCTTCAGCAGCTTTAGCTTCTTCAGCAGTTTTTAAGTTAGTTAAATTAACAACACCATTAATAGTTTCTACACCAGTAGTTAAACCTTTTGTTCTTTCGTCAGCTAATAAAGCAGCTTTTACTTTTGTAGTAATTCCTGCGTCATCGATAGCTGTACCAACAGTAGCAGATTTTTCGTTAGCTTTAACTTCAGCAGTAGTTGCAGAGAAAGCAACAGAAGAAACACCAGCAATTAAAGAAGCAGTAGCTAAAACAGCACTGATTTTTGCGAATTTATTCATTTATAGAATACTCCAAATTGATTATTAAAAGTTTATCATTTTACAATCTACGAATTATTTCAGCGTAGTCAAGTTAAAAACTATTAATCAAGAATTATGTATTAGTCAACATAAAGATTTATGGTAAAAATGTCTTTTTGCAATAAAATATTATTTGTTTAAAATAATTATATAATATATAAGAAATTCGCTAATAAATTAATACAGTCAATTGAAGATTATTAAGGGGACAATATATGGAGATATTTTCAAACAGTGATATTGATAAATATATTATGATGATTTTAGCTAGCAGCTTTGCTATTTTAGGAAGTTTTATTTCCATTCTTTTATATTGTGCAAAAAAATTTTCTGGCAAAAAAGATGGAATAGAAATGATTTCAATATCTTCTCTTGTCATTGGTGCTTCCTTGATTGTTACCGGCATTAATAACAGTAATTTTTTTGATGAAGTAGTACCGGAATTATTATATATAATTATTTTTCTTATAATATCTTTGATTCTAATATTTTTTTCTAAGCTCTCATTTAATAGATTCTTTTTATATAAGCATAAAACTTTAAGCAGAATGTCTAAAGCAATTATAAGCTACGCTATAATTTTCTCAATGGCATGGACCATAAGGTCACTAACAATTTGGATAGATAATATTTCCTTCGAAGGAATTAAATTAATTCTTATATTATATGTATTGTCCGAAATAATATTCCTTACTTTTAATTTTATTTATTTTAAATTTGATATAATTTCAAACAAAGAAAATAGTGATAAAAATTTAGAATTAGCAATATCTTATTTCGGGTATAGAATATCACTAGCTTTTATATTAAGTAGTGTAACAGCCTTTGTCCCGTATGATATCTTTAATGAGAAAAATCTATTAATTGACTGGTTACTGTTTGCATTAGGATTAAGTAGCAGTTTTGTTATAAGCATGAAAATTGTAAGCTGTATTGTTAGCAAAATCACGGTAGGTTTTGAACCTCTAGCAATAAATATAATAAAATCGACAATTTACATAAGTTTCGCTTTAGTTGCTTCAGGTTTAATATGGTAGGTTAGTTCATAGTTTAAAAAGATCCTGAAACAAGTTCAGGATGACAGTAGGTCTCAAGGTTAGTGTAATGCTGAAAATATTTTGCGGATCTCAATATCATAGTTATAGCGTAAGTATAAAATCTTCCTACCTTAACAATAAATAGAATGATAATAATTGTTATCATTCTATTTTAGTAATTTAACGGTTTATATTAAGATTATGAAGACTCTTTCTTACGCTTTCGGGTGAAATAGCAGATTTACGATCTGTCGATTCCATCTTTTCCTTAGGCCCTAATTCTGAAGCCTTTGAGGTCAGTATATTTTCAGCTTGTTGGAGTTTAAGCTTTTTCAGAGGATGCTCTAGCTCTATTTCTGCTGTAGCTTTTGCTTCCATGTTTTTTAAATGTTCCCAAAACTTTTCTGGAGTAATTTCTTGGCTTTCTTTTCCTTCTTCAAGAAGCATTTCAACTGAGGTAGTACAAAAAACTTTATGTGCTTCAAGCAGTTTTGCTCCACATTCATTTATTAGAAAATATATAATATTTAATCTGTTGGTTGTTTTTGGGCTAGGACCATACGTAATAGTTGAAGCAAAAAATCTGCTTAAAGCATCCCCAAGAGCAGTATAAATTTCAGGCTTGTCTTTTGGTCTATAATTATTCGGATCATTTACATTAATCTGGATATTGTTAACATCCACGCCATATGAAAGTATCAATTTTATACTTTCTTTATCAAACATCGATACAGCTCTAATTAGAGGATAAAATTTCGAATTTCTAAAATTTTCTTTTGTTTCTTCTTGATTTTTACCGCGTAGATTATGATTGCCATCTAACACCGCTTTAATTACTTCTAATTTAATATCATTAGAGGGAAAACGCATCTCTAATATATTACATAATACTCCTGTGTAACTATCTATTTCATAGCCCTTAAAGCGATCTGAATTCAATAGATCTCTTAGATCTTCGATTGTAAATTTTTTTCGAGTATTATTAATTTCAATCTCGTTACCAAGTCCTTTTATCACTTGCTCAAGCGACATACCTGAAAGTACAAGTTCATTATTATTTTGCATAACTTTTACCTTTATTAAGTTGTTAATAATAAAGTTTATAAACTTTTCTAATGAAGAAATCAATCTACAAGTTAATTTTATTAATAATTATAAGGTGTGGAATTATTAGGTTAAAGCTTAAGATTTATATTAATAAGATAATGTAAAATTGGATAAAGTTTTATTAAATAGCTAATTTAATAAAAAATTAACTGCTATGTATTAGTATTTATTTAAATATAAAGAAATAGCAAATTATGAATGAACTAAATTTAGATCAAGATCAAGGAGACGAACAGTATATTAATATTGGGAATCAATCATCCCAAAACGAAACTGAGTCAAGCTTTGTATCTAAAGGTAAGCCAAAAAAGATTGGCGAAGCATTAATTGCGAAAGGGCTAATTTCTTCAGATCAGTTAGAAATCGCATTAAAAGAATTTAAAGAAAATAATCCAGAAGGAAAAATTTTAGGAAAAATTTTAACTGATTTAGGATTTATTACTGAGAGTGCGTTAGCTGAAGCTATTGAAGAAACTTCAGGTATAAAGAAATTTGATTTAGCTTCAGCAGTTTTAGATCCGAACTTACTTACAAAATTACCTAAAGAAGTTGCAGCAAGACATAAATGCCTGCCTGTCAATATTGAGAATGAACTGCTGATTGTTGCTACTAACGATATATATAATTTAGTCGCATTAGATCAAGTTAAAAAATACTATCCCAAACATCTAAGAGTTACACCTGTATTTGCTCAGGAAGCTGAAATTCTAGACGCTATTGATCAATATTATCAATATGAAATGTCTATTAATGGAATTTTAAAAGAAATTGAGACCGGGATAAGAAGTGAGAAAAAACAGTTAAGTGGTGAAGGTGAAGGTTATATAAATCCTACAGTAAGACTAGTTGATGCAATATTGATCGATGCAATAAAAATGGGTGCATCTGATATACATTTTGAGCCTGAAGGAACTTTCCTACGCTTACGCTATAGGCTTGATGGGATTATGATGCAAATTAGGAGTTTTCATAAGGAGTATTGGTCTGCAATTGCTGTAAGGATCAAGATTATTTCTGGAATGAATATTGCTGAAACGCGTAGTCCGCAGGATGGTAGGATTGCATATAATGTTATGGGAAGAGAAGTTGATTTTAGGGTTGCAACTCAGCCAACTATTCATGGCGAAAATATTGTTATGCGTATATTGGATAAAAAACAATCTTTAGTGCCGTTACCTCAATTAGGAATTAGTGAAGAAAATGTTAAACTGCTGATAAAGATGTTAAAGAGGCCAGAGGGAATAGTTATCGTTACTGGACCAACGGGAAGTGGTAAGACTACAACTTTATACTCAATACTAAATTATATAAATTCAGTTGACAAAAATATAATGACTCTTGAAGATCCTGTAGAATACCAATTGCCGCTCATTAGACAGTCGAATATTCGTGAAGGTGTAGGAATGAATTTTATTGATGGTATTAAATCACTTATGCGTCAAGATCCGGATATTATATTTGTTGGAGAGGTCAGGGATGAATCAACTGCAAATATGGCATTAAGAGCAGCCATGACAGGACATCAAGTATTTACTACGCTTCATACTAATGACGCTTTAGGTGCAATTCCTAGGCTTATGGATATAGGGGTAAAACCTTCTCTCTTATCAGGTTCTCTGATATGTATCATTGCACAAAGACTTGCAAGAAAATTATGTGAATATTGTAAGAAAGCCGATATTGCAAACGAGGAAGAGTGTAAAATTTTAGGGACAGAATCTGGTACAACAATATTTCGAAAACAAGGATGTGAAAAATGTTCAGGCAGAGGATATAAAGGAAGAATTGCTGTTTGTGAAATTCTACCTTTTGACCGAGGTCTTGATGAGCTTGTAGCAACTTTAGCAACACGTAAGGTAATGTTAGAATATTTAAAAGAACATGGCTTTAAACAGATGGCTGATGACGGTATAGATAAAGTACTGAAAGGTGTCACAACTATTGATGAATTAATTGATAATATAGATATGACAGTAAGACTGTAAGGTTTAATATGGTACAATATAATTATAAAGCTGTAAATGCATTAGGTAGAACAGTAAGAGGCTCTATTACAGCTGGAAACGAGATAGATTTAGAAGATAAATTAAAAAATCTAAATTTATACTTAATTGATTATAAAGAAAACAATATGCAAAATATAGAGTTTTTTAGTACAGTCACACATAAAGAATTAATCTTATTTTGTTTGCAATTAGAGCAGCTTGAGAAAGCGGGTGTTCCTATATTAGAATCATTAAGTGATTTAAGAGAAAGCGTTGAATCAATTAAAATGAAGAATGTTATTGCAGAAATTATTGAAGCAATAAAAGGTGGTACAATTTTATCAGCAGCTTTAGCTGCTCATCCTAAAGTGTTTAATGAAGTATTTATTGGGTTAGTGAAGGCAGGCGAGAATACTGGCCAGCTGCATATAGTATTCCATCACTTAGGTGAACACTTAAAATGGCTTCATCAAATTAAAACAAAAATTAAAAAAGCAATAAACTATCCGATGTTTTTGTTGTTATTAATGTGTAGTATAGTTTCTTTAATGATGTTGTTTGTAATACCAAAATTATCAGGGTTCCTTTCTGCACAAAATTTTGAATTACCTACATATACTAAAGCTTTGATTACTACATCTAATGCTTTTCAAAATTACTGGTATTTAATATTCGGCTTGCCAATTCTATCAATAATTGCTCTAAAAATATCGATGAAAATCTTTGAACCATTAGCTTTTCTATGGGATAATATAAAATTATATCTACCAATTATAGGACCTACTATTAGAAAAATTGAAATGGCTAGATTTTGTAGGTTTTTTGCAATTACTTTTAAAAGCGGCATAGGTATATTAGAATGCCTTGATATAGCAAATAATGTAGTAATGAATAAAATTATTAAAGAAAGTATTATTTCTGCAAGAGAAGAAATTTCTACAGGACAATCTCTAACTGCAGCATTAAAAGCCACAGGCCAGTTTCCTAATCTTGTAATGAGAATGATCAAAATAGGTGAGGATAGTGGTAATCTTGACCAAACTTTAGAAAACGTAAATTTCTTTTATGATAAAGAAGTTGCAGATTCTGTAGACCGTATGCTTGGATCAATTCAGCCAGCCTTGACAATTATTCTTGGTTCAATAATGTTTTGGATAACAGCAGCAGTATTTGGGCCATTATATAGCAGCTTTAGTAAACTTAATATTTAATCATAAAGAATTTATGAATAAGGAAAAAGCTTTTACTCTTATCGAGCTATCTATTGTAATAATAATATTAGGTTTAATTATGGCAGGGATTGTAGCAGGAAATAGCTTAATTGATAGTGCAAAAGAAAGATCAATATACACAATATAGAAGTTTAATATTCACTTTTAAAAATATTTATAATTTTTATCCAGGAGATATGCCAATCGCAAATCAAATATGGCCTAGTGCTAATAATGGCAATGGTAATGGTCTCATAGGAGATAATACTGAAACTGCTGAAGTATGGGTGCATTTAAATTTTGCGAATTTAGTGCCATATAGTTCATCTCCCTCCTTTGACATTTTAAACAATACTTCAGTCTCTATTTCAAATAGTAGTACGGTGATTTATTCTGTTGCTGCGCGTACTAAAACTTATATATCTTTAGTCCCAACTATAGGTACAACAAATATAATATCTCCCCTTAGTGCATATAATATGGATATAAAAACGGATGATGGTATACCAAATACAGGCAGAATGCTTACTTTTAATTTGGCCCCTACCGTTGCTTGTGTAAAGCAAGCTAATGGTACTACTAATGCAATATATACATATACAGGTAGTGCCACTTATTACGTTTTAAATACGTTTGATGCTTGTAATAAAATGTATTTTTACTTGGAGTAAAAATTAAAATATAATAGAGTAAGATTTATTATCATAAAAATTTATATTTATAGTAAATGTTATTAAAATTATATTACCTAATCCAAAGAGAAATGTTACTAGCTTATAGAAAGCCAAGTATTTTCGTTAATCCTATATTATTCAATATAATTAATATCAGTTTATTTCCATTTGCTTTTGGGCCAAGTTTCTATCTAAATAATAATGTTTTTCCTGGGCTAATTATAATCAGCATGATGTTTGCCTTAAGTATTTCAAATAATATTCTTTTTGAAGAAGATGTAGAGGATGGGACATTAGAACAGCTTTTAATTTCTTCCATTTCACCAGCAAGTATTATTCTAGCAAAACTCATCTCCTATTGGGTAATAAGTGCATTACCAACAATTCTAATATTACCTTTTTTGGGTATTTTTTATTCTATTGCAGCAAATTTGATTATTGGAACAATTATAGTTATAAGCATAAGCAGTTTTGCTATTTCCATAATAATGGTTTTTTCCTCACTATTAACCTATAAGCTAAAAAGAAATATAATTCTTACTAGTTTAATTAGCTTTCCTTTTTCAATAACCATTATTATTTTCTCTACATCCGCTATTAATAATATTGGGGCAGGACTAATTAACGATGCTATAAATCAACTTTCAATAATTATATCTTTTATTTTAATATTTTTACCTATTATACTGCTCATAGCGCCTTTAGCAATATTATAAATAAAGGAAAAAAATATGGAAACTCATGACATTAAAATAATTCAAACAGACCACTTGTATTGTAGAGCTTTTGTAGAGGAAGATCTAGAATTACTACGCGAAATTTATTAAGATTTTTATACAAATGCGATGGTCGTTCCTTATGCAGAAGGTAATGAAGAAGCATATAAGAAAAAATTATAATACTTTATTAGATTAAATGAAGGTAATAAAATATCTTTTATGTAGTATGTGATAAACACATAGATCGATCATTAGGTGTTGCAGGAATTAGCCGGTGGGAGAAGGGCTCGTATTATATTGGATATGTCTTTCCTAAAAGAGCTAGAAAACACGGATACTGTATTGAAATTTGTAGCGGATTAATGAAATTCTATTTTGAAAAGCTAAAGCTTGATGAATTATATGGTAGGACTTTATCATATAATGCTGAGTCTCAAAAAATTATAGCTAATCCTGGAATGAAGCCAAAAGGCATCTCTAAGCCTGTAAATTTTAAAAATGAGTATTATACAGTATATTCAATCAATAAGGAACAATATATAAAATTTAAAGTAAGTAATTTTATACCTTTTGCCAAATGTAAACATCCGGATGCTCGCAGATTTAAAGATTTAATTACGCAAGATGTTAATGAAAGTAAATTTAATTCAGGCAATGAGGAAACAGAGGAAAATCTTAAAAAAAGGAAGCAGCTTTATAATGAGTTGGAATATTATTTAAATCCAGAATTTATTTGATCATGAATCTGGAGATTTATGGGACAATGGCAAAAGGTTAAAATTTATTAGATAAAGCTTGCATAAAATTAATATTAGTGTAAAATGTTTTTAATATTTTTTAGTAAATAATTTCATTAGGAGTTGAAAATGAGTATTTTTGAGATAATCCAAGCTAAAGATTTTAATGCTCTTCAAAATTTGCTTAATGAGAATCCTCAGTCGATAAATGAAAGGTACATGACTAATAATCTTACTGTGTTACAATTCGCAGTTATAATTGGTGATGAGCAAATTTTAGATTTTATTATATCGAGTTTAGATAAAAATAAAATTGATGAATTAGATGCTGAAAATATGACAGCTTTACATTGGGCTGCTAAGGTTGGTAGGTATAAAATATTATCTGAACTTATTAATAAAGGCGCTAATATCGAAGCGAGAGATATTTTTCATTTAACTCCTCTTCATTTAGCAGTATCTAATGATAAACAATATTCATTCGAATCTACTAAAGCATTATTAGAAAATAAAGCAAATATTGATGCTAAAGCTCCGGATAAAACTACTCCGCTTCATACTGCTGTTGTCAAAAGAGATAAGTTTTTGGTGCAACTATTGATTAATTATAATGCTGACATCAATGCTGAAGATAAAAATGGCAACCCCCCTATATATAAGGCTGTATATAATGCAGATAAAGAAATAATTAAGCTATTAAAAGAAAAAAATGCAAATCTCAGCCATAAGGGGAGCGAAGAAGAAAGTTTGTTACATGTTGTTGCAGCTGGTTATAATGATAATTTTGAACAGGTCAAAGAAACGATATTATATTTAATGGACGAAGGCTTAAATATAAAAGCATTAGATAAAAAGGGACTTAGACCTTTTCATTATACTAGTAAGCATAGCTTACGGGAGTTTATTAAAGATCTAGCTAATAATCCTTTAAAAAGAGATAATTCGAATTTCGTAGATAAGGTAAGTCAAGCTCCATCATCTCCTACGCTTCATTAATTATATTACATCCTCGTAATATTTACATAAATTACTAGCCTATGAGTAGGTCTTAATTGTAATTTTAATAAAATATTATACTTATACATAAGCTATAATATTTTATTAATTTCATTTATAAATAAATATTTCATAAAAACTAACTTCCTATAAATCATTTATTAATGATTGCTATGTAAATTAAAAATCAGATGTAATTTCAAAAATTTACAAACAAAAATCAAACAGCTGCCCAGGTAGTTGTAAGCAGTAAAATTATATAAAATTTATGAGCGCAGTAATACAAATTTTTAGAGGAATGGGCCCAGTCAAATTATCGATAATCGGTGGGACCGTATTATTCTTTATAATTGGGGCAGTTTTATTATCAGTTAAATCTTCAGTAAAAAATTATGTACCATTATATAGTAATTTAGATATTAAAGATAGTAATAAAATTGTTGCTGAATTAGAGTCTAAAGATATTCCTTTCCAACTTAAATTAAATGGAAGCGAAATTTTAGTACCTGAGGATAAAGTATTAAGATTACGTATGGGTATGGCTCAGCTAGGAATACCTTCGCATGGTTCTATCGTTGGATATGAAATATTTGATAATTCAGAATTGCTTGGAACATCGAATTTCGTTCAAAATGTAAATTTGGTTAGAGCATTAGAAGGGGAGCTCGGAAGAACAATTAGTTCGTTTTCAAATATTGCCTCAGCACGTGTTCATTTAGTTATACCAAAAAAAGAGATATTTACACGCGAGAAACAAGTGCCTTCTGCATCGGTCATAATAGGAATGAAGAGTAGTAATACACTTGGAAAAGATCAAATCAATGCAATTAGTAATTTAGTAGCTACAGCTGTACCAGAGCTCGATATTGCAAAAATTACAATTGTAGATACAAATGGACGTTCTTTAAAAATTGGATCAAAAAATTCTGATGATTTATCCTATATAGTATCAAATAATGAAGAATTCAGAATCGCCTATGAAAACAGATTAAAAAATACAATTGAAGAGCTTATTGAACAATCTGTCGGTCTTGGACATGTTAAAGCCCAAATTTCTGCAGATATGAATTTTGATCGTATAGTTACTAATTCTGAAATTTATGATCCGTCAGGACAGGTTGTTAGATCAATTCAAGAAATTGATGATAAAGAGTCTTCAAATGATAAGGAAAGCGATAATAATGTTAGTGTAACTACAAACATGCCTAATGCTCAAGGAGGCAATGGAGAAGCTGGTAACCAAAGTTCTGCTAATAGTAGCCATAATGATACTACAACAAATTATGAAATTTCAAAAACTATAAAAAATCAAATTAGCGAAACTGGAACAGTAAAGAAAATCTCAATTGCAGTTATAATTGACGGTAATTATAAAGTTGATAGCTCTACAGGTGAAGTAACTTACTCTCCGCGCAGTGAGGAAGAGTTACAAAAATATAATAATTTAATTAGATCTGCTGTTGGTTTTGATGAAGCTAGGGGAGATAAAATTGAAGTAGCTAATATGCAATTCACTACTGATTTAAATATCTTGAAGCCAGAATCAAACGTGGAATGGTTTAAAAGAGAATTACCTAATTTATTACAAACCTTAATTATAGGTGCAGTAGTAGTACTAGTACTCTTATTAGTGATTAGGCCAATTGCAATTCGTGCATTTGAAGCTACTAAAGTAGATTTAGAAGAAATAAGTAATGAAAGCGCAACTATTAGCTTAGTAGAAAGTAAGCCTGAGAATCTTGAAGTAGAAACACCAGGTGAGCAGATGATTAATATTGCTCAAATTGAAGCAAGGTTCAAAGCAAATGCAGGATTTAAATCTATTAATGATGTAGTTGGAAAATATCCACAAGAAACAGTCTCTGCCCTAAGAAAATGGATGAATAAGGAGTAAAATATGGATGAAACCTATGCAAAAAAATTATCTGGTGCAGAAAAAGCTGCGATAATATTGCTTTCAATCGAAGAGGCAAATGCAACAAAAATCTTCTCCCATATGAATGAAGACGAAATTAAAGAAATTTCTAGTGCAATGTCTACCCTTGGAGTTATTAAACCCGAGATAGTTGAGCAATTAATAAATGAATTTAATAATGAAGTATCTAGCTCGGTATCATTTGTAGGGAATGCTGAAACTACAGAAAGGTTATTAGGTAAGGTCTTAAATAAAGATCAATTAAATTCCCTCATGGAAGAGATAAGAGGGCCTGCAGGAAAAAATACTTGGGATAAATTAGGAAATGTTAATGAAGAAGTATTAGCGAGTTATTTAAAGAATGAATATCCTCAAACAATTGCTCTAATTATGTCTAAACTAACCTCAGCCCATGCAGCAAAAGTTTTAAGTGCGCTACCTGATGAACTGACTTTTGAAGTAATGGTTAGAATGCTTAATATGGAACCTGTGAAAAAAGAAATTTTGGATAGGGTAGAAAGAATTTTAAGAGCAGAATTTATTTCAACGTTAACCAAAACGCAGAAATACGATACGAATGAAGTAATGGCAGAAATATTTAATAATTTAGATAGAAATAATGAAGCCAAATTCATGACTATGCTTGAGAATAGAGTGCCTGAATATGCTGAAAAAATTAAAGATTTAATGTTCACATTTGATGATTTAGGAAAATTAAATACCCCTGCTATTCAAGCATTGTTACGGAATGTTGATAAAGCTAAACTTACTATAGCATTAAAAGGTGCTAGCGAGGATTTGAAAAAACTATTTACGAACAATATGTCACAAAGAGCTGCAAAAATATTAATTGAAGACATGCAATCTTTGGGCCCAGTAAGATTGAAAGAAGTTGATGAAGCCCAAAGCATAATCGTAAATATGGCACGTGAAATGGCTGCAAAAGGTGAAATACAAATTTCAAGTGACAATAGCGATGATGAGTTAATTTACTAAAAAATATGTCAATGAAAAGATTTGAATTTCCTTCTTTTGGTGAAAATAGTGAAAAAGATTTAGAGATATCTTCAGATGAACATTTTAATAAAGAGTCTTTTCCACTGGAACATAAAAGTGAAGATACTACAAATGAAGAAGTTCAGCAGCAGATTGTACAAGATCTAGAATCAGAGCAAGAATTAGAAAATAAAGTTGAAAATTCTGAGGAAGATAATATTGAGTTAAATGAAGAACCTGAGATATCAAATGATCAAATACTTCTAATTTTGAATAATATAAATCAAATAATAGAGCGCTCAAATGAGACTAATATAAATTTTACTAAAAACTTAGCTAAAGATTTAAGTGATTTTTCAATTACGATTGCAAAAAAAATTGTAAAAAAAGCATTGAATGATAATCCTTTAGCTGAAATTGAAATTTTCTTAGAAGATTCATTTAGATTTTTTAGAAAAGAAAGTAAAATTACGATTTTACTTAATCCGAAAATGACTGAGGTTATTAAAGGTAGAATTGAAGAGATATTTCCTGAATTTATTCCTAAGAATAATATAATATTTGAAGCTGTTGAAGATTATAATCTGTATAATTGCAGTGTAGAGTGGGAAAATGGAAGTGTATCAGTGAATAAAGATGAAATAATGCAAAGAATTGAAAAATATTTTTAAAAAGGATGTTTATGGATAATGGAATTATAGCTGAATCAGACGTAAATCTTGAGGCAATATATGATATACCTGTGCAAATCACAGTAGTATTAGGCAAAACTTCAATGTCTGTAAGTCAACTGTTAAAACTAACACGTGGAGCAGTTGTTGAGCTTGATAAAAATGTAGGAGAAGCTATTGATGTTTATGTGAATAATCGTTTAGTGGCAAAAGGTGAGGTAGTTATTGTAGAAAATAGAATAGGTATTACATTAACCGAAATTATTAAAGCTGGAAAAGATACTCAAAAATAATTTGCAAAATTAATTCAAACTAATATAACATATTTTATTTTTAATATTTAAGATATAGAATATGGTTGAAACAATAAATATAATCTCTATGAAATGGGGAAAATTATATAATGCGGAATATGTGAATCGCTTATATAATGGAGTAAAAAAAAATTTAACTAAACAATTTAGATTTTACTGTTTCACCGATGATAATACAGGCTTAAACCCTGATATTACTGCAATGGCTTTGCCAACAATGCCCATTCCACAAGAAAAACGAATATCTCCATGGTTAAAATTAGCAGTTTATCAGAAAGATTTTGCAGGACTTAAAGGCAAAAGCTTATTCTTGGATTTAGACAATATTATTATAGATAATATTGATGATCTTATTGATTACTCGGACAAATATTCTATTGCAGAAAATTGGACTCAAAAGGGGCAGGATATAGGTAATACTTCGGTATTTACTTTTAATATTAGCGAATATAGTTTTATTTACGATGAGTTTATTAAGGATCCAATAAAGATAACGAATGATTACGATAATGAACAAATATTTGTTTCACGTATGTTAAGTAATCAGAAAATATTTTATCCTGATAGTTGGATTAAAAGTTTTAAACGTCATTGTATTAAGAAGGGATTGCTAAGATTTATTAGAGAGCCAATTATTCCTAAAGGGTGTAAAATTATTGCATTTCATGGGCATCCAAAACCACATGAAGCATTAAGAGGCGAATGGCCTAAAAAAGTTATTCCTTATATGAAGCCCGCTAAATGGATTGAAAAATACTGGTAAAATGCGAGTTAGGAGATAACATTAAATATAGTTCTTTAAGCATCTGTTTTATTTCAACAACTTTATATATTTTATAAGATGAAGCTCGGAATTACAAGAGCAGTCTAATAAAAAATTTTTGATTATCAGAAATGAGCATGCACAGAATAAACCGCACACAACTATAAGTTGTTGTTAAGTATATTTTTTTACGTATTAGCAAATAAGTAAAATTTCGCTAATATTTATAAGGCAATTAAGATTTATATATTTTGATTTTTTTAAAAAAGGCTTTTATACAAATAAAGCCTTTTTTATAAATTAAGCTGCAGGTGCAGCAGTACTAATTTTAGCCCAAGTTAAAATATTTCCTAACTTGTCTTTAACAATTTTACCATCGTCAGAATACTGAGCAGCAATAAATTTCCTGTTGCCCCCAATATACAATACTGGCTCAACTTTCTTGCTATTATAGAAATATTCTTGCTTTTTACCCCTGGTTGAAGGATCGTTTTTACTTGCTATTTTTGCTTTAGCCATTTTTTTACCATAATTTAATTTAGTATACTGATTTAAATAATAAAAGAATTAAAGTCAAGAAAAAAGCTTACCAAATCCCGATCTTAACAAAGACTTTTTATCCATTTTGCCAAATTTTTTAATTACATTATGCATATCTTGGTATTCCTTAAGGAGCCTATTAACATCTTGTACTAAAACTCCAGCACCATTTGCAATGCGTCTTTTCCTTGAAGCATTAAGGATTTTAGGATTTTTACGTTCGAATCTAGTCATTGAAGAAATTATTGCTTCTTTTCTTTTTAAAATTTTTTCATCAAAGCCTTTTTCATCTAATTGATTTTTGATTTTTCCAAGCCCTGGTAGCATGCTAAGCATGCTACCTATGCCGCCCATTTTTTTAATATTTTTAAATTGGTTTGCTAAGTCATCTAAATCAAAATTGCCTTTCTGAATTTTTTTATTCATTTTTTCAGCTTCTTCTTGATCAACTATAGAAGCAGCTTTTTCAACTAACGAAACAATATCGCCCATTCCAAGTATTCTCGAGGCGATTCTTGAAGGATGAAATTCTTCTAAATCGGAAAGTCTTTCTCCATTTCCAAGAAATTTGATAGGTGCTCCTGTAACGGATTTAAGGCTTAAAGCTGCCCCTCCGCGACTATCTCCATCCATTCTTGTTAAAATAATACCTGTGACATTTAGCTTATCATTAAAATTTTTTGCAATATTAACTGCATCTTGACCTGTCATCGCATCTGCAACCAAAAGAATTTCAATTGGATTTGTAGTTTTTTTAATTTCCTCTAATTCTTGCATTAAAGATTCATCAATATGGAGTCTTCCAGCAGTATCCAAAAATAAAATATCATAATTTTCAAGTTTAGCTGTTTTTTCAGCTCGTAAAGCAATTGCTTTAGGAGTTTCATTTGGAATTATATTTAGAGATGAAACATTAATGTTATTAGCGAGTATTGCTAATTGCTCCTGTGCCGCTGGCCTTGCAACATCAAGTGATGCAAGTAATATTTTCTTATTAGATTTGCTTTTTATAAAGTTAGCAATTTTAGCAGTTGTAGTAGTTTTGCCCGAACCTTGTAAGCCGACCATCATGATAATTGCTGGAGGAGTGCTGCTTAAATTAAGAAAACTTGATTCACTACCTAAAATTTTAGTTAAATGATCTTGCACAAGTTTAATAACCATTTGTCCAGGAGAAATGCTTTTAACAATTTCTTCTCCAACAATTGCTTCTTTTACGTTATTAATAAAATCTTTTATTACGCTTAAGGAAACATCTGCCTCTAGCAAAGCAATACGAACCTCGCGCATTGCGGTATTAATATCGTCTTCAGATAAAAATCCTCGTTTTGTCAATTTGTCAAAGATTTTTCCTAAATTCTCACTTAAACTTTCAAACATATATTTAATATTAAATTCATAAATAAGTTATAATATAATTTCGTATTGTTAAAATAATCGAATTCTCTAAAAAGTAAACTATTAAATACTATGAAAAATAAAGCTTTTAGCCTAACTGAACTAAGCGTAAGTCTAGTAATAATTGGCCTTATTTTAGGGGGTATAACTAGTATAAACTACGTTAGAAAAAGATACAATTTACTTGCAATAATGGATGATTTTAATAAACTGAATAATGCATATCTTAGTTTCAAGGATATTTATCAAGCTATCCCAGGAGATATGGCTAGCTATTCTGTGCCGACATTTGGTACAGGAGTAAAATATGGGAATGGAAATAATCTAATTGATAATTTGACTAATAGCGCGGGAGACTATGAGGGAGTTATTGCACTTCAACATTTAGCTTCAGCAAATTTAATCACCGGAAATTTTTCAGGCACTTGGAATATATCGCAAAATAATCTACCGTATTATCCTTCAAAATCATATAGTTATAATGGGTATTATTTTGGCAGCACTTCAACAAATCCAGGGGTTTTTACAATTACTGCCCCTACTACTAATAGTAAAAATGATAGTATAGTAATTTATTCAAAAATTATTGACAGTAATAATGATGGAGTGATAGCTCCTTCTACTGAAGCTAGATTAAATGTTATTACTCCCATGGATGCATATAAATTAGACCTTAAATTTGATGATGGGTATCCAATGTTAGGAAATATAATAGCTTCAGGTGGTACAGACGTAGTTGCGGTATGCGCGGACTATATTGGAGGAACAATTGCATACACTTATAAAACTTCTGCCATTGGAGTAGGGTGTTTATTAGCATTAATCTTGGATCGTAAAAGTAATTAGTTAGCGTTCTTTACAGAATGTCGTTATTTTAGTTGACAAGTAATTCTAGGTAACTAAAATTCCTTCCTTAAACTAGTATGAATTATTATTATGAACGATGCTCAAGAATTTCTGGATAATACAATAAAATTATCTACCCCTGGTGAAAGACTTAAATATATTAGAGCGCTTACCCAACTTAGTAGGGCAGCCATAAGAGAAAAATTTCGCATTTCAGATGCAACACTAAGATCATGGGAAGATGATAAAGTTGCAATTAGTGAGAATAAAATTAAACTATGTTTAGAAGCTTATAAAAGGCTTGGCATTATCACTACAACTGAATGGGTAAAATTTGGTATTGGCTTACTGCCGTCAATTCATGGGAAAAATCCAAAATTTATTGAAAATTATATTCTTGATCCTAAAGAACTGCAAAGTATAAATAAAGTTGCTGAAACAGAATTTTTAGAGATTTTAATATCTAAATCGCCAAGCTTAATTTTTTACGTTAATCAATATGAAAAAATTACATATGTTAATGAAAAATTTCAAAATATTTTTGAACTACCAACAAGTGAAATGGTAGGTTTAAAATTTTCGCACTTATTAAACGATAAAGAATATGAAATTATTAAGCCCAGTATTGAAAGACTTAAATATGGTTTAAAAGTTGATATATTATATCCATATAAAAAACATTTAGATGAAAAGCAATTTTTAAAGTTAAATTTAATACCTTATAAAACATATAAAGGAGTAATGGGGTTCTATGCTTTCATAGAAGACCATTACCTAGCCTATAACTTGCAGGATCAAAATATTGAAGATATGACTGAAGGGCTTTTAAAATCGATTGATCCCAAACTAGAATTTAAAAAAGAATTGTTTTTTGAGGCTATTGATTTTATAGAAAAAAATTTACTCCACTCAAATGTGAAACTTAATTTTAATAAACTTACTAATATTGCTTCTGCGGTTTACGCATATTCAATAAAAAACAATAAGTTAGACATAAATTATACAAAAAACATTATTGAAAAGTTAAAAAATTTAAAAAATCTTTAAATAAATTTATTTGAACTATTGGTTAAAATAAGTTAATAGATAAGAGTAATAATTTTAATAAACTTACTCGTACCTATGCCTATGCTTATAAATATTACCCAAGAAAGTTACCAAAATAAGTCATTTTATTCATTTGTAAATCCGCTTATTACTTCAGTTTGTGCATATAATATTGCTGGTCTACCAGGATTTCTAGTTGGAGGAGCTTTTGCTGCTATTGATGAGATATTGATTTACAATGATTATACAGATAAGCATTACCTAACTACAACTTCATTTTACTCAAGTATAATATATAACTCAAAATTACTTTCTTTAAACTCTTTAAATCCTGCCGCGTATCTTCTAAGCGTATCTTTAGGAGGCCTTGCTTCCTATTTTCTCAATGATATGATAAATTTTGATATTTGTGTTGAAACTACAGTTAAATCAATTAATTCAATAAATAAATTATACTCTGAAGACGATATTTTTTCTTTTGATAGAATTAAATATATTAGTAGTGAAATAAATGACATAGCATTTGAATTATTGAGTAGCCCGAGTCAGGCGTACGAGCATATCGAAAAAGATTTTCAGTTAATTATACAAAACCCCACCTATATAGCTATTGGACAGATATTTTTTAATATTGCTACAACAATTCTATTAAGAAAATTCAGTGACTATTTAGTTAAAGATTTTAAACCGCAAGATAATTTATTTGAAACATATGAATGGGCAACTTCAGGAGCCGTTACAATTAGTGATAAATGGAAATTAATATCTGGAATAGTTAGCAAATACTTACGTATTTTTGCGATTAATGAAGTATTTTCTTCATTAAAAGATTTAACGGGATACTATATAAATTCATATAAGGATAATTTGTATAATTCAAAGTTAAGTGAAGCAGTATTTGAAAATAACAATTTGATAAAATTCGCTACTAATGATGAGAATGTAATATTATTACAAAATATTAAAGAGGACGTTGATTCTTCAATTTATGGTATCGATTCATTCAACAATTTATTTTCTACAGTTTATAATAGTATGTATGGGTTAAAACTGGTTTATAACTATGTGCCAGATATTTTATTTCCATATTTGTGTTATAAATATTTTAGTAATATTATCAGTAACAAAATTGCTAAAAATACTGCTGAGGTTATAGATTCTTTAGAATATTATAATGATAAAAAAGAAAATTTAATGCTAGAATTAATTTTAAATTCTAAAACTTCTGAAGATTATAGAAGTGATGAATCTATTAAAAATCAAATACAAATTACTGAGTCTGAGATAACATATTATAAAAAATATGAAAAATTTTGTAGTCTTTTAAGTAATACTTATAAAGTTAGCTTTAAGCTTATTGATATTCTGATAAAAATATTTATTATTAATGATAGGCTAATTGAAGTTACATTTACAGATGAAGATAGTACGTCTGCAATAATTAAAGGCTTGCCGAATATTGCGGAATTATTTTTATATGCAGAAAACTTTGAACAAAATAATGATGATCTTTTATCATCATTAAAAAATATTGATAAATTTTATGAAATATTATCAAAGCCTCTTAATGAGAATATAGAAAATCTCGAGATAAACGATAGTGATATTCTAAAACTTGCAGGTAAAAATCAGGTTTTCGAATTTAGTGAGGCAAATCTATATTAACAGCAAATTAAATAAAGTCAAAACTACTTGCTTATAATTTGCAGTTGATCAGTCCTGTAATTATCTAAAGGTTAAATTGATTTTTAAATTAAACTATACAAGATTCATGAATATATAATTTAATTAACTTAAAAGTATTTGGCCGTAAAATTCATGAATTAATTCTTTGACTTCTTGTGAATTAGAAATTTTATTTATTTTAGAACGGAATTCTGCAGAACCAGTAAGGCCACTACTATACCACCCAATATGTTTTCTTGCCATTCTAATTCCTGTTGTTTGCCCGTAATGTTCAAGCATATCATCTAAATGATTTAGTATAGTGTTTAATTGTTTATCTAGTGGAGGAGGTGGTAAATTTTTTCCTGTTTTTAAATAATGAGAGATTTGATTTATAAGCCATGGTTTTCCATAAGCCCCCCGTCCGATCATAATTCCATCTGCGCCAGATTCCTCTAATGCTGTTTTAGCATCTTCAATATTTTTAATATCTCCATTTGCTATTACCGGTATGTTTACTGCATCTTTAACTTGCTTAATAAATTTCCAATCAGCTACGCCTTCATAAAATTGGCATCTTGTTCTGCCATGAATAGTAATCATTTGGATTCCTATATCCTCAGCAATTTTAGCAAGTTTTGGTGCATTTTTGTTATTTGAATCCCACCCCATTCTCATCTTTAATGTTACAGGAATTTTTACTGCTTTTACAGTTGCCTCTAATATCCTTGCTGCAAGTGCTTCGTCTTTCATTAAAGCTGAACCTGCATTACCTCCGACGACTTTTTTAACGGGGCATCCAAAATTTATATCAATAATTGGGGCGCCTTTATCTTCATTTAATTTTGCTGCTTCTGCCATTACTTCAGGATCGCAACCAGCAAGTTGAACTGAGGTATTATCTTCTTCATCTGAAATTATACATTTCTGTAATGATTGTTTTGTTTCAATTATCATGGCTCTACTTGCAATCATTTCTGAAACTACGAGTCCTGCGCCAAATTTTTTAACTAATTTTCGAAATGGCATATCTGTTACCCCGGACATAGGAGCAAGAATAACAGGATTATCTATTTTTATATTTCCAATATTAATTGAAGTCATTTTATATATTATGTTTAAATTATTTATTTTGGTTATAACTCTAATTAGAATTTTTTTCAAGTAAGTTGCAATTAATAATTCCTTTATATTTTTACAGTATGATATTTAAATAATTATATATTTAAGGAAATATTTATGTTCGGTTCAAATTTAAAAGAAGAATTACAAAATTTACGTGCAGAATTAGAAGCATTAGGTCGCTCACAAGCGGTAATTGAATTTGATATGGATGGAATGGTAATTTGGGCAAATGAAAATTTTTTAAAAGTAATCGGATATAGTTTAGAAGAGATTAAAGGCAAGCACCATAGGATGTTTGTTTGTAGATTACAAAAGGATACTGAGGAATATAAGAAATTTTGGGAGGATTTGAGAGAAGGTAAATTTCAACAAGCTGAGTTTAAACGTGTGGCCAAAGGTAATAAGGAAATATGGATCCAAGCAACTTATAATCCTATATTTAAAAAAGGCAAGCCTTATAAAATAGTAAAATATGCTGTAGATACGACAGAAGAAAAGTTAAAAAATTCAGATTACTCAGAGCAAGTTAAGGCTATAAATAAGGCTTTAGCTGTAATTGAATTTGAATTAACAGGTAATATAATTAAGGCAAATGAAAATTTTTTAAACGCTACTGGATATAAATTAGAAGAAATTCAGGGCAAGCATCACTCTATGTTTGTGGAAGAATCATTTAAAAATAGTGCTGAATATAAAAATTTTTGGGAAAATCTTAGAAAGGGTCAATTTATTTCAGAAAAATTTAAACGTTTAGGGAAAAATGGTAATGAGATTTGGATTCAAGCATCATATAATCCTGTTCGTAATAGTGAAGGAGAAATTTTTAAGATAGTAAAATATGCTTCTGATATTACTCAGGACGTATTAAATGAAATGAGAAATCAAAAAGTTAAAGATATTATTGACGAAAATATAGGCAAACTTGCTAATGCAATTGCGCAATCAAAAGCTTCTAATACGCTTGCTCAGAAAACATCTACGAATATTCAAACTGTTGCAGCTGCTGCTGAAGAAATGAGTGCTTCGATAAAAGAGATTGCTGTCAATACAATAAAATCAAAAGATAAAGTTGAAGAGATGTTCAATCAAATTGATTCTACAAATCAAACTACTCAACAATTAACTGTTACTTCGAAGTCAATGTCTAATATTGTAGATCTAATTGTTAATATAGCAAATAATATAAATTTGCTAGCACTTAATGCTACTATTGAGGCGGCAAGGGCAGGAGAAGCGGGTAAAGGATTTGCAGTAGTAGCTAGTGAAGTTAAAAATCTTGCAAGTCAAACGACTAAAGCAACTGAGCAAATTACAAATCAAATTAATGAAATGCAAAACATGTCTAGCAATGTTGGGGTAGCTTTAGAAGGAACAAAAATATTAATTGAGGAAATTAAACAGTTCATTACAGTTGTGGCGACTTCTATTGAAGAGCAAACTGCTGTAACCTCAGATATTTCACAAAATATTCAAACTGCTTCAAATGCTATGCATGAGATTAGCGGAAATGTAGAGCAAGTTACTAATGCAGTAGAATTTTCTTATGAAGCAATTAAAAAAGTTGAAGAAGCTTCAACGCAATAAGTTTAAATATTCAAGGATTTTAAAATTGCTTAATTCTAATAATTTTTTTGTAAAACCTAAAATTTATAATTTACAATAATTTATCTCTATGAATTTTTTATCAAATACTCATTTAATGCTGCTAGTTTCTCTATAAAAGCTATAACTTATTAATTTTTATAGAAAATTAAATTTTTAACTAAATATTTACTAACCATAGCTTATAATAAGCAATGTTTATGATTTTTGTAATTTTGTTAAGGAAGTATATATGATGTTTAATAATTTAGAGTTAAAGCAAAAAATTGTAGCCCTTCAATCTGCACTTGATGCTTTAAATAAGTCGCAAGCTGTAATTGAATTTGACCTTAATGGGATAATTCTTGATGCAAATAAAAACTTTCTAAATGTTACAGGATACAATTTAGACGAAATTAAAGGTCAGCATCATAGTATGTTTGTTGAACCAGAATATAAAATAAGTAAAGAATATGAACAATTTTGGGTAAATTTAAAGGAAGGTATTTATCAACAAGCAGAATATAGACGCTTTGGAAAGAATGGTAAAGAAATTTGGATTCAGGCTTCATATAATCCTATCTTTAAAGACAATAAACCATTTAAAATTGTAAAATATGCAACAGATATAACGCAGGAAAAACTTCAAAATGCTGATTATTTAGGGCAAATTAATGCTATCCATAAATCAAAAGCTGTTATTACTTTTGATTTAGAAGGCAATATATTAGATGCTAACGACAATTTTTTAAAAACAATGGGATATAGCCATGAAGAAATTAAGGGTAAACATCATAGCATGTTTGTTGAATCAGAATACAGGAATTCAAACGAGTATAAACAATTTTGGGCAGAATTAAAACAGGGTATTTATCACTCAGGTGAATTTAAACGTGTTAATAAAAGTGGTAAAAAAATATGGTTGCAAGCATGCTATAATCCTATTCTAAATTTAAATGGGAAGCCTTTTAAAATAGTAAAATACGCATCTGATATAACAAAGCAAATGAAAAACCAACGTATTAAGGATATTGTGGATCAAAATTTAAATAAATTGAGTTCAGCAATTAATCAGTCAAAAAATGCAAATAATTTAGCAATTCAAACCTCTTCGAATATTCAAGCAGTAGCTGCTGCTGCTGAAGAAATGAGCGCTTCAATTAAAGATATTTCATCAAATATTGGAAAATCAAAAGATAGGGTTGAAGAAATGTTTAATCAAATTGACACTACAAATAAAACTACTCAGCAATTAGCAGTTACTTCTAAGTCAATGTCTAATATTGTAGACCTTATTGTTAATATAGCAAATAATATAAATTTGTTAGCGCTTAATGCTACTATTGAGGCAGCAAGGGCAGGTGAAGCAGGTAAAGGATTTGCAGTAGTAGCAAGTGAAGTTAAAAATCTTGCAAGTCAAACGACTAAGGCAACTGAGCAAATTACAAATCAAATTAATGAAATGCAAAATATGTCTAGCAACGTTGGGGAACTATTAGAAGGAACTAAATCGTCAATTGAAGCAGTAAGGCAATTTACTACAATTGTAGCGACTTCAATTGAAGAACAAACTGCTGTTACTTCAGAAATTTCGCAAAATATTCAAAATGCCTCGAATTCTGTAAATCATATAAGTGGAAATGTTAACGAAGTAACCAATGCAATTCAAATTTCATATGATGCAATTAATCAAGTTGAAAATGCTTCTTTAGATTAAAATAGTAATTATTTCATTTCATGAATTTTAATTTTATGTTATCTTCGTAAAAAAATTATATGAAGGGGATAAAAATGACTATAAATCAAGATAAAGAAAAAAATTTTTTTAGTGCACTGCAAAAAGGCGATAACGAAGCAGTTTATAATTTTTTAAAAGAAGGAATGGATGTAAATATTTTTAATGCTCTAGGAGAAACTCCATTACATATAGCTTGTCTTTATGGTCATGTAGAGATTGTTAAAATACTTTTACAGTTTAATGCTAACCCTAAAGCAGCAAGCATGGGCAATGGACATCAACAACCTATTCATTATGCTGCAGAAAATGGTAATAGTGAAATATTACAACTTTTATTGTCTAAAAAAGTTAATATTAATGCTAAAGATGTAAGTGGATCAACGGCTTTACATATTTCAGCAGAGCTTGGGCATACAGAGTTTGTTGAAACGCTGTTAAAAAATAATGCTAGAATAGAAGTTTCCAATAATGCTAAGCAAACACCGCTATCAAAGGCAGTCAGATCCCAGAGAGTTGATACAGTAAAGATGTTAATTGCTAGGGGAGCTGATAAAGACGTTATTGATGAAGATGGGAATACAGTATTACATAATGCTGCATATTCAAGAAATATTCAAATTATAAAAATAATAGTCGATAGTAAAACAAATCTAAATGTAAAAAATTTCAAAGGACAAGCTCCTCTTGATATTGCAATTTGGCACCATAAAAATGCGTCTTCTAAATCATATGAGTTCTGTAAGTTTCTTATAAAATCTGGGGCAAAACTTACTGAAGGTAATATAGAATTCTTAGAAGAAAAAGACTCTGAGTTTCTTAATGAACTTATTATACTAAGTAAAGAGACTAAGCCCAATTATATGAAACGCTTACAGAATACTATATCTAAAATAATTTCCAACGGGCCAAGAACTAATGACTCATTTAAAAGTGAAACATCAAGTAAAGATGTAATTAGAGCTAAAATGTAATAAAATTTATACCGATAAATTAAGTCTTAAACTAGTCATACTATTTAATGGCTCTTTCCTGCTTGCATATGTTTGACTAGCGCAATTATGTGCAAGAATATCCTTATTAAATATTATTTCTTCTTTTACAAGGGCATTTATTACAGCACTATTACCATTTAATACTGCCCAATTTAAGGGAGTCATATCAAATTCATTAGTTGAATCTAAAACTTTAGGAGTATTTGATAATATCTCTTTTATTAGAGAAATATTGTTTTCCGATATTGCTTCAAAAATATTTGTCATAATTGTTTTAAACTTTTTGTTAATTATTTTACTAATATAAACTATTAAAATTAATTTGTCAAGAAAAAGTTAATTTTTTATTAATAATATTTGCGTAATTAAATTTTTACTCATACTAATCCAAATCCCAATAAAAAAGAATTTTATATAAGAATAAGCGAAATGATATTCATGATAAAATGGCAGATATTTAAATCCATAATATATAAATAATGTAACGAAAACACTTGCAATTATTGACAAAAAGTTAGTGAAGCCATTAATAGATACTGCTTTGAAATCAGTCGAAAATCCTATCATAATGCCACTAACTGCTGCTAAAGTAATACAGAATAAATGAGAATGAGTGTGTACAGCAAAGATCAAAAATATAATAGAAAGAAATATTGATGAACATAGAAATTTTTTATTTTTAATAATAGCAATTTGATCAATATATTTAATGTAAATAATTAATATCATTAAGCCAATCAACAATCCAGCTATAACATCAGTCGGAAAATGTACTGCTAAATAAATTCTTGAAAAACTTATAAGACATACCAAAATTGTAGCAAAGTAATTAAAAAACTTATTATTAAGTTTATAAGCTATTATACCCCAAAAAATGGGTGCAAGTTGTGCATGCCCACTAGGAAAACTATATGATTCAACATGCTTATAAACATCGATTGTAGAATCTAATATAAAAGGCCGTGGAAGTTGTAAGGCTTCTTTTATAAAGAAATTAAAAAGCGCAGATAAAAGTAAGGTTATACTAAATTTATAAGCAAATTTTTGATCTCTAATTTGCCAGATAATAGGCAAAGCAATTATAAAAAATAGTTCTTCTCCTAATAAAGACAGCGATTTAAAGAAGGTATCTCCAACAATAGTTCGATAATTTTGAATTAGGGAAATTATTCCTAATTCAAAGCTTCTTATGTCCAACACTATATTATACTCCTTTATGCATTTTGAAAGAGATTATATCCTATTATTTCCTTATAAGGAGGTGCATTATATATCATTTTATTTTGAGTATATCCACACTCTGATATAAATTTCGCATATCTTATGGCAGTAGGTAAGGGATCTATAATTAATGGATGATACCCTGATTTTAATAAAGATTGCTTAAGGTTTTTTTCTCTTCCAATAAAGTAACTTCCAGCTAAAATAATTGTACTACAATTATCAACTTCAATAATATCTTTTGCAGCTTTGAATAAAAGCTTTTCTACAGCTTGATTATCTTTTATATCTAGCGGTCTTAAATCAATGTTTCTAATAGATTGTAATGAATTGTTGAAACCATAATTTTCAATTACTTCTTCAAGCATTGTAGCTTGTTTTTGGGCCACTGTAATTAAACTAAATTTTGAACCAAAATTTCTAGCAATTGAAAATGCTGTTTGTCCTAATCCTATGATTGGTATTGAAGTTACTTCCCTACAAGACTTGATCCCGGTATCTCCCATTGATTCAATTACTATTGCATCTACTTTATCTCTTTCTGCCTCTAAAGTTGCCTTGATTAGGCCTGGAACGCATAAAGATTCATCGAAATACGATTCAATACAAGTAGGGCCTGTCTCAATCTTTGCAAGACTTACTTCAGTTTCCTTATTACAGTAGGGCTTTAAATCTTCTATTTGCCTTGCTTTGTCTTCGGTACTAGCAACTATAACTCTAATGTGGGTTTTCATATATCCTCCTGAAATTAAAAATAAGATATATAAAAATATAAATAGACAATATTATTTAGCAATATAGTAAAAAGTTAAAAGCTTATAACTAAAAGGTATATAGTGTTTATAAGTTAGGGGATTTGCTTACAACATTTTGTAACATGTAATCAATAAATACTCTTATCTTTAAAGGCAAATATTTCTGCTTTTTATAATATAGATATATTGATTGAGTTTTATCTAAGAGTCTGGGTAGTATTTCTATAAAGATACCTTCTTGTATAAAATTTTTAATTTCATCATATTGAATTTGTATAATTCCTATTCCTTCTAAAGCCAAATCTATCATGCTATAAGTGTCATTAACCATTAATTTAGGTATAATAGAAACTTTGCATCCATCTTTAAACTCAAGATTATTATCAATACGTTTATTGTGACCAATAAAAAAATGATCTTTTAAATCTATCGGTTTCTGAGGAAGAGTCTTTTGCTCAAAATACTTTGGAGATGCAACTAATACATACTTAGTGTTAAAAATCTTTCTTGCTATATATTTATCATTATCTATTCCAAAAAGACCAAAAACTATATCTATTTTTTCATTTTCAAGATTAGGAACACGGTCTGCAATTTCTAAATTCAAATTAATATCAGAATATCTATGTAAAAAATTTTTTGTATAAGGGATAATATAGTTTTTAGCAAAGTATTCTGTACTGAGAATTTTTAATTCTCCATTTGGCTGACTTGAACAAAGCGAAAAATCTTGGAATGCTTCATATATTTCATTTATAGCAGGTTTTATTTTCTCATAAAATAACCTTCCTGATTCTGACAAATATATGTTTTTAGTAGAGCGATGAAATAACTGAGCGTTTAATAAATCTTCAATATTATTTATCTGTTTTGCTACTGCGACTGCAGAAATATTCAGTTTTCTTGCAGCTGCACTAAAGCTACCTTGTTCAGCAACAGTAATAAAACTATTTAAATTTTCAAACTTACCCATCTTCTTCCAGTACAAACCTGAGGTTATTAATAATTAACTTTTTAGTATATTCATAAAAGATCATTTTATCAATATTATCTAATCATATTCAATCAATAATTATGGAGAAAATTATGAGACAATTCCATCTTGCTTTACCAATAAATACCAAAGAGAATGTAATAGAGTTTTACTTAAACGTTCTGGAATTACCTGTAAAAATACTTAACGAAGAAATATTTTTTGTTGATTTTTTTGGAACAAATTTAGCTTTTAATTTTAACAAAGATTATACGGCACCAGAATTATTTTCTATGACTAAAAAAGATATAGAAGAGGCACGCAAAAATTATTTAATTAAATCATTTCATTTTGGAGCGTTAATAAGTAAAAAAGAATTTGATCAATTAATTTTAAATTGTAAGAAGCATAATATAAAATTTATTATTGAACCTAACATAATAAATGAAGGAAAACATAATGAACAATTTTTGGCTTTTATACTAGGGCCTTGCGACCATATAATTGAAATAAGGAGCATCAGCGAGGATTTCAAACTTGAAAATATAAGTGAGTTTGCACAGCAGCTTACTCAACATGAAAATAAGAAATATATTTAATAATGTTATAAAAACAAATTTCATAATATATTAATATATTAACTTTATTATTATAGTAAATATTTATAAAGGAAAGAAAAATGCAAAAATTAACCTCAGAAATTTCTAAGATTTCAAAGATAAAGGCTTCTATTAAAGGTTTTTTTAGTAATAAAAAAAATCAACCTTTTACTTTAGCTTACAAATCCCCTGAACAAGCACGATACTCTAATATATCATCTGAACCGACATCTCGTAGAAGCTCATTAGCACCTTCCATTGCACCTTCGCCATTAGTACCAAGGAAAAATTTTTCTCAAGGTAATATTGAATCTGCAAGATCTTCAATAAAATCCCCTTTAATATCGCCCGTGTGCTCACCATTAAATACCCCAAATTTATCAAGAAAGTTTGTTCAAGAAGTCTCGAGTTCTAGGAGTATGAATTCAAGAAAATCACCAAGTATAGTTAGAAAGAATGATAATTCGATTGAAAAACATATTATTAATGTTAAGAAAACTAGTAGGTTAACAAAAGCGCAGGAAAGAGCAAGCGAGATTGCTAACGAAATTGAAGATATGAATATTGATGGTGTAAAGTCTAAAGCTTTTAAGTTAAGGTTTCTTAAAGGCGATAGAGATACTAATGTTACAAATACAGTATGTAGGTTTTAATTTAAATTAATTTTTTCCTGAGGTATGTCTAATGAAAATGTGGGTACTCGAATATTAAACTCATTACCATTCTCAGAAGACTTCATATGATATTTGCCAAACATAATGCCTGAGGAAGTTCGAAGTTGTGCATGACTTGTATACTCAAAGGCTTCCCCAGGTTTCAATATAGGTTGTTGCCCTACAACTCCTGGACCATTAACTTCTTGAATCTGTCCAAATTTATCAATAATTTGCCAATATCTGCTGAGTAATTGCACAGTATCCTTGCCAAGATTTTCTAAAACTATATTATATGACCAAATGTAATTATGTTCTTTAGGAAACGAAATATCTTCTAAAAAAGTGGGTATAACTGTAACTTTCAATGAATTAGTAACTTCAGAATATACGTATTGCGTCATTATCTCTATAAATTTTATTATTAAAAAAAGAAATTATAATAAAGCAACACTATAGTTTCAAGTTAAAATTAATTTTTTGGTTTTAAATTTAAAATATATCCGTTATCTGAACTTAAAATTAGAGGATTATCAGTTCCCAATTTTTTACGAAGGCGATACATATGCGTCTCAACTGTATGCGTATTACAAAAATTACTATAACCCCATACAGTTTCTAACATTTCTTCTTTTGTTAAAAGAGTATTTTTTTTATATAAAAGATTAATTATTGATGCTTCCTTTTCCGTTAAATTTAACTTTTCGTAGTTACTACCATTGTTTTTAATTAATATTCTTGAATAGGGATAGAATGAAAAAATTTCATTTATTCGAAAATGATGTTGAGATTTCTCTAACAAGTTATTTGTCAAGTTAAATAAATTATTCAAACAAATAGGCTTTCTTAAATATTGAATAAATTTTGGTATTGAGATTTTTAGTTGTAACGGAAAAAGGAAGATTAAAAAATTTATATATTGCTCATAAAGCTCTTTTTTATTATGCCAAAAATTGCTGTAATTAAATTCTTGGAAATAGTCAATTATGTATAAGTTATAAAAATTATTTTTTAACATTAGTTCTAAATGATTTAAATCATTGCTTGTAGCAATATAAATATTGCTGTAGTGATCTTTAAATATTTGTTCTAAGTATATATTAGGGCTGAATATAACAATGTTTAAATCGGTATTCATATTAATCAATTTTCCATGACTCTCCACATTCTAGAGTGATGAATGGATATAAAGGCTTTAAATCTTCAATTGACTTTTTTAAATCATTAATAGGGTCATCATACGATTCATCGGAAAGTCTAAATGTGCCATAATGAATAGCTATAGAATTTTTACTATTTAATTCTTGGTGGATAATAACAGCTTCGTGTGGGGTAGTATGGCTAGCTTTCATGAACCATTCAGGTTTGTATGCTCCTATAGGAATTAAAGCAAGATCGAATCCTCCAAATGTTTCGGCAATTGTTTTAAAATGAGAAGCGTAAGCAGTATCACCAGCAAAATAGATTTTTTTTTCACCTGATTCAATTGCAAAGCTTCCCCATAAGGTTTGATTATTTCCATAAAACCCTTTTCTTCCTGACCAATGTTTAGCTGGCAAAAATGTAATTTTTAAATTTTTAAAATCTATGTTTTGCCACCAATTTAGTTCACAACATTCTAATTTATGTTTCTTTAAAATAGAATTTATATTTGATCCGGCAACAATTGTAGGTTGAAATTTTTTATGCAAAATTTTTAAAGATTTTATATCCAAATGGTCATAATGATCATGGCTTATTAAAACTAAATCAATATGCGGCAAATTTTCAATTTCTATACCAGGATTACGTATGCGTTTTGGTCCTATCCAACTAAAAGGACTTACACGTTCTGACCAAACCGGATCAGTTAAAATATTTAAACCTGAAATTTGAATTAATATTGTTGAGTGATTTATGAAAGTTGCTTTTAATGTATCATTGTCAATTTTAGTTTCAGGAGAGGAGTGTAAATTGTTTTCAATCCATTTAGGCCATTCTTCTATATATTTCTTCCTAGTTATTCTCCATTTTATAAAATCCCATAAATTTTTTTTTTGAATTGAAGATTCTGTACGATAATTATAAAAGCGTTTGCCATCAAAATGAGCGGGAAGTTTAGTTTCAATCATAAAATTTTATTTTTAAAGTGATAATAAGCAAAGTAATTTTTATTTCTTTTAATAGCAATCTAAATTTCGATACAAATGTAAAATTAAAAAATGATTAATTTTATATTTTTAATTCAATAATATTAGATAAAGAAAATTTTTGAAAATCTTTTTTATGGTTTATAAATTTGCGGTCAAGGGAATGATAATATTTGAAAAAATATTAAAATTTTATATATATTTTAATTCAAATAATATTTATAAAAATTAAGATAATAACTTGTCATAAATTTAAGATTTACAAAAAAATAAATCATTTATACTTTCTTAATAAAAACTTTTTAATTCTTTTAGTGGTAATTTTGGCGCACTCGAGACGATTCGAACGTCCGGCCTTTGCCTTCGGAGGGCAACGCTCTATCCAACTGAGCTACGAGTGCAAGTAATATAAAAACAAAATAAATTTATAATAAATATATTAATATTTTTAACTTTTGGTCTATTTCTAGAGAAATCAAGGTGGTATCTCTGTCAACAAAATTATTGTAGTTTTTTGCAAAAAAAAACATTTACTCTTGCGAAACTTTAATGCATTTTCGATGAAGCACACAAGAAAAATTACTTTTAATAATTTTTGATAGAAATAACCATAAGGTAAGAATTATGTCAAGTAACTACCATCAAGTTTCAGAAATTAGTCCAATAGATGCATGGAAAATTTTATCAGCTAATCCTGCTGCGTTTTTAGTGGATGTAAGGACAGTTAATGAATGGAATATGGTAGGATTTCCTGATTTGTCAACAATTGGAAAAAGTACAATTAAGCTTTCTTGGCGCTTATATCCTAATATGCAGGTTAATAATGATTTTGTTCCACAATTAAAAAGCTATATCACAAATGTTGATTCAACAGTTTTATTTATATGCAGAAGTGGTGTAAGGTCATTAGAAGCAGCTAATCTTATGTTAAGTGAAGGTTACTCAAATTGCTTTAATATAAGTAATGGTTTTGAAGGCTCACATAACCAGCCGGGCCAAGTTAAAAATGGCTGGAAAGCTTCTAATTTGCCTTGGGAGCAACATTAATCATGCATTCAACCAATGCAACAAAAGAAATAGATCCTCATGAGACGTGGGTTGAGGTTTTGTCAGCGTTGCAAGACGAGTACGGAGAAGCTACGTCAAAAAGTTGGTTTAGTAAATTAGAGTTTGTTTCATTATCTTCAACCGAAGTAACATTATCTATTCCAACAAATTTCATGAAGGAATGGATTTCTACACATTATCTAGCTTCAATTACAAAATATTGGAAAAAATTTTATAGTTCAATTTTAAAAGTTGATATTACTATATCTAATTCCCATGCAAATATTGTTCAAGAAACTCCAAATGAAGATGAAAATAAAACAAAATTTTTCAATAAATTTTCTAACTCTAGCAGTGAAATAGTAAGTAATGATGATCTTTTAATTTCGTCACTTGATACAAGATATAGCTTTGAAAATTTTATAGTTGGTACGTCCAATCAACTTGCTCACGCTGCTGCATTAAAAATTGCTAACGCACAAACAGTTGATTCGAATTTAAATCCATTGTTTTTTTATAGTGGAGTTGGACTAGGCAAAACACACTTAATGCAATCGATTGCATGGCATATACATTATACTCAACCTGGAAAAAAAGTTATTTATATTTCAGCAGAAAAATTCATGTATCAATTTGTAAAGGCTTTAAGAAGTAAAGATGTTATTTCATTTAAAGAACAGTTTCGTTCAGTTGATGTATTAATTATAGATGATGTACAGTTTATTTGTGGTAAGGAAAGCACACAAGAAGAATTCTTCCATACATTTAATGCATTAGTTGATAATAATAGACAAGTTATAATTTCTTGTGACAGATCTCCCACAGATTTAGGAAAGATGGAAGAAAGAATTAGATCTAGATTAGGGGGAGGGCTAGTAATAGATATACATGACAGTACATATAAATTACGTTTGGATATTTTAACTTATAAAGCTGATCAAGCAAAAATTGAATTTCCAAAAAAAGTACTAGAATTTTTAGCAAGCAAAATCACTTCTAATATCAGAGAGTTAGAAGGCGCATTTAATAAAATTGCTGCACATTCAAATCTTATGGGCAAAGAAATCACTTTAGCGAATACGCAAGACATATTGCAGGATTTGCTTAGGGCAAATGAAAAAGAAGTTTCGATTGATCAAATTCAAAAAAAGGTTGCAGATCACTATAAAATTAGTGTATCAGATATAACTTCTGCTAGAAGAATAAGATGTTTAGCGAGACCTAGGCAAATTGCAATGTATTTATCGAAAATACTTACTCAAAAAAGTTTAGTCGAAATTGGTAAAAAATTTGGTGGTAAAGATCATACTACAATTATGCACGCTGTTAAAACAATTGAAGCTTTATGTAAAGAAAGCAGTGAACTTAATGAGGATATAGCAGTACTTACTTCTTTACTAAAATAAATGGTAAAACTTAATTTCAAGTATAGCTAGTTCTTCAATTTACAAAATTTCATTAAAAAGTTAGATAATGTGTAAGAATATATTATTTATTGAAAACTTAAAAAAATATAAAAGGTTAAAAATATGGGTGAAGAGTTAGACTTAATTGATAATCAAACCAGTATAATAAATGACATAGTTGATTTCTCGATAAGAATAGAGAAAAATCCTTTAATGAAAGCTTTATCACATATCCAATCAATTGTTGAAAAGCGTAACATTATTCCTATTTTATCAAATGTAAAATTAGAAGCAGTGGATGGAATATTGAGTTTAACTGCTACAGATATGGATATAACTGTAACTGAAAAAATATCTGTTGAAATAGAAGCTGCTGGGTTTTTAACAGTTCCTGCCCATACTTTATATGATATAGTAAAAAAATTACCTGACGATACAAAAATTACCCTTTCTTTAGATAAAGAAATTCCAGGAAGGCTCAATATTAATGCAGGTCAATGCAAATTTTCTCTTCCTTTCTTGTCTGCAAAGGATTTTCCTGTAATGGATCATGGGGATATGAATAATCAATTTATTATGCATCCAGAAGAATTTATCTACCTAATTGATAAAACAAAATTTGCAATTTCAGTTGAGGAAACAAGGTATAATTTAAATGGAATATATTTACATATTTTTCAACACGAAAATGGTGATTCTTATTTAAGATCAGCAGCAACGGATGGCCATAGATTATGTAAAGTGGAAGTTACCTTACCGGAAGGTGCACAAAATATGCCTGGTATAATAATCCCTAAGAAAGCTATATATGAAATTAGAAAATTACTTGAAAGTGCAAAGGATGAAGTCAAAATTGCATTATCGAATAATAAGATTAATATAAATTTCGGTGAGATTAATTTAACTTCTAAGCTAATTGATGCTAATTTCCCTGAATATGAAAATTTAATTCCGTATAACAATAATAAAATTATGGAAGTTAATGCAAAATCGTTTAGCAAGGCAGTTGATAGAGTATCAACAATAAGTTTTGAAAAACTTAGAGCCGTAAAATTAATAATAAGCCAAAATAAATTAACTATATTATCTAGTGGCGAGGCACAAGGTAGTGCTTCAGAAGAAATAGAAGTAAATTATAATGGTGAACCAATTGAAATAGGATTTAACTCTAAATACTTGTTAGATATAATGAATGTTGTTCAAGGAGATATGGTTGAATTTAAACTAAATGATAATTATTCCCCAGTGCTTATTGTAGATAAATCAGATTCAAATGGAAAATTTGTAATTATGCCAATGGTTGTATAATTGATTTATGCCTAAAACGATTATCTCTAATTATAATAATGGGAAGAATTCTCTTTTTTCCGCTATAAATATATATAGTTTAAGTGACATTAACTGGCTTATTAAAAAAGGAGTAAATATCAATCATAAAGATTTTAACGCTAATAATATATTACATTATGCAATAAAAGAAAAAAAGGATTTAGTATTAATTAAATTATTGGTGGAATCTGGAGTATTTATTAATGCAATAAATATCAACGGATTTACCCCTCTTGATATAGCAATGAATCAGCAATCTGATAATGATATTGTAAAATATTTAAGATCAAAAGATGCGAAAACTTTTGACGAAATATTAAAACCAGGTTTTTACATTAAAAAGAAAGATATTCTTAAAAAAGATAATATAATTCATTCAAGTATAAGTTCCAAAAAACTATATCTATCTAAAAGTTTTAAAAATTATAGTAAAAACATTTCTTATGATGATGATAAAGAAAATGTTGATCCCAATAATATATCAGGCTCAAATTTTTTAAACGATTTTGAAAGTAGATTGCAGTTCATGATATTTCTTCAACAAGAAAAAAATTTTGATCTTGAGACTATTGAGTTAATACAAGAAGTTTTTGAAAAAATTAATGCTGAGTATAATAATGATTGTAAGAAATTTTTAATATCAGTTGATTTATCTAGCTTTAATAATCCTCAAATAAATTTACTAGATATTGTGCTTAAAGAATTGCTGAATACGAAAGGTAAAGCATTCGAAATTTTTTCACAAGAAAATAAAACTGTTTTAAGAATTTCAGCAGATTCATTTAAAAATCTGTTGGTTAATTTAAATCAAAAAGACGTTCAAATGAATAGTTTATGATATTTCTTGAGTTGTAGGAGAGGGCGTTTTCGGTAAACCACTAGGGCTTTGTATGTTATTTACATTTCCTGGTTTTCCAGTGCCTGAACTATTTAATGTCTGACCATGTGCGGTAGCTTCAGGAAAAAACTTTCTTGATCCTCTGCAAATTTTAGAAGATCTAGAGTTTTTAGTTGTGGTTGAAGTTTTTGTAATAATTTCACTTTTAGCAGTTTGAGTTTTTTTTGAATTTGCACTAGCGGACACATCTAGCAATTTTTCTGTTGCAGCTTTCAAACCCTCTGCTGCAACCTCTAAATACGATTTCATGGTAGGTTTAATGGCTGCAGATTGGATTGCTTTATCATTAGTTACTGCATGCTGCTCAGATACTGAGGAAGTCGTAAATAAAGCTGTTTCTGATGTCACAAAAGTAGAAGATATTTCTGCTGTATTTTCTGAATGGTCGGATAAATCTGTACTTAGAACAGGGGGTGCAGCTATTGTTGATAATTTCTTAGTAGCTTCTTCAATTTCCTTTGATCCTACAGCAAAAGTTTCAGCAGGGTCTTCGTAGGTTTTAGAAGAATGAGCAGGAAAGGAACTAGATTCAATTCTAGCTTCATGAACTAATACTGTTGGGGAGGTAATTGAAAATTCCGTAGGTCGTGTATGTAGAATGATCTCTTCTGCCTTTGCAGGAACAGGTTCTTCTTTAACTAATTCTTTTCTTAGCTTTTCTTCAGTCTCTAATGCTTCTGATAACTCTTTATCTTTTGATTCTTCTACTAGTATTTCTTTAAAATTATGAGTGTCTTTTTCTAAAGATTTCAATAAGGTTAATTTTTTGCCTTCTAAATCATTTATTCTTGTATTTCCAACAGTGCCTTCTTGAACTTCAACTAATTCTCCATTTTTATAAATAAGCACATCATATGAATCTTCAATAATATTTCCTGACTCATCAATTCTATTTACAGTTACTATAGAACTTTTAAATGCGTTACTTTCGAAATCAACCATAGGATAATTAGAATTAGGAGCAAATGTACTTAGTTTTTCCATTCTCACAAATGCTAAATCTTCTATAGGTACATAACCTTGATCTGAAGGATGAATAAAGTAAAATTTATTATCAATTTTATATTCAATCTGACTAAGTTCAATATAGTTAACTAACTTTTTTGTATATTCTTCTTCATTTTCAAACAAAGGCGCATCAAAAATATAAGGCCTAGGTGTATTTTCATCCTCGTCAGATATAAATGCGCTGATATCAGATCGTCTAGATAGCTCTTTATCTATCATTTTTTTTGTTTTTGACATTCATATTCCCCTTAGCTTAATTAATCTCTAACTTCTTTTAAAATAATAGCTAATTCTGAATTAAGTATTTCAGCTTGTTTAGCAAGGTCATGAGAAGCAGAGATTACATCTTTAACTGATCCATTAGCTTGATTTGCAGCTTCAGAAATTTTAGCACTTGCAGTTGATACATCCTTAGCACTATTTGCAGATTGTTGTGCATTTTGAGATATTTCTTGTATAGCTTGTTCTTGGGCTTTAAAGTTTGAAAGTAAAATTGTAGTTGTTTTGTTAAGCTCTACAATAATATCAGAAATATTTGCTATAACTTTAACAGTATTACCGGTTTTAGAATGCATTGATTCAATAGTAGTTGAAATCTCATTTGTAGCTTTAGCAGTTTTACTTGCTAAGTTTTTTACTTCGCTTGCAACAACCGCAAAACCTTTCCCAGCTTCTCCAGCTCTAGCAGCTTCAATTGTAGCATTAAGAGCGAGTAAATTAATTTGTTCAGCAATATCCCTAATTAAAGCAATGACCTGGTTAATTTCATTTACAGCGTTAGAAAGTTCAGTAACAGCATTATTCGCGGAATTGGCTTCGTTCACTGCAACTTGCGAAATTTCATTAGAGTTTTCTACTTCTTTTCTTATATCAAGTAGAGTAGCAGTTAGTTCTTCAGCTGCAGAAGCAACAGTTTGAACATTGACATTAGAGTTAGAACTAATGCCGCTGAGGTTAGTAGTCTGATCATTAATATAGTTAGCATTAGCAAGCATATTCTCAGCACTTGCATTTAACTCAACAGAAGCTGAAGATAACGTGTTAGCGACATTAGAAATTCTTGATTCAATTTTATCAGCCAGGTCACTACGTTCTTTCTTTTTTGAATTCTCAATTGCGCTTTGATTAGCTTTTCTTTCTTCATCAAATTGTTTTTGCTTTAGAAGACTATCTTTAAATTTAGAAATAGATTGAGCAAACTTTCCAACTTCTCCAGCATATTGTAAAAATGGAACTGAACTATCCAATTTGCCATTAGTTAACTCACCTAAAATATTGAAAAGCCTATCAACTGGTTGGAATTCTCTTCTTACTATTATCAAACCTAATATTACAGCAATTATTAATGTTACAGTAGCGGAAGTAATTTGATTTTTTAAGATTTGATTAAGATATTGAGCATTTTCACTTTTTGAAATGCTAACCATAACAGTCCATCCTGTGCCTAAAAAGTCTCCTACTCCTTTACTTGTAGAATATCCTATAAGTGAATCAAATATTGCTAAGTTCCCATCATCATTTTTCAATACCTGTTTACTTATATCTAGATTGATATTCTTAATGTTACTATGCATAGAGTCAGCATTTTTTATAAATTGATCCTTACCATTAGATTTGTAATCAATTAGAATTACACCATTCTTATTAAGAATTTTAATATTAGATTTTGCATAACCATTTGCCTGTATTTCTCTTATATTTTGTAATATTGTATGATCAATAGCCTCAAATTTCATAAAGTTACATACTATCCCTACAATGTTACCTTTTTCATCTTTAAGCTGTGAAGCGAAAGGTAAAACATATCCATCATCATTATACATTGCATTTATATGAGAGTTTTTATATGGCTCGCCCACGTAAGTACCCGAGAATCCATTATTGCCTTCCGTAAATTCGCCATTTAAAGCTTTTTGAAACCATTCATCATTGGCCATCGATGCATAATGCATTGATTTATAATCTATAGGCTGGTTCTTGCTATCAATAGTATTAACTGCTAATACATTGCCATTTAAATCTAAAAGTAATGATGCTTTATATATAGAATAACTTAAAATATATTTATTCAAACATTCTATAACATCTTTAATAATAACATCTTTTTCAAAGTTGCTTTTTTCAATATAATATAAGTTATTGGAAAGAATTTGGGCATCTCCATAACGCTCTATTAAATTATTGTCAATGGATCTATTGATTGTTTCTGAAAAGTTCTGTAGCGTGAGTAAGTCATTTTTAATATCATATTTTTCCAAATCTTTATAATTTACAAATTCCAATATTATTGTAGGCAATAAAGAAAATAGAAGTAATAATGTTATTAATCTTACTTTCAGGCCTATTTTGCTTGTTACAGAGATGGACATTTTTATATTTCCTTCAAAATTTTACTTTATATTAACTATTTATCACTTTATATGGATTATAATTTTAATTAGCGTACATATATCTACTATATTCAACAAACTTTAAAAAAATATTAATCTATATGAAATACAGAGCATTTACTATTTTAGAGCTTTCAATAAGTTTGATAATTATTACTCTTTTGATTGTAATAATGACTACTGCTGTTTCGCTCATATCAAGTGCCGAAAATAGAAAAGTTATTTCTGAATATAATATGTTTCAAACTGCTATTATAAATTTTAAATTACAGTATAATCAATTACCCGGTGATATGATTAATGCTAGTAGTTATTTCTCCTCATCAGGTTGCACAGGCACAGCAGGGACAGCAGGTACATGTAATGGCAATGCAAACGGAATTATAGAATATAGTGGCAGTACTACCAGTGATGAATCACTACGAGCATGGCAACATCTTACATTATCAGGATTTTTAGGCAATACTTATACAGGAACTAGAAGTTCTGCAAATGTAAATACTATCGGTACTAATGTACCAAATTCATACATTAAACAGGCTGGATGGGCTTTTCAGAATATAGAATGTTATACTAATAACATCATTAATAGTTTAATTTTTGGAGCTTATAATTCATCTAGTTTAAATGATTTTCCAGTTTTAACTACTCGGGATGCTTATTTTATTGATAGTAAAATTGATGATGGGTCTGCAAGAACTGGAAACATTCATGGACTATATAGTGATGATAGCTTAGGAAATTATTGTACAGCTGCATCTTCTGTAAATATTCTAGCTTGTGTTCAAAATAATAGTAATACTACTACAGATGTTGCTAAATCTGGTTATTATTATATTAACAAAGAAGATGGAAAGCTTAGGTGCGCATTGCAATTTTTATTTTAATTTTAATTAAAAATCTCTTGTCAATTAAGATTTTGTTAGCTATTTTCTTTTGCTCTATAGCTTCTTGAAAATTATAGTGGTTGAGTTTGATATGAGATGCTGAAACAAGTTCAGCATGACGTTAGCTTCAAGCCTTGAAGTCATCCTCAACTTGTTTCAAGATCTATAATAATTACACTTTAGTTTCAACAAAGCAAGTTATACAACTAATTTGTAAAATTTAGGTATATAATTTAAATTAAAATTCTGCACCCTTAGCTCAGCTGGATAGAGCATTTGACTACGAATCAAAAGGTCGGGCGTTCGAATCGCTCAGGGTGCGCCATACTTTCTAAATTCGTAATTGAACTTGCGCGCATTAAGTAATAGCAAACTACAGAGCTTCTTCTAGTTCTATCTGTCCAATTTTTTAGAAAATAAAAAAATATTAGATACTGGAGTTGATATTGTTAACTTCTGATCTTATTAATGTTCAATATGAACAGAAGTTAGTTTAATGTAATTTCTATAATTCGCGTGAGCTACGCTTAGATTTGTTATTAGTATTAATATTATCTTGCGTCTGGCTTTTTTCGTTATTTGCCATCTTAACGATTGCGTCTAAATAAGCGCGTTCTTTAATAGTTAATTCGTCTTTTAGAATATTTTTTTTATTCAATGAATCTCTAACTATTTTAAGTGCAATACAATCTTCGGCATCTCGTTCAGAGATTTTTCCAGTTTTCTTATGGTGTTGAAGTATCTGAGATTCTCTGCTTAGGATATCCTTAAACCATTCTGTGCTAAATTTTTGGTATTGGTTACGGGACTCTTCCCTTTTAGACTCTTTACTCTTGGAATTTTCTGCTTCAAACTTTTCTTGTGCATTTAAATAAGCTCGTTCTTCTTTAGTGAATGCATCTTTAAAAGGATCCTTCTTCTCTACAGAGCTTCTAATTTGATATAGTTTCATAAAATCTTGAAAATGTTTACTTTGAAATTCACCTTCTTCCGGTTTCATACCTTTACTAAGATCATACTTTTTCTGATTAAGTTCAAGCTCCAGGCGCAATATATTTTCAAACCATTTTTCATCATATTGCACTTTAGAATCATTTGATTTTGGTTTATTAAAAGTATTATTCTTGATATTTTCTTCATCAATTTTTTCTTTGGCATTTAAATAAGCTCGTTCTTCTTTAGTGAATGCATCTTTAAAAGGATCCTTCTTCTCTACAGAGCTTCTAATTTGATATAGTTTCATAAAATCTTGAAAATGTTTACTTTGAAATTCACCTTCTTCCGGTTTCATACCTTTTCTAAGATCATACTTTTTCTGATTAAGCTCAAGTTCTAAACGCAATATATTTTCAAACCATTTTTCATCATATTGTGCTTTATATTCATCTGGGTTTTCTTTATAAAACTTTTTATTCTTATTCTGCAATAATTCTTTCTGAAGTTCCTTAAATTTCTTAACATCTTCTTCGCCTGAAATTTCTATAATTTCTGCATTTAAACTAGAGCTAAATCTTTGAAAAATATTTTTTATACCTTTAAGATTTAAAAATTCAATTAATTTTTCTACTGATATTGCCATAATATTTTCTAGTTTAAATCGAATAACAGGTTTGATTACGCCCTTATCGTCACGGGCTTGAGCTTCATTCCAAGGCTGTTTAATAATTTCTTCAGGGGAATATGAGGCTTTATTTTCTTCTTTTTTAAATTTTTCTTGCTGGTTATAGAAATCTTTATATTTAGCGTTGTAAATTATTCTTTTTTCATCATCATATAAAGTTTCATATGCTTCTGAAATTACTTTAAATTTTTCTTCTTTATGTTTGTCACCTTTATGTTTATCAGGGTGATTAACAAGTGCGAGTTTTTTGTATGCTTTTCTAATATCATCTTTAGAAGCATTAAAATGAAGGTCTAAAATTTCATAATAATTCTTAAATTCTTTTTGCTTAGCCATTTTTTTCCTCGTAATTAATCTTTACATATATAATTATTATATCGCAGATACTATTAAAAATTTCTTAAAAAATTAATTAAGCGCCTCTTGATCTTTTTCTTGATTGCCCTTTTTTGAATCTTCTTGCAAATTTTTGTAATATTTTTGAACTTAATTTTTCTTTTTTTTCTGTTGCAACTGTTGCCTTTGTCCAGAACAGTGGGGTAGGGTTGATTACAGGGTCTCCATTTTGTGAATCACCTAAGGAATTCTCTGTATTGATTATTGCTGCACCTGGTTTTGTATTAAGAATTATGGGTATACGAGGAATATGCTTTTCATCTTTGTCTTGTTCCTCATCGCGCGACCAGCCTATAATTTTTTTAGTTTTTTTTATTAAATTTAACAATTGGTCAATTATTAAAGCTGACATAACTACTCATATTATCTTTATTACTTTAATAATTGAAAATACATCACTAAAGCTTTAAATTGAAATCTACAAACTAGTATTAATATAAATTGATTAATATTGTATAAACTATTTAAAGATTAAATTCAACTTTTTTTAAGTTGTTAATTATTTGGATTGGCAATTTAATTAATATACTGAGGAGTCTGTTTGAAAAATTTACAAATTACTGATGAAGAAAGCATATTAAATTTAGTATATAAAAGTTTTATAGAAGAATTAAAACTAAAAATATACATTGGTATAGAGCTTGAATTTTACATAAATGATAATGTAATAGAATTTAAAGAAATTTTTGAAACTATAATTCAAGAGGCTGCTAAGAGAGAAATTTATATTGTATCAATTAAAGATGAAAAAGGTAAAAATCAATTTGAAGTTGAAATGCCCTATAATAATCCCTTAATTGTTGCTAACCAAGCAATGCAGCTAAAAAAAATAATCTCTGACATTACACATAATAATTCTAATTTTGAAGCTAAGCCATATTTCGAAAGACCTGGAAGTGCAATGCATTTTAATATTAGCTTACATGATTTTAACGGAAAAAATCTTTTTAAGAAAGATAATGAAATAATAAATAAATATTTGTCCCATTCAATAGGGGGATTACTCAAATTGATGAAGGAGTCAATGATTTACTTTGCTCCAAATGAAAATTCATACAAAAGATTCGATAATAATTTTGAAACTCCTACAAAAATTTGTTGGGGTGGAAATAATAGAACTACTGCCTTAAGAGTACCGACTGTTCAAAATAAAAATAATTTGCGAATAGAGCATAGGGTTGCAGGATCAGATTGTAATATATATTTATCCATAACAGCAATTATTGTAGCAATCAGTTACGGTATTAAACATGAAGTTGAAGCGGATAAACAAATATATGGGAATGCATTTGGGAAGCAATATGAATTAGAAAAACTGCCAATGTCGTTAGAGAAAAGTATAAAATATTATAATAAAGGAGAAATTCTCAAAAAATATCTGAGTTATTTAAGAATTGAATGTTCGGAATAGATAACTTAAATAGACTTCTTGTAGCATCCTATTTTTATGAGAAAATTTAAAAGAGATTCTCAGCCCAGAACCGGACTGTACAAAGAAGTACATAACGATTAGAGCCAGGAATCAACGTACAAATTAGTCCCGAAGGAAATTATGCAAGAAGTCTATTGCTTTTAATTAACCGGCTTATTGGTTTCCAAGCTGTAGGTTAACTGCAGCTTCTCTGCCTTTTTCAGTAGCTACTTCAAAGAAAATTGCTTGACCTTCATCAAGTCCTCTTAATCCAGCGCGTTCTAAGGTAGTTTTATGAACAAAATACTCTTTTTTAGAAGCATTTTCTACGATAAATCCATATCCTTTTGTATAGTTAAACCATTTAACTGTACCTTCTTTCATTGTAATCCTCAATAGGTTAGTGTTAGTAAAATAGCAAAATAATTTACTGTCTAGCAAGAAATTAAGAATTAAAGAGAATATTAAAGGTAGCAGAAACTAGTTCAATAAGGCTTTAGTAAATAAAAAATTGTAGACGCATTATTCTGTGTTTTTTAGATAATAACTGAAAATTATAATAAAATAAATAAAAATAATCATAATAATAGCTTATTATTTAAAAATAAAAGCAGTTATTTGAGTTAATTCAGTTTTTTGAACTCAAATCAGTATTTTCTAAAGAAGTTTTATTAAGAATAATTTTATCAATATTTGCATTATTTATCTTCAAATTTTTAATTTTAGCATATGTAAAATTTGAAGATGATAAGTTGGAATTTGAAAAATCAGTATTTTCAATATTGGAGTTAGTAAAGTTAGAGTTTGAAATATTATTTTCAGTTAAAATTGAGTTTTTCAAAGAGCTTCCGATAAAAATTGAATTTGATAAATCAACATTGGTAAGATTTATATTTTCAAATAGTAAATTTGAAAAATTCATATTAGATAAATTTTTATGCTCTTTAGCAAATTTCTCAATATCAGAAATATTTAAAATTATATTATTATTGTTTATCTCATTCATGTTCGAGCTATTTAATATAATAGTGTTGTTAAATATAGAATAAGCAATATTACTTTCGTGAAGATCGACAATGTTAAATTGACTACCATAAAAATTTGTTTTTATGAAATTAGAATTTATTAGGTTACTATCCTTAATATATGATCTAACGAAATTAGCATTTTCAAAATTACTATCAATTATATCTGAAGACTCAATAATTAAATTTTTTAAATTACTTTTTGCTAAACTAGTATTTTTCATTATAATTTCAAAAAATCTACTATTTTCAAAATTTGTTGAAGCTAAGTTTGCATTTGAAAAATCGACTTGTCTGAATAAAGAGTTACTAAAATCAGAATTTTCTGCGTTAATTGATTTTAAGTTACTTACTTCACAAATTACATTAGTTAAACTACTGTTTTTTAAAATAGAATTTTCAAAATTCACGTTTTCCAAATTACTTTCACTAAAATCTGTAAAACTAAAATTAGCGTTTGAAAGATTAGCAAATTTCAAATTAGCATCTTTAAAATTTACTTCAAATGAATTAGACTTACTAAAATTAGAATTTCGTAGATTTGCAAATCTAAAATTTGTTTTAATTAAATTAGTTTGAGATAAATTTGAGTTACTTAAATTACTTCCTTCAAAATTTGTATTTTCACAATTGGCCGAATCTAAGTTAGAATACTCTAAATTTGCACTTTCCAAATAACTATTAGAAAGATTTGATTTTGATAAGTTACTTCCTCGCAATTGCGCACCAAATAAGTTTAAATTACTTAAATCAGAGTTTTCTAGATTTACTTCAGTAAATATTGCACCACTTAAATTTGCACCAGTAAATATAGTACCAGTTAATTTAGCACCCTTAAAATTCGCTTCAGATAAGTCTGCATTTGTAAAATTAGCGTTAGACAGATCGGCATCTTGAAAATCTGCATTTCTTAGTATCGCATATTCAAAATTAGAATTACTAAAATTGGAATCCTGAAGTTGGGCATTATATAATTTTGCTTGTGATAAATTTGCATTATGAAAATTTGATTCCTGAATAGATGCATTTGAAAGACTTGCTGATTTAAGATTAGCATCGGCAAAGGAAACGCGAATCAAATTAGAATCTTGTAAATTGATATTTTCAAAATTGCATTTACTTAAATTAGTATTTATAAGCTTAATATTATTTAAGTCAGTACCAAATATTTTTGTAAGTTCACAAATACTTGCTGAAGAAGCCTGTTGCTTAATGTAATTTTCAATTTGCTTACTCAGTTTTACGGGATTATGCCCAGCATTAACAGTAACATTAGTGTCTTTATTACGCTTATTAAAAAAATAAATGCTGACTAAAGCTAAGATTACTAAAGCCACAATTAATAAAAACCTATTATTTCTACCGTAAAAATTTGTAAGCATATAGAAACTTCAATTAAGATTATTTGATATAGGTTTTTATTAATTCTTCTGCAATCTGTATAGCATTTAAGGCCGCGCCTTTGCGCAAATTATCCGATACAATCCACATACTGATAGAGTTAGGTTGGCTAAAATCTTCCCTTACTCTTGATACATAAACTGCGTCTTCTTTCACACATTCAATAGGAGTAATATATCCTCCGTCAGTTAATCTGTCTATTAATTCAACTCCATTTGCATTTTTAAGAGCTTTTTTTACTTCCTTAATTGTTATTTTGTCATAAAATTCAATATTTGCAGAAATTGAATGACCAATAAAAACAGGCACCCTTACACATGTTGCTGAAACTTGTATATTAATACCCATAATTTTTTTAGCCTCATTAACAATTTTTTGCTCTTCTTCGGTTGAGCCATCTTCTAAAAAACTTCCAATTTGAGGCAAAATATTAAATGCAATTTGTTTAGGAAATTTATTAGGCTGACATTCTTGATATAAATAAATATTTTTTGTTTGGTTATATAATTCATCCATAGCAGTTTTGCCTGCACCAGAAGTAGATTGATATGTAGATAGAACTATTCTTTTTATTTCTGAAATATCTTCAAGTGGTTTTAAAGCTACTAATAATTGAATTAGGGAACAATTAGGATTAGCAATAATATTTGTTTTTTTATATAATTTTAAATCTTCAGGGTTAACTTCAGGAATTATCAATGGTATATCTTTTTCCATTCTGAAGCATGAACTGTTATCTATAACAATACATCCTTGTAAAGCAGCGCGCTTAGCATGAATTTTAGAAACAGCACTTCCTGCAGAAAATAAAGCAATATCTGTATTAGAAAAATCAAAATTTTCTAAATCTTGTATTTTTAAAATATTCTTTTCACCAAAACTTACTTCTTTGCCTACTGAGGCTTTAGATGCTAAAGCAATTACTTCTTTAAAAGGAAAATTTCTTTCATCCAATATAGAAAGCATTTCTCTTCCAACTTTACCAGTAGCTCCAACAACTGCAATATTATATCCCATATTTTTCCTTATATTCTTTAAAGCTGCCGAGATTATTATCTTTACTTGAAACTATAGGATTTGATACTAACCAATTAATATTAAGTTCGGGATCATTCCATTTCACTCCAATCTCACCAGCAGGATTATATAATCCATTAACTTTATATAATACATCTGTTTCGCTTTCGCTAATTACAGAAAAACCATGCAAAAAACCTGCAGGGATCCATAACATTTTGCCATTAATATCCGATAATTCAATAGTAAAATATTGTCCAAAAGTTTTAGAAGAAGGCCTTGCATCGACTGCTATATCCAGTATTTTTCCTTTTGCCACGCTTACCAATTTCCCTTGTGAAGGATTAATTTGCATATGTAATCCACGAATTACATTAGGAAGAGAGCGTGAGTGGTTATCCTGTACAAATTTGTGCTGAATACCTAAATCTATAAATTTAGCTTCGTTAAATTTTTCAACAAAAAAACCTCTCTCGTCTTTAAATATATCGAGTTCTATAATCAATAGGCCCTCAATATCACATTTTTCTATTTTCATTTTGAACCTTCTTTTTGATTACTAATTAAATTTATAACTTTTTCTAGACTTTCTTGCCAATTAGGAAGTTTTATCATATAATCTGCATATAATTTATTGCAAGCTAATACTGAATAAGCAGGCCTTTTAGCAGGTAAAGGATATTCCATGGTAGTGATCGGATAAATATTTTTTACCTTAGTAGGAATTTGATATTTCTTTGCTAGATCAAAAATAGTTTTTGCAAATTCATACCATGTAGTTTTGCCGCTATTACATACATGATAAATAGTAGTATTAAAATTTAACTGAGTTTTTTGAATTAATGATAAAGTAGCTTCCGCTAAATCAAAAGCATATGTTGGAGAAGTAAACTGATCATTTACTATTCTTAATTCTTCTCGTTCCTTGCCAAGCTTAAGCATTGTCCTAACGAAATTATGACCTTCACTATCAAACACTGCTGAAGTTCTTAAAATTAGGTATTTACCGCCTAATTTTCGGATCTGTTCCTCGCCAATGAGTTTTGTTTTGCCGTAATTTGAAATTGGATTTGTTTGGTCAGTTTCTTTTAAATCAGTGTTACCTGAGCCTTTAAATACATAATCAGTTGAATAGTGAATGAAAGTTTTATTTTTTTCTTTAGCGTATTGGGCTATTATTCCTGGAGCAATTCCATTAACTAAATAGGCCTTATCAAATTCTTCTTCAGCTTTATCAACTTGCGTGTAAGCTGCTGCATTAATTATTACATCAAAGTCAAATTTATCGAGTATTAAAGGGATTTGATCTGTTTTAGATAAATCTAGTTCAGCACTACTTAAACTTATACAGTCATCTTGTAAAATTTTTTTTAGATTTCTAGCAACTTGGCCATTACTTCCAATGATTAATGTCTTTTTTACCATATTTTGTTTGTTTCCGTTAAAATATTACGTAAATAATTTCCATAATCATTATTTCCATAAGTTGAGGCTAAAGCAAGTAAATCTTCTTGATTAATATAACCTTTATTATAAGCTACTTCTTCGATACATGAAATTTTTAAACCTTGACGTTCTTCGATAGTTTTTACAAATTGTCCTGCTGAAATAAGTGAATCAAAAGTACCAGTATCAAGCCAAGCCATGCCTCTACCAAGTAATTCTACTTTTAATTGCTTTTGTTCAAGATATATTCGGTTTGCATCGGTAATTTCTAATTCTCCTCTAGCCGAGGGCTTCAAATTTTTTGCAATATCAATGATTTGATTGTCATAATAATATAATCCTGTAATTGCCCAAGGTGATTTTGGATTAGCAGGCTTTTCTTCTACAGATATAACTTCAAAATCATCATTAAACTCGACGACTCCGTATCTCTTAGGATCTTTTACGTGATATGCAAATATTGTTGCGCCAGTTGTGTTTTGCTGGGCATTAATTAAACTATTAATAATATTATGACCATAGAAAATATTATCTCCAAGAATTAAGCTTACAGAATCTTTTCCGATGAATTTTTCTCCAATAATAAAACTTTGTGCAATTCCTTCAGGTTTGGGTTGCTCTAAGTAAGATAATGAAATTCCATACTTACTACCGTCACCTAATAAAGTTTGGATAAATGGAAGATCTCTCGGGGTGCTTATAATAAGTATATCTCTAATATCAGCTAACATTAGAGTTGCCAAAGGATAATATATCATTGGTTTATCATAAACAGGTAATATTTGCTTGCTAATTGTTTTTGTTAAAGGGAGGAGTCGGGTGCCTGATCCACCCGCTAAAATAATACCTTTCATTGATTTGCCCCTGTTAATTTTAACATTATATTTTCATACCATTCCTTGTTATCTAAATACCATTTAATAGTGTCTTTTAAACCTTCTTCTAACACGTATTTCCTTTTAAACCCCAATTCATTTATTGCTTTAGTGTCATCAATTGCGTAACGTCTATCATGGCCAGGCCTGTCGGGTACAAATTTTATCTGCTCCAAATATGATTTACCATCAGTTTTTGGTCGTAAATTATCTAATATTGAACATATTAATCTAACCAAATTTATGTTTTCTCTTTCAGCATTTCCACCTAAGCAATATGTTTCTCCGATTTGCCCTTTATTTAGAACCAGATCTATTCCTGCTACATGATCTTCAACATGTATCCAATCCCGTATGTTTTTGCCGTCTCCATATACGGGTATAATTTCTCCATTTAATGCGCAAAATATTACTCTAGGTATAAGTTTTTCTGGATATTGCCTTGGACCATAATTATTAGAGCAGTTTGTAATTAATGTAGGTAATTTATATGTTTCAAACCAAGCTCGAGTTAAATGGTCTCCTGCAGCTTTAGAGGCTGAATAAGGCGAGTTTGGAAGCATAGGGCTGTTTTCAGAAAACTTGCCTGTATCTCCGAGTGAGCCATAGACTTCATCTGTTGAGACTTGTATGTATTTAAAATTTTCCTTTTTATCATTTTTATCAAGATTATTATAATATTGTAATGAAGCGTTAAGAAGGCTGTAGGTTCCATTTATATTTGTTTCAATAAAAATTGAAGGAGAATTAATTGAATTATCAACATGAGATTCTGCTGCAAAATTTATGACTGCATCAATTTCATATTGATTTAATAATTGAATCACCTTTTCAGTATCAGTTATATTTCCTTTAATCAATTTGCAGTTTTTATCAATTACAGTTTTTAAATTGATTTCATGACCTGCGTAAGTTAAAAGATCATATACTATAACATTATGTCCTTTCTCAATTTGGTTAATTACAAAGCAGCTGCCTATAAATCCCGCGCCCCCAGTAACAAAATAATTTTTTGCTTTCATTAGTTAATCTATATATTAATATATTTGACAAATTTTTGTGCAATAACTATAACATTATTTGTAAATAATCAACTAGATATAGCAATATATATTTTAAATTGCTTTTCCTTCTTCCGTAGATATTAATTTATTAAACAGATAAAATCTATTTTCAATCAAATATTTATAAAAAATTATAATATTTGCATTAAAAATATAGTAATTTTTTGTTTACTATTTAAATTAGCTAAGTATATATATTGACTAAAATTATTTTTAAACCATTAAAGTTAGGAAAAAAATGGAAACAGACCAGAAAAAAGATTTCTTAAATAAATTAAGAATAATATTATGGCCTATTGAAAGGTTTGAACTTAAAAAGTTTTTACCTATGGCTTTTATGTTGTTCTTCATATTATTTAACTATACAGTATTAAGATCGTTAAAAGACGCATTAGTAATTACAAATGTTGGGGCTGAGGCAACAAGTTTCTTAAAATTATGGGGAGTTTTACCTTCTGCAGTAATTTTTATGGTTGTGTATGCCGAGCTTGTGAACATTATGAATCAGGAGAAAGTATTCTACTGTATTACTGGGTTTTTTATAGCGTTCTTTGTAGCTTTCTTATTAATATTATATCCGAATGCAGATGCAATACATCCTGATCCAGTCAAGATTCAGCATTGGGCTGCTGAGTATCCAAGAATGAAATGGTTCATCTTCCTTTATGGTAAATGGATATATGCATTATTCTTTATAAATGCAGAGATATGGGGTAGTATGATGGTATCATTACTATTCTGGCAGTTTGCTAATAAAATCACTTCAACGAGCGAAGCAAAAAGATTTTATGCAATGTTTGGGGTTATTGCCAACATATCTGGTGTAGTAGCTGGACAATTGCTTATGTACCTTACATCGAATGCTAGCAGCCTTGATGGTGAGCTTGATGCAAGTTCTAATAATTTTGCAACTTTCGTAGTCCCTAAAATTATGATTTTTTCAATTATAAGTGGATTTGTAATTGTTGGATTATTCAGATGGATGCATAAATATGTGTTAACTGATCCACGTTATTACACACCTAGAGAAAAAAAGCAAAAAACAAAACTATCACTTGGTGAGAGCTTTAAGCTTATACTTAGCTCAAAATATTTAGGTCTAATTGTATTGCTTATCTTATGTTATGGTATTTCAATGAATTTGATTGAAGGACCATGGAAGCAAAAAGTACGCGAATTATACCCATCTTCACATGAATACTTAAATTTCATGGGTAGATTGAACTCATGGACTGGTGGAATTTCATTAATATTCTTTATTATTGGTACGAATATACTTAGAAAATTCAACTGGTTTACAGCTGCTATCATGACTCCGCTTATGATGCTAGTAACAGGGACAATATTCTTTGTATTTAGCTTGTATTCTGGTAAATTGAGTGATTTTACACTTATGATATTTGGAATCACTCCGCTAACAATGGCAGTAGTATTTGGTATGATTCAGAATATTTTAAGTAAATCTACTAAATATTCGCTCTTTGATTCAACAAAAGAGATGGCTTATATTCCAATTGATGAAGAACTCAAGACTAAAGGAAAAGCAGCGGTAGATGTAGTAGGCGGAAGGCTTGGTAAGTCAGGCGGAGCGCTAATACTTTCTACGCTTGTAACTCTTTTCCCAGAAGGTGGGTTTAATGGAAACATTGGATCAATCATGGTTATGTTCCTAATAATTATGTTTATTTGGATATATGCAGTATCAGCGCTAAGCAAAGAATATCAAAAAAGCTTAGCAGAAACTAAAGAATAATCATAAAAACCTATTGATTATTTTTTAAAATACAATATAAAGATATGGCTAGTTAACTACTAGCTGTATCTTTATCTTTATTAGATGCTGAAACAAGTTCAGCATGATACTATAGAGATTGAGGTCATCCTGAACTTGTTTTAGGATAGAGCTTAGTATGACGCTAAATTAAAATATGGTTGTCACCCTGAACTCGTTTCAGGATCTTTTTTGGATAAATTTATTAGCTTTTACGTTTAAATATAGTGATGATTTGGCTATAAAATTAAATGTTATCTAAGTCAGCTTATCCATCATCTCGGGGCATAGCGCAGTCTGGTAGCGCATCTGGTTTGGGACCAGAGGGTCGGGAGTTCGAATCTCTCTGCCCCGACCATCATAAATCCTTACTACTTTAATTAAATATTTACTACCTTACTGTAAACTCTATTTCAAAAAACTTTGCAGTAGAGATATGGATAATAGAAATCAAGCATTTACTATAATAGAATTATCAATTGTTTTAATTGTTGTTGGACTTTTAATAAGTGGAATAGTTGTTGGACAAAACTTGATTCAAAGCGCTACAAGCAGAGCAGTTATAAAAGAAGTACAGCAATATACTGCTTTACTAAACAACTTTAAAGAACAATATAGTTTTTTGCCCGGAGATTTTCCTTTTGCTACAAGAATATTTGGGGCTGGAACTAACGGAAATGGTGATGGAAGAGTACAATATGGAACAGAAAATTTTCAAGTCTGGTATCATTTAGTTTTGGCTCGAAAATTAGATGCCAATTATGATGGAAGCAATGAAGCTTTATCATCAGTTTTAAACGATTCTGATACTAGAATAAGGGTAGAAACAAATTCCTCTAGAATTTATAATGTTCTAGTCAATACTAGAAATTCTATTGGATATCATTTGGCTAATTCTAGTCCAAATTTTATTTCACCTATCCAAGCATATGATATCGATATCAAAACTGATGATGGTATTCCAACATCGGGTTCTATGATGACATACACTAACCCTGCAACTACTTGTATAAAGCAAGCTGATGGAATAACAAATGCACTTTACACCTATACTGGTGGAGGTTCATATAATATGCAACAATCTTCAAATGTGTGTAGGAGAATTTTATTTTATTTAGATTAATTGTATTTCCTTAGAAATGTAACTCTTAAAAATGATATTTTTGTTCAAATTAATTTACTAACATATTCAGTGGGAACAAGAGAGTCGAAAATTCGAATCTCTTTGCCCCTAAGCATTATATTTTCTAACGTTGTTGTTTTGAAGAGCTTTTTGTGCTTCCAGGTGAATATCCTGGAGAGCCCGGCTCTTGAAAACTACTTAAAGCATCTCTTTCAAAAGATTTACCTCTTCCTCTTGTTTGTTCTTTTTCTTCAAAATGCGAGAGAGACTTAAGATCAGCTTGAGTTTTTTCAAAATGCTCACCAGATTTTTCAAGCAACCTTTTTGTATCATACGCAGCTCCTGCTACACCCATAACGCCTGGTGCTACCGAACCGATTAAACCTCCAACTGTTGCCCCTACGGCTACTGCAAGAAATTTTTTAAGCTTTGGATTTGATGTTGTTTGAGTTTCTCGGTTATCAGCCATGCTATAAGCCATTCTTGCTCCGTTAATTGCTCCAGCTGCAATTGCAGAAGGTCCAGGAATACAGCAAGCAATAGCAAGAGTAGCTTTAGCTCCAGCTATTAAACAGTCTTTAGCAACTTTTCCTACCCCTTTAATTAAAGATCCAAATGTATATTGTCCTTTGTCGTTTTGGAAATATTCAGGTACATCCTTTGTAAAATAATCTTTAACGTAACTTGGAACATTTCTAACAGCATTCTTTGCAAAGTCAATTTTCGCTTTAATACTATTCTTAGAATTATCTAAAGCTTGTTGAAATATATTTGGCTTATTTTCCTTCTCTGCAGATCGATCTTCAAATTTTAGTTTAGGAGGGGGCTCATTTATATGATCTTCATTTTTTGGAATTGCAGGAGCAGGACGATTAGGCTTAGTAGGTTGGGGAGATAGCTGAGAACGATCCTCATATGGTATATTTCTAATAAGATCATCTTTTTCTGTATCACTAAAATCTCCTTCTAAAACACGATTTTCTTGCTTTTTTTTCTTATCATCATCTTCTTCAATAAAATCTTTTGCCATTTTTTTTTACCTTAAATTAATATAACATCTCTTTAATTAAAGCATAAATAAATGAATATTTTATTAAAAAATTAACTAAAAAATTTTTTCTTTTAGTAACTGATATAAAATTCGAAAAAATAAAATTAGTTATTTATTAACTTTGCTATGGTAAAAATGTTAGTATGAGAAATTATAAATTCAATTAAAATTATATAATATGTTAAATAAAATCGAATTATCTGAGTTAATGGCAGCAAAATTTTCACATGATCTTGCTGGTCCAATAGGTGCAATTAATAATGGTGTTGAATTCTTGCTAGATCAAGATGAATCAATGAAAGCAAGAGCTTATCAGCTAGTAGAAACAAGTTCAAAACAAGCAGTTGCAAGACTTCAGTTTTTTAGGCAAGCCTATGGAATTGCTCCAAAAATTGGCGAAGCTAATTTAGCTGAAATTAAAATTTTAATAGAGAATTTTCTAGTGAGTACTAAATTAAAATTAGTATGGGAAGATGAAAATGTTGCAACTCCAGGCCTATTTGTAGGACCCAAATTTGCTAAAATTCTCCTTAATATTATTGTGTTGCTGCAAAATGTATTAATACATGGTGGTAATGTCGATGTTAAATTGTCTAAAATTCCTAATGGTAAAAAAGTTGAAGTTACGGCTATTGGTCAAAATTGGCGTATTGATCAAGAAATGGAAAAGCTATTGTCAAATAATAGCGAGGGAATCGAGATTAGTTCAAAAAATATTCAAGTTTATTTTACAAATGAATTAATACAAGATTTAGGAGCAAAGCTCAAAATTGAAAAAAGTGAAAAATTTGTAAGATTTATTCTGGAATACACTAAATTATAAAAAACATTAAATATCGAGATAATAATGGATGAATTAATTGTTGATTTTCTAACTGAGACTAATGAAGGGTTGCAAACCTTAGACTTAGAGCTAATAAAACTTGAAAAAGAGCCTAATAATCAAGAAATTTTAGGTGGCATTTTTCGTGTAATGCATACTATCAAAGGAACATGTGGCTTCTTAGGACTACCAAGATTGGAGTCAGTGGCCCATGGAGGAGAAAATGTACTCGGCAAAATTCGTGATCAAAAAATTAATGCAACTCCAGAAATTATTTCTTTAATATTAAAAGCTATAGATAAGATTAAATATATTATAAATTCTCTTCAGAATGAAGGGAAGGAGCCAGAAGGAAATGATGCAAAACTAATTGAGTTGCTAAATCATGCTGCTGAATTTGGGATTGTAGAAATGAGTAATGTAGAAGCTATTTCTAAAGATAACCAAAATAATATTGATAATCAATCTGTTGTTCCTACTGAAACAATATCTGATATCACCGTGCCTACAATGCCTAAAGAAGGTGAAGAGCCAGAGGGATTTAACGTGGAAACGGTTTCTGAAATCCCACAAAATATTCAGGCTAAAGATGGTGACAAAAATATTGTTGAAGAAATTAAAGCTGAAGAAGAACATAATAATGCAAAGGATGAAAAATCAGAAGGTGACTTAAAATCTAATTCTAAGTCAAAGGATAATAAACATTCAATGCAAAGTATTCGTGTGAATGTAGATGTGCTTGAAGGTTTAATGCAAATGGTAAGCGAGCTTGTGCTTACAAGGAATCAATTATTACAGCTCGCAAGATCTGAAAAGGAAAGCTCTTTTACTTCGCCTGTGCAAAGGCTGAGTTATATTACTTCAGAGCTGCAGGAGCGTGTAATGAAGACTAGGATGCAGCCTATCAGTAGTGCATGGGGACAATTTCCAAGGTTAATTCGAGATTTAAGTTTAGAATTGAATAAAAAGATTGAACTTAAAATGGTTGGTGAAGAAACTGAGTTAGATAGGCAGCTAATTGAATCAATTAAAGATCCTCTAACACATATGGTAAGAAACTCTGTAGATCATGGACTTGAAAAACCAGAAGATAGAAGGAAAGCTTTTAAATCTGAAATCGGAACAATAACACTTAAAGCTTATCATCAAGGTGGGCATATTATCATCGAAGTTTCGGATGATGGACGAGGAATCAATTTAGAAAGAGTAAAGCAAAAAGCAATTGAAAATGGCCTAGCAACAGAAAGCGATCTTGAAAAGATGACTGACCAGCAAATAATGCAATTTATTTTTAAAGCTGGATTTTCTACTGCCGAAAAAGTTACTTCGATTTCTGGAAGAGGTGTAGGCATGGATGTTGTTAAAACTAATATTGAAAAAATTAGTGGTACAATTGAAATGAGATCAGAATCAGGAAAAGGATCAAATTTTTCAATTAAAATTCCTTTAACCCTGGCTATATTATCGATTCTAATAGTTGAATGCGAAGGTCAGATCTTAGGTGTGCCTCAGATTAATGTTGTTGAAATGGTAAAGGTAGGTGGCACTTCAGAATATAATATTGATACAGTAAATGGTAAGCAAATACTAAGATTGCGGGAATCTCTTTTGCCGTTGATTAGTTTATCAGAAATGTTAATGCTAAAACCCCAACAAAACGAAGTAGAAACAAAGTCTGATAATGTATCGTTTGTTGTTGTATGTGAAGTTGGTAATCATAGTTTTGGGGTTATCGTAGATCGTATCTATGATACTGAAGAAATAGTGGTTAAACCAGTAGCTCCGATACTTAAATCGCTTGACATTTATTCAGGCAGTACATTGCTTGGTGATGGGAATGTAATTATGATACTTGATCCAAACGGATTGGTAAAAGCATTAAATAAAGATCAACCAGCTAATAGTAATGATGCACATTTAACAGTACAAAATAATATATCAAGTAAACAATCTTCAAGCTTCCTGATTCTTAAAGCTGATAATGGATCACCTAAAGCAATACCGTTAGAACTTGTTTCAAGACTTGAAGAAATTGATGTATCTAAAATAGAGG
>JBKBYG010000007.1:0-30430 GCA_046313435.1 Alphaproteobacteria bacterium
GGTGCAAAGAAAGAAGCTCACTAAATATTAGATTAGCGACACGTTATGACGCGCAAACTTCAAATTCAAGCTACTTATACTATTATTAATACTAGGAGATAGAAGGCAAAGGCGAGTGAATATATACAGTATATACTGAGCCTTGAAACCAGGCTCATGACGCCGTAATAAAATAAATGAGGAATGGTATTAATCATCTCATTTTAACATAAGAGCCTGGGGCAGATTCAATTGCTTTAATTTTTAAAGCTTTAGGTTTTTGTAAAGCACCAGAATGTTTTTTGCTCCATTTAAGCCAATGTTCCCACCATGACCCTGGATTTTCTTTAGCCTTGTCTAGCCATTCTTCACTATTTTTTGGTAATTTATTATTTGTCCAATAACAATATTTTCCTGAATTTGGATGATTTACTACTCCTGCAACATGCCCTGATGCAGTTAGTGTAAAAATTTTATCGCTGAATTTGTGAAGCACATTGTATGTAGAATGCCACGGAGCAATATGATCATCTTTAGTTGAAAGGAAATAACATGGAATTTTAATTTTACTAATATAAATATCTTCGCCTTTAAGCTTTAATCCTGCGTCTTGAGCCAATAAATTTTTCTGATACATATTTCTTAAATAGAAACTATGCATTTTTGCAGGAAGCCTTGTCGTATCAGAGGTCCAATAAAGGAGGTCAAATGCATTAGGGTCACGCCCCAGTAAATAGTTATTTACAAAAAAATTCCAAACCATATCTTTAGATTTAAGCATATTAAAAGTTTGGCCAATATCAGCACAATAACCCTCTTCTTCCATACGCTTTTCAATTTTACTTATATTTTCTTCATCCGTAAATAATTGCAGTTCTCCGGCCTGCTCAAAATCTATTAATGTCGTTAAGAAAGTTGCTGATGCAATTCTATTATCACCTATTGAAGCCATATATGCTAAAGTAGAAGCAAGTAAAGTCCCACCTAAACAATAGCCTATAGCATTAATTTCATTGCTTCCTGTAGCTTTTGAGATGAAATCAACTACATCAAGAATGCCTTGTTGCATATAGTCTTCAAAATCTTTATCTGCATGTGTTTTATCTGGATTAACCCATGAAATAATATATACTGAAAAGCCTTGCTTAAGCAACCATCTGACGAAAGAGTTTTTCTCACTTAAATCTAGTATATAATATTTATTAATCCAGGCAGGAATTATTAAAAGAGGACGTTCATAAGTTTTTTCACAAGTATTGTCAAATTTAATTAACTGGACTAGGTCGTTTTGATATATAATTTTACCTTTTGTAGTAGCTATATTTTCTCCTACACTAAATGCATTGTCATTAGCTGTAGTAATTTCTATTAATTTCTTACTACGCTCAATATCATTTGAAAGTTTCTTTAAACCTTTTACAAGATTTTCACCTTTGGTTTCAAATATTTCTCTTATTACTTCAGGGTTTGAAATAGCAAAATTAGATGGAGATAATGCGTCGATTAATTGTTTAGTAAAAAAATTTATTTTATATGCAGTTTTACTATCGATGTCTTCTATATTATGGACAAGATTTTGCATCCAATTTGAATTCATTAAGTAAATTTGTTTAAGAAAATCGAAGTAAATATTGTTATCCCATGCCTCATCCTTAAATCTATTATCTTTTCCGATCGTATTGTATAAAGGAAGTATATTATCTCCATTATGTCTTTTTTGGACATTTTCTAATAAGCTCATATAATTTTGAAAATAATCATATTGTAATGCAACTAATTTTTGAGGATTAGCCATTAATTTACCAAAAGCATCTAAGACAATTGTAGTTACATTAAAAGGATCAACGTCAATCTCTTTCTTACTTGCGAGTTTTACAAGTATTTCCTGATATAAATTAGTTATCTGAACTAAATTATTTGTTAATTCTTCAGAAATATTCTCTTTCATATTAACCCTTTTAAATTTATATATTACTTAAGGTAAATATGTATTGTAAAAGTTAAATTCTGATTAATTAAAAGTATTTTTAATCTAACTTATTGAGTTAATATATTAATATTTTCTTTAATTTATTATTAAATTTTATTGACATTATTTAACTTTTCTGTAATAATAAATTTATTAAATAAAAAAAAGAGGTTTCAATATCCCATATTAAAAAATTTTTAGAAATATTTGTCCTCCTTGAAAATCAAGAATTTTCAAAGGCCAAAGATGCTTTAGAAACTTCTGAAGAATTCAAAAAAGAATTTTTAAATTTTATAGAAAAAAATGAAATAACGAATATTCTTCAAAATGAAAATGAGCATAATATTAAAGTTCTAAATTTTTTAATCGAAAACGGATTAGATATAAATCATAATTTTACAATAGAGTCTCCAGTTTACAAAGGCTCAGGATATGGTACGATATTAAAACATGCTATATATCACAATAATGTTAGCGCTGTTCGTCTATTATTAAAAAATGATTTTAATAAAGTTATTATTGATGATAGTAACTACCATACTAAATATTTAATTCAAGATGCAGTTTATGTAGGCAATCCTGAAATCATACAAACACTTATTTCTAATGGTGCTAATTTAAAAGTTTTAAATATGCATAATGATACTGTATATCATTATACAGGTATTTACCAAAATTCTAACGATTTTGCTCCAGTAAAACTTCATAATGCAAGTTCTTTAGAAAGTTTCATTGTAAATATATTTTATAATTATTTAGATGAAAAACAGAAGCTTGAATATGGACATTCTTATTTAGAATTTACTGATGGTACAGGCATTACCCACCATTATAATTTACTTACTGGAGAAGAAAGCTTAATATCAAGTCAAGATACTACGATATAATATTTCACTTTCTTATAAACTGGAAAAAATAAGGTTGAAGGTTTAATGCTTCAGCCTTTTCTTGATAACGAGTTTTTACCCAACCCTCAGGTGGTAATTTATAATCTGTAACAAAAGGTGTAAATTCCTGATGCGAATTTAAAGTTTTTTCCATTTCACCTGCATATTCTTTGTGATCAGTAGCAACAATTAATTTTCCACCTTTAACAATTTTGGTTGCAAGCAAATTAAGTGTTAAATCTGAAATAATTCTTCTTTTATGATGCTTTAATTTGGGCCAAGGATCAGGAAATAAAATATATACTCTTTGCAATATATTATCTGGAAGTTCGCCAAGTAGTAGTCTGGCATCATTTTGCCAAATTCTAATATTACTGATATTTCTTTCAACTATATGATTAAGTAAATTAGCTACCCCATTTAAAAATGGCTCACATCCAATAAAACCAATATCTTTATTTTGTTCTGCAAGTGTTGCAATATGCTCTCCACTCCCAAAACCTATTTCAAACCAAATTTCTTTTGGCTGAAAGTTAAAAAGCTTTGCTGGATTTATGCCTTGAGGATTTTTAATAGTAAATTTATGTAATTCATTTTTTAAAAATGCTTTTTGAGTATCACTAAGAGTTCTTCCAACTCTCCTTGAAAATGAGAAAATTAATCTATCTTTTTGTACTTCATTCATTATTATTTTCTTCTAAGTCTTTTATTAAAATTGCACTTTCTTCAATAGTTCCATAAGCTTCTTTTATTTTGACTATAATAGCAAGCCCAACTGAAAGAGTTGCAACGCCTACCACAATCGCTGTGAGCATAAGTACATGCGGCAATGGATTAGAATATATAGTAGGGCATGAATTAAAATCTAGACATTTCAAAATTGGAATAGCTCCATTTCTAATTTTTCCCATGCTAATATAAAAAAGTAATATAGAGGTTTGAAATATAGTCATCCCTATCATCTTTTTTATTAAATTGCCTTTAGCAATTATAATATATAACCCGGCAAGCATTATTATTAGGGCGCAAATATAGTTAAACATACAATTATTTACAAATAAAATTATAATTAAACATTGGTTTTACGCATAATAAACGAAAAAAATATAATCATTATTACAGAAAATACTGTGATGCCTACTCCTAGTTCTATCACCATTATACCAATTTTTTGTCCAAGTAATTTATTAGAATTAAGATAAGAATAATCGAGAAAATTACCTCCATATAAAACGGGTATTATTCCAACGAATACGTATGTTAACACTCCTATAGAAGCAGTAATTTTCAAAAATCTCATTGATAAAACTTTAAGTGTGTAATTAATATTAAAAATAATAGTATGAAGAATAAATGCTGAAGCTAAAATTGCGCCTGCCTGAAACCCTCCTCCTGGAGAAGATTCTCCATGAAACTGGATATAGAAGGCATAAATTATAATAAAAGGAGTAATAATTTTGGCAGTTACTTTAAGCACAATATCGTTGTTCATTTCTTTTTTTCTTTATTATTAGTAAGCATAATGATTACAGCAAGAGCTGCTGTTAAAATCACAGAAGTCTCTCCTAAAGTGTCATAACCCCTATAGCTTGCAAGTATTGATGCTGCAATAGCATTTATCCCAATTTCATGACCTGATTTTTGAATGTAATGAGGCGTAACATGAGTATGAATAGGGTTATTTATGTTTCCATATTCTGGTATATCATACAAAGCATATATTAAAGCTATACCAATAGAAAAAACTACTATAAATCCCTTTAAAGAAAATTTTGCATAATATTCAGTTTTTTTAGTGTAAGTTAAAGCTATAAGTAATATTATAGTACTAATACAGGCACCGACAGCTGCTTCTGTAATTGCTACATCAGGTGCATCAAGCATCAAATAAATTAATGCCATAAGAAGACTAAAAACTGATAATAAAATTGTTGATATAAGAAGGTCTTTACTAAAAATTATAGCAGCAACACAAATTAATACCAAAACTAATAAGCTATTTTGTAATATACTATTTAGATACTCAGGTAAAATTGTTGGCCAATTTAAAAAATTATTCATTATCACTTTTGTTTTTCAAATTAAAAATATATGCAGATTTTGCAAGAGCATGACAAGCAGTTGGACTAGTAATAAATAAAAAGATTATTAACAAAAAAATTTTAAAACTAAATTGATTAAATCCATTATGGATAATTATTCCTAATAAGATCATTGGAACACCACATGAATCTCCTATGCCAGCTGCATGTAATCTTGAATAAAAATCTGGTAATCTCAAACAACCTACTGCACTTGTTATAATGAAAAATCCGCCTAAAACTAAAAAAAACCAACTGATTAATAATATTATATATTCAAGCATATTAAAAAGATCTGTGTTTAAAATATTTTAAAAAAGCAATTGTTGCTATAAAATTAATAAGCGTATAAATGAGAGCAATATCAATAAAACTATTATTTCCATCAAAATTAGCAAGTAATACTACAAAGCAAATTGTATAGTTTGTAAAACAATTTACTGCCATTATCCTGTCGAATATAGAGGGTCCTTTTATAACAGCTATCAGCATCAATATCATACTTATTATGATAGTTGAAAAAATTACTATAATCATAATTAATTTTCCCTGTATAAAATAATGTATACTCACTATACATATTATAGTAATTAATATAAAGATGATTTTCACTTTAGTATCAAGGATAATTTAATGAAAAAAAGGATAATTAATTTTAATTATGCTTCCCCTAAAGAAAATCATTTTCTACTGGGACATGAATCTGCAAAAAATGAAATATTAGAAAGTTTTAAAAACAATAGTGCTGCACATGCTTGGCTTATAACTGGCAGTCAAGGCATTGGAAAAGCTAGCCTTGTATACGATGCACTAAAGAAAATCTTTATACAAAATATACATGATTCTTATAAAAAAAATTCTATCCTCTCACAGATTATTTCTGGTTCCTATGGAAATTTAATGGTCATTGAAAAGAAAGATGAAAATAAGGATATAAGCATTGAAGAAATTAGAAAAATTAAAGATTTCCTTTATCTGTCTGCAAGTGACTCTCCTTATAAAATAGTTGTTATTGATGCGGTAGATTATTTAAATAATAATTCAAGTAACGCTTTGCTTAAAATTTTGGAAGAACCTCCAAGTAATTCATATATATTTTTGATTAATCACGCCGAAGCTAAAATCCATAAGACTATTAAATCTCGTTGCAGAATAATTAGACTGCAGTCATTAACCCACGAACTAGCTCAACAAATTATAAAAAACCTTGATAATCAAATAGATGATTCATCTATAGATAAGCTTTTATATTTGACCGATAACTCACCCGGTCAATCTCTTGAATTATGGAAAAATAATGCATTAGATCTATATGAGGATTTAACTGAAATACTAGATATTCGCGAAAAATTAAATATTAATCTAATGCAAAAATTTTCTGATAAAATACATAAACTACCTAAAGATATAGGCTGGCAAATATTTTCATCATTAATAAATCATTTTTTACAAAAATTACTAAAATTTGCTTCAAGCGTTTCTTATAAAGAAATTGCAAAAGATGAAGGAGTGATAATTGAAAACATCTCTAATAAATTAAATATTGATCAATGGCTAATTATATGGGATAAACAACAGGAATTATTAAAAGAAACAATAAAATCTAACCTTGATGCAAAGCAAGTAATTTTAATTATAGTGAATTTAATTAGAGAAAATAGATTTTAAAAGGATAAGATAATGCCAAATCAACCGAAAAATAATTTTTATGTAACTTCTCCTATATATTATGTGAATGATATACCTCATATTGGGCATGCATATACTAGCGTTGCCTGCGATGTAATAGCTAGATTTAAAAGATTATGTGATTATGAAGTAAAATTTCTTACAGGCACTGACGAACATGGTCAAAAAGTAGAAAAAGCTGCTAATGCTAGATCACTTACACCGCAAGCATTTACAGATGAATTATCTGAGCACTTCAAGTCTCTTACAAAGTTATTAAATTTAAGCAACGATGATTTTATTCGTACTACTGAAGAACGACACAAACAAGCAGCTCAAAGCCTTTGGAATAAATTGCTTGCTAATGGCCAAATTTATCTTGGAAGCTATGCTGGTTGGTATTCAGTAAGAGATGAAGCTTTTTACAACGAAAATGAATTAGTAAATGGAATTGCCCCAACTGGCGCTCCGGTTGAATGGGTTGAAGAATCAAGTTACTTTTTTAAACTTTCTGACTGGGGTGATAAATTACTTGAATTTTATGAAAAAAATCCTAGTTTTATAAAGCCTGATTACAGAAAAAATGAAGTAATAAACTTTGTTAAATCAGGGCTTAAAGATCTCTCAATTTCTCGGACTAGCTTTAAATGGGGTATTCCTATTGAACAAAATGAAGATCACATAATGTATGTATGGTTAGATGCTTTAACTAACTATATTTCAGCTATTGATTATCCTAATACTGAGAGTGAAAATTTTAAAAAATTCTGGCCAGCAGATTTTCATATTGTAGGAAAAGATATATTGAGATTTCATGCAATATATTGGCCTGCGTTTTTAATGGCTGCAGATCTTACTCCTCCTAAGGTAGTTTTTGCGCATGGTTGGTGGACTAATGAAGGCCAAAAAATTTCTAAATCACTTGGAAATACTATTGATCCCGTGAAACTAATTGAAGAATTTGGTTTAGATCAAGTTAGATATTTCTTAATGAGAGAAATCCCTTTTGGCAATGACGGAAATTATTCTAGAAATTCTATGATCAATAGAATCAATAGTGAACTTTCGAATAATATTGGCAATCTTGCTCAGCGCACATTAAGCATGATATTTAAAAATTGCGAAGGGAAAATACCAGAATTAAATGTTTCTATAAGCGATCTTTACAATGATATAGATCTCCTAAAAGAATTAAAGTCGAAAATCGAGAAATATAGTAATTACATGGAAAAGCTTGATTTCAGCTTAGCTCTAGAAGTTATTATGAGTATTGCTACAGAAGCAAATATCTTCATTGACCAACAAGCACCATGGACTCTTGCTAAAACTGATAAAGATTCTATGAGTAAAGTATTATATATTTTGGCAGAAACTATTAGAAATATTGCTATTTGTCTTCAACCATTTATGCCAAATGCTGCAGATAAAATGCTTGATCAATTATTAATAGAGAAAAATGAACGTAGTTTTGAACATTTAACTTCAAAATATGCACTTAAACACGGTAGCATTATTGAAGCACCAAAAGCTATTTTTCCAAGGTTTGAAAATGCTAGTTGATTCGCATTGCCACTTAAATTTTCCAGAATTTAAAAAAGATTTTGCTAGTATACTTAAAAACGCAGAAGAAGCTGATATCAGAATTATGCAGAATATTTGTACCAAAATTAGCGAATTTAATGAGATACTTACAACATCTAATCAATATTCTAATATATATTGTTCTGTTGGTATCCATCCACATGAAGTAGAAAATGAGCCAATAATTTCTGCAGCAGAAATTATCAAATATACTAAAAATGATAAGGTAATAGGTATAGGAGAAACTGGACTTGATTTCTATTATGAAAATAGCAAGAAAGAATTACAAATTGAGTCATTTACTAACCATATAAATGCAGCACGTGAAACTGGCCTGCCACTAATTATTCATACTAGATCTGCTGAAGAAGAAACTCTAAGAATACTTACAGAAGAATTGAAAAAGGGCAAATTTTCAGCTGTTATTCATTGTTTTACTGGTACTGAAGAATTTGCTAAAGAGATGTTAGAATTAGGATTTTACATATCTATTTCAGGCATAGTAACTTTTAAAAATGCAATTGATTTGCAAAATACTGTTGCTAAACTCCCTCTTGATAGAATCTTAATAGAAACAGACGCGCCTTACCTTGCGCCAATACCATACAGGGGCAAATGTAATGAGCCTTCGTACCTAAAATCTACTGCAGAATTTATAGCTAATTTAAAAATGATTTCACTTGAAGAATTAGCTAAGAAAACTACAGAGAATTTTTTGAGATTATTTAATAAGGTTGGAAGGGAATCTATAAAATAGCTAAAGGCTAGATATAACCTAGCCTTTAATATTTATCTCATCAATTCTGATTTTGATTCTTTTAATTTAGGCTTATCCTAATTTACAGGAGCTTTACATATTTTATTATACCATGTTCTTCTTGTTGGATCAATTTAGTCTTTCTCTGGATTATATTCTAACACCATTTCTGCAATTTTTGATGCTACATCTTTACAAATATTAGAATCCTCTATTTTTTGCAGTGCATCTGCTATTCCTTTCTTATTAACTCTATAACAAGCTTCTCTTTTGATATAATTGCAGTAATTTTTCATTGCTTCTTCAAAATTCTTTATTTGCACAGATGTTATATTATTTTCAGTCAAATCTGCAAATTTATTATAAAAACTAAATATTTGAGTTAAATTGAAAAGCTTGTTTGCAACTATAGGATCATTTACTTCTGTTATTTTAATAATCGAATATGCTTCTTTTTTTTCATCCTCATTTATTATTACTTTAGGACATAAATCATTAGCTGCTATTTCTAATATAGTATGGCATAATTTTTCATCTTTTATGATATCTTCATTATATATGATATTACTGGTAATATCTTTTAAGCTTTTAAAAATTTCACTTTCAACATTATACTTATTATAACATGATATATGGATTCTAAAACTTCCGCGTAATATTTCTGTTCATACTGCAGCTTTATAATATTATATTCTGCGTATTCATGTCCTTTTTCAGCAGCTTTTTTATAATATTCAACTGCTTTTTTATAATCCGGTAATACGCCTAAGCCCTCTAGATATATACTTCCAAGGTTATTTAATGCTGCGCCACATCCTTTTTCTGCAAGTTTGTTAAAAATTTCCAATGCTTTATTGTAATCTTTATTTACGCCTAAACCTTCAATATACATAGCGCCAAGATTGCATTCTGCTATTATATCTCCTTTTGCAGCAGCTTTCTCATAATATTCAAACGCTTTATTATAATCTTGATTGACCCCCTTACCATTTTCATACATTTCTCCAAGATTACATTCTGCTCTTGCGTATCCTCTTGCAGCAGCTTTTTCAAAATATTCAATCGCTTTCTTGTAATCTTGTACTACACGATTACCTTTATAATACATTACTCCAAGATTAAATGCTGCTATCTCATATCCCTTGGCAACAGCTTTTTCTAAATACTCAACTGTTTTCTTATAGTCTTGTACCACACCGCATTCATAAAAATATAAATTACCCACAAAGTTTAACAATGAGGCATCTTTACTAAATTCAACATTTTCAATTAAAATTGAAGATAATTCTTTCTTTTCTTCTTCTTTTAAAGCCTCATAAATATCATTTGTTAAAACTTTTAAATTTATTAGTTCTTTTATTAAGCTTATTATCAAATCTTTATCTAATTCTTGCTTAGTTATTTCTTCTTTCAATGCATCTATTAATTTAATTTTTTGTTCTATTTTATCTGCCATTTTTTAAAATTCCTATTTAGAGTTTTATATAAATTTGATTAAATTAACGAATTTGCTATGTTATTCCAAACTTTATAAATCTAAATTAGTAATATAAAAATGATTTCGCTTGAAGAATTAGCAAGTAAAACTACAGAAAATTTTTTGAGATTATTTAATAAGGTTAAATTGAGCTTTTAAAGTTGACGAGACTTTACTGATTCCTGACGTTTTTCAATTATTCGACTTTGGAAATTCTTTTCTACTTGAGTCACTTTCTTTTCTTGTAGATAAATCTTAACTTCATTACAGAATTTTAAATGTTCAACAAATTCCGGACCTTTCTTTTCAATTTTTTTAAATTTACTTTCTGCTTCTGCTTCAGCAATTTCTTCAAATATTTTAGTCCAATTTACATTTGTAGGCTCTTTTAAAGATCTTTCTTTATGAATTTGTCTATAATGATTAAATACCTTATCATACGTTTCAAACGCCTCTAAGATATCACCTTGAATTTTTAATGTCTTATTACTTATATTTTTAAGAAATCTTACAAGATAGTATTCATATAAAGGATGATCATTGTCACCTATAATTCTTGTCTTGTATTTATTCATAGTAATTTTATATGAATTTTCAATTGTGGATTTTAACTCGGGGGGATTAAAAATATTTCCTTTTATTTTACAATTTTTATAACTTAATTCCATTTCGGTAATTAGATCAGTAGCAATATCATTAAGAAATAATTTTGCTATTTCCTCCTTAGTTAATGAAGGTTGGGCAATTGAACTTAAATCTTCTAAAAATTTTTTACACTCTTTTTCAAAAATTCCATAAGTAGTTATTATAGTCATAGATATTACCTCCTACACTTTAACTATAATAAATATTTCATTATTTTATTAAAAAACATTTAAAATAATTATTATTTTAATGCTTTAGTAGGATTTTATTAGCGCTGCATAAATAGATTTTATTAATTCTCTAGGCACTGTATTACCATATGATATAACTTCAGTTGCTGATTTAATCATTTTTTCAGAAAGTTCTTTAGGCATTATCACAAAGCCTTCATTAGCAATAGTTTTTAGAACATTCTCTGCTTGATTCTCATAATTTTCAAAAAAGAAGTTGGTGTCAGCCTTTTTTATGGAATCAGCAACTATTTTTTTTAAGGACATTTATTCAACAAAGATATGAATTTCGTTTTGCATTAAATTTTGATCAGCAGTTTCAGTAATAAAAATTTTTTCAATCTTAATGTTTTGCTCGACTAATTTATTCACAATATTTTGGACTTCTGAGTATAAATCTACTTTCTTTGAAGTATTGGGCGCAGATATAGTTTCAATTGTAAAACTAGGTTCAGATTTTAAAGACATAGCCTGTTTTGCTAACATCTCTAAAGGCTTATCATAATAAACTTGTGGTTTATTGTATCTAATAACCATTACTGGACTTAAAGTTCTTTCTTTTTGAATAGAATTTTCATTTGCAAAAGCATTTCCTAAGTTTAAAAATAATATAATTTTGATAAATAATATTAAAATTGCTTTCATATTTGTTCCTTTAAAATTAAATTTGATATTCTTATATAATCAAAATTATAAAAAATATAAATAATAATTGCTAAGTTTATATAAAAATAGTTGACTGTCCGAATATATCTTATATACCAATGTAATGGTTAAATAAAATTATTTTTTGTTAATTCCCCTTTAAAAAGTTTACATAAAGCTTTTTGAAGTATTAAAGGTATATATCTATGAGTATTATGAAAAAGATAACAACAATTATTTTGATGTTTTTGGCCTTATGTTTATCATTAAATATAGCTAATGCAGCTGAAAAATTTAAAGATCAAGGTTTTAAAAATATTTTAAATAATTTATTTCCTAAAGAAAGAATAGAGATTCATAATGTAAAGAATTCAGTAGTTTTATCAGGAAATGTTACTAACATTGAAACTGCAAGCAAAATAGAAAAAATTGCTAAGGAATATTTTGGTTCTTCACATGAAGTTTTAAATTTCTTGCACCTAAAATCTAGTCAGCAAGTGCTTTTAAGGGTTAAACTTGGGGAGGTAATTAAAAACGAAGGTAACAGCTTTTCGCAAAGTTCTAATTTTGATTATTTAGAGCAAAAAGGAGTTATTAAAAAAATTGCTGAACCGAATCTAGTTGCTATGTCAGGTGAAGAAGCAGAATTTTTATCTGGAGGTGAAGTGCCAGTTCCTATGATGAATAAAGAGGGTATTACATCAATTTCCTATAAGCCCTATGGAATAAAAATCACATTTACACCTTTAGTACTATCTTCCAACAGAATAAGGCTCAGCGTTGAACCTGAAATTTCTGAAATCATTAAAACTGATAATAATCAAAAGCTCCCTGTTTTTTCATCAAGACGCGCCAAAACTACAGTAGAACTTGGTGCTGGCGAAGCTTTTATGATCGCAGGTTTAGTAAAAGACTATCAAAGCAACTCTAAAAGAAACACTAGTGAATTGGTTATTTCCGTTACTCCGTATATAGTTAATCCAATGCAGAATAAAGACTTACATTTTCCAACAGGTCAAATATTTACACCAAGTAATTTGGATAACAAATTTATGGAAAAAGTAAATACTGAATTTAATAGCAGTATTACGAATTTAGACAACGCTCCAAATGGAGCATTATCATTGGAGGGTCCTGTAGGATTTATAGCTGAATAATGAAAAATATATTATTAATATTAATGATTTTGAATATTACTGCTTGCGTAAGTAACGAAAAAATTCATACATCTATAATTGAGCCTGAATCATTGTTAGATTTTTCTCATGAAAAAATTTCTTTTGCTTTGAAAACTAATCAATCTTTGAATGAAATCGAAGATATAATAAAAAAAGATATTCCTTCAAATGCAGAATTTGTGTGCAATCATAACAATAAAATTTGCCGAGAAGCTAAAGATTTGTTTAATACAAACAACATTGAGTATAAGGAAATATATGATGCAAATATAGAGCCTTATGTAGCATTAAATTATGACAGGATTATCGCCAAAGATTGTAGTTCACTAGGTAAAAATGATAAATCATCTAGTATAATGTTAGGCTGTTCAAATTCGTCAAACATATTACAAATGATAAGCGACTATAAACAGGTTACAAATCCTAATATTATGGATCCTGTAGACGCAGCTTCAGGGGTAAAAAATTATAATAAATATCAAACACATAAACATAAAAGATAGGAATACTTATGGAACGCACATTATCGATAATAAAGCCAGATGCCACTAGACGTAATATTACTGGAAAAATAAATACTAAATTTGAAGAAAAAGGTTTAAGAATTATTGCTCAAAAAAGAATGCATTTGACTGAAAAGCAAGCGCAAGATTTTTATATGGTACATAAAGACAGACCGTTTTACGGAGAATTAGTTTCCTTTATGATTTCAGGGCCGGTAGTTGTACAAGTTTTAGAAGGTGAAAATGCGGTAGCAAAAAACAGAGAGATTATGGGTGCTACTAATCCGAATGATGCTGCTCCTGGCACGATTAGAAAAGAATTCGCTGAAAGTATTGAAGCAAACTCAGTTCATGGCTCAGACAGCTTAGAAAACGCTAAAGAAGAAATTAAATTTTTCTTTAAAGACGAAGAAATTGTAGGTTAATAAAATCATTAAAGTTACAAAACGTTAGTAAATTGAATTTAGTTTACTGACGTTGTAGCCAAAATAAATTTAAATTTGATCTTCTCTAAAACTTGATTCAAAACAAATTTTCAGCAAGAAAAACTGGACGATATTTAAATCAGCTTTTAAGTTATCTTAAAACTAATGTTTCTAAAAAGATTGATAGTATTTTAGCTTGAATATAATTTAAGTGCGCTAGGAATGGAGCATACATTAGTACTGATTGATAAGTAACGACATAGAATGTTAAAATAAATTATTATATTATATTTTCTCAAAAAACCCAGCCTTAACTCCTTTAAATACTGCAATTATCTTACTGAACTTATTCTTCTCAAGAAAAATGATCTTTAAAAGATGAAAGAATGCAGATGCTATATCATATAATATAAAAATCGGAAATTTAGATATATATAATTTCCATACTTTAATTCTATTACGATAAATATAATATTTTCTTAAAGCATTGTGATTAAAACTTATTGCGATAAGATTCAAGAATTTATGCGTTTTCTTATTACCTAAACGATGGTAAAGTATAGCATCTTTTATTACAATTACTTGATATCCTAAAGAACATACTCTTAATCCATACTCTATATCAATATAATCTATAAAAAAATCCTCTCTAAACTTTCCAATTTTTTGATAAATATCAACTTTAATAAGGCTACCTGAAGCAATTACAAAAAACACTTCTATATATTCTTCACTTTTAAACTCTTGTCTTAATTTAAGAGGTTTATTGTTCACTCCATAATATAATGGCTTTGAATCTACCTCTACTTCCTTAATGTTAGGCCCAATAATAGCGAGCTTTTCTGGCTCTTTATGTTTATTGTAAAATGAAACCATAGATTTAACCATATCAGGAGCAGCCCTGCTATCATCATCAAGCATTAATACCCATTGTGATTTTAATTCAATAGCTTTATCAAAACCTATATTTTGCGCTTTAGCTAATCCTAAATTTTCCTTATTATAAATTATAATTACATTCGGATAATCTAATTTGATCTTACTAAGTGTATTTACAGTTTCTTGATTTGAACCATTATCAACAATTATAATATTATCCACTTGATGCACAATAGTGAGGAAATTATCAAAATATTTATTACCTGTATTAAAAGTAACAATAACTGCTGAAATAGAACTCATATTAACTATATTATAAATTGATGACTTAATTGCGTTAGCATAATTAATATAAAACCAATAATATTTTAAAAAATTTGCTAGTATAAACACACTATATATGAGATATATAGTGTTTACAATGTCATTTAAATTTAATAAAAATTTGATTCATTTAAGGATTTTAACTTAAGCAGGGATTAAATAAAATTTTAGTAAAGTCTTATGATAAAAGCATTTATATTATTCTTCTCCATATTTTTTGCATTCTTTAGTAGCGCAGAAGAAAGTGTCTTTGATATTCTTCCCGAAGAACAATCAGATGATTTTATAGTCAGTGAACCAGATGAGGAAATCACGGATCCTGCGATTTTAAAACAGGATATTTTTTCAAATACACTCTCCGATTCTGAAAACTCAGGAAATAACGAAGTAACAGAAAAAGATTATTACAATACTGCCATCATTAAAATACTTGATAAAAATATTGCAAACTTTACTCTAATTCCTATTAAAATTAATACTAATACGATTTTCAATAATATTACAATTCGTCCAAGATTATGTTTCCAAACGTCAAATGATGGTCAAATAGAGAGTAAATTATTAGTTGAAGTAAGAAATAATAACGCCAACTCAAATAATAAGATATTTTCAAGCTGGATTTTTGCAAATAACCCAGCTATTTCAATGTTTGAGCATCCTCAATATAATATTAATCTAGTTAAGTGCGAAAATATTAAAAATTAATTTACTGTAGCGCAATTAGCGTTAGTAATTTGCCAATTTGCTGAATTATAATTATTATCTTTATAGTCACATACTTCATATAAGATCCCCTTTGTACCAGGGGGACAAGCTGCATTCGGAGCTATTCTAAAAGCACCGATTGGTTCCCCTCCGCATGTAACTGATGTACAGGTATTAACATATGTTTCCCAATAACCTGCTGCATTACATCTTTGGATATAAGTGCCATTTTGACTCATAGGGCATCCTAATGGGCGAGGTGCCGTCCCTACAGTACAAGAACCAAAATTTGGAATACAGGCTGATTGAACAATACGGTATTGACCATTTAGTAGAGCTGTTTCATAACCTACATCACTAGGAGCGGTAGCTGTGTAGTTAGTAGGGCATGTATCATATTTAAATAAAAACCCAGCTTCGCCAACATTAAGAGTCATAGTCATAAAGCCTCTATTTGTCGTAGCTGTTTGGGGAGAACATCCCCCTGCATCTTGAACACCAGTAGAGCAATTATAATTTTGAAGTCCAGTTAGTCCGACTGGACAAGCATTTCTTATTATATTAGTTGCAGCCCCACTGCATGTAGCGCTGGCTGATATTTGGCAATTACTTGAATCAATTGTAAACACACCTGTAGCTCCACATGTAAGAGTAACTTTACCAACATATCCTGTTGGGCATGCAATAGTTGTTATATCTCCCACGCTTATATTATTGCCACAAACTATAGGTTCACATAAATTCTCAGCTACAACCAAATTTCCATTACCATCACAATGGTTGCTAATATAGCCTTTATATCCTGCAGGACAAAGCTGCGCATACGTATTAGAGCCAAATGCTCCATTAGCACAAATACTGCTACTTGCCGTTGAGACAGGTGAATAGCTACTTAAAATGATTTGCGCATAACAAGAAGCTTGTGCAGTACTAAGGTTATAGTTGCCTCCGCTTACACAGGCTCCAGAAGCAGCATTTGAGCCATCTGCAGCTCTAAAATTACCGGTAAGTGGATTACCATCATCTAGCTTTATGTCTAAATATTGCGCTTGTTCGGGCGTTAATATGGATTTTGTATAATTTGAAGCAGGAAAATAAGACAGATTGAAAACTAATTTTCCTATTGAAGAACTATTGTTAATAAGCGCTGCAGTACCATTTAAAACACTAAATCCTGCATTTTTCATTGAACTAGCAGCTGCAATGCCACCTGATGTAGTATATGAAGCAGGAGTATAGTTTGAAATTATATTGCCATTAAAATTATTCGTAAGCAGACCAGCAAGTTTTAAATGATACCAAAACTGGACTGCTTCAGTAGAAGAATCAATTAATCCATTGCCATTACCTGCAGTAGCACCAGCAGGAAGCAAGGAAATATTAGCAAGATCTCCTGGTAATCCCCCATATTTTACCTCAAATTGCTCTAAAGCGTTTGACCATTTTTTAATGTCACCTATTATTGAATCTACGCTAGATTTATTTATAATCCTTTGCCCTATAATTATTCCAGTTATTAGTAAGCTTATTATCGCTAACACTATTGACATCTCAATAAGAGTAAATCCTGACTTTTTATTTTTCATACTGTTAGTATATTTTTTATGAATTAAAATGTTATTTTTTTTTCGATCAAAATTATCCAGCAAATTAAAAAATTTTATAAATTTTTCCTAAAACTAAGATTAAAAATTATCAAAATTTTATAAATAAATAATTTTGTTACTCTTGACACTGTTTTACACACCACCTATATAAGGTTAAATACTAATGTTAGCTAAAATTTAAATTTAATAATTAAATCTTATAAAGATAAATTAATAGTTAATTATAATGTTATTTTTAAGTTTTCGGGTATTTATATCTTTAACTTTAGGTAAAAAAACAAATTAAACAAAAATTAAATATATTGGAGGGTGTTAATGTCATCATTTAAACCACTAGGTGATCGTGTAGCAGTAAAAGTTATACAACAAGAAGAAAAAACTGCGGGAGGTATAATAATTCCTGATGCAGCAAAAGAAAAGCCTATGCAAGGTGAGATTGTAGCTGTAGGAAATGGTTCGCGTGATGAAACAGGCAAATTAAATGCGCTTGAAGTCAAAATAGGCGATAAAGTGCTTTTCGGCAAATGGGCAGGTACAGAAGTGAAAATAGGTAATGACGACCTGTTAATTATGAAAGAATCTGATATTTTAGGTATTATTAATTAAGGAGAACAAATATGGCAAATGCTAAACAAATTGAACATGGTCAACAAGCAAGAGAAAAATTAAACCGTGGAGTAAATATTATTGCTGATGCGGTTGCAGTTACGCTTGGACCAAAAGGACGCAATGTTGTAATTGAAAAATCCTATGGAGCACCTACTGTTACTAAAGACGGTGTAACTGTAGCAAAATCTATCGAATTAAGTGATCGTCAAGAAAATCTTGGAGCACAGCTTGTAAAATCTGTTGCTAGTAAGACTAATGATATTGCTGGTGATGGAACTACTACTGCAACTGTACTAACTCGTGCTATTACAAATGAAGGACATAGATCAGTAGCTGCAAGTATGAATCCTATGGATTTAAAACGTGGTATTGACCTTGCAACTAATATTGTATTAGAAGAAATTAAAAAGAGAAGCAAAAACATTAGCGCACAACAAGAGATTGCTCAAGTAGGCACGATTTCAGCTAATGGAGATAAGGAAATTGGTGAGAAAATCGCTGAAGCTATGCAGAGAGTTGGTAAAGAAGGCGTAATTACTGTTGAAGAAAATAAAAGCTTTGATTTTACAGTTGATTATACTGACGGTATGGAATTTGATCGCGGCTATTTATCACCTTACTTTGTTACAAATCCTGAGAAAATGATTGTAGAACTTGATAATCCTTTCATTTTATTATTTGAAAAAAAATTGTCAGCTCTTCAACCAATGCTTCCTCTTCTTGAAGCAGTTGTGCAATCTGGACGTCCTTTGCTTATAATAGCTGAAGATGTTGAAGGCGAAGCTTTGGCTACTTTAGTTGTGAATAAACTCCGTGGTGGATTGAAAGTTGCAGCTGTTAAAGCACCTGGCTTTGGTGATCGTAGAAAATCTATGCTTGAAGATATTGGTATATTGACTGGCGGACAAGTTATTAGCGATGATTTAGGCATGAAGCTTGAAAATATCAATATTGAGATGTTAGGCCGTGCTAAAAAAATTACTATTACTAAAGAAAACACAACTATAGTTGATGGTGCTGGCGAAAAAGCTGATATTGAAGCTCGTTGCAATCAAATTCGTGCACAAGCTGCTGATACTAGTTCTGATTACGATAAAGAAAAGTTACAAGAACGTTTAGCTAAGCTCTCTGGAGGCGTTGCAGTACTTAAAGTTGGTGGTGCTACAGAAGTTGAAGTTAAAGAGCGTAAAGACAGAGTTGAAGATGCACTCAATGCTACTCGTGCAGCAGTTCAAGAAGGTATTGTTCCAGGTGGCGGCGTGACTCTATTTTATGCAGCTCGTGCACTAGAAAATGTTTCTGGTGAAAATGAAGATCAAAAAGCTGGAATAAATATCGTAAAACGTGCTTTACAAGCTCCTCTTCGTCAAATTGTACAAAATGCAGGTATTGACGGTGCTATTGTAGTTGGTAAACTTTCTGATAGTAGTGATACTAACCATGGATTCGATGCTCAAAAGCTGGAATATGTGGATATGATTAAAGCTGGTATTATCGATCCAACTAAAGTAGTTCGTACAGCTCTTCAAGATGCTGCTTCTGTAGCTTCACTTATCATTACTACTGAGGCTTCTATTGTTGATAAACCAGAAGCTAATGGTAATGCTGCTGGCGCTGCTGGTGGAATGGGTGCTGGTATGGGCGGAATGGGTGGCATGGGCGGAATGGACTTCTAATTCTTACATCACCTAACGGAGGCAAATATTGCCTCCGTTACCCTACAACTCGTCAAATTTATTACAAACCTCCTCCTCCCATAAAGCAAATATTCTCTATGCTTCAATTTAGTTAATTTTTTTTACTTTTATATTGAATTCTGTTAAAATTAGCAGACAATTTAATATTAATGTGATTTCATGTCTGTAAATAACTTCCGTCTAAATATCAAAATTTCCTTAACTATATTGAAATTGGTGACTTTGAATCTTGCAAAGATTTAATTGATCAATATCCTAAAATCGTAAATTCCGAGCCTTCCTGAAATTTTTATCCATTCTATAAAGCAGCTGCAATTGGAAATCTTGAAATAGTAAAATATCTTATTGAAAATGGCTCTGATTTAAACATATCAAATGAAAAAAATGAATCTCCTTTAAACGCTGCTTGTGATTCAAATAATATTGAAATAATTTTATATTTATTAGAAAAAACAAAAGCTGTTAATGATGTATCCAAGCATGAATCCATTGGATAAAAAAGTTTTTGATATTCTCACCAATAGATTCCAACGATTTCCTAGTATATTTGACCCTTATATCTATTTTAAATTAGTGTCAATTAAACAGAGTATAATTAGCAATTTTAATCAATCGAACAATTTATAGTTCGAAAAATTTTAGAGGCAAAAAACGTAAAAACTTTATCATTACTTGAGCTTCAATATTTACATAATGATAAATTTTCAAATTTGGAGATATGTAATATTTTCAGCTCTAAAGGATGGAAAACAGAATTATACTGGCAAATGCATAAACGTGCTGAAGAATATAATAATAAATACTTTGAAAATTTAAGTAATAAAACAATTTTTCCTAAGGAAATTCTAAAAGCAAATGATGAACAAGCTAAAACTTATAGTTTCCTGGATAGAAATAGATATAATTACTGGGAAAAACCAAGAATTTAAAAACCTTAATAATAACTTAGTTGACAATATTGTTAACAGTGATAAGTACCAAACTATTCTCAATAATAATATTGATGAAGCTTTAGGAAAAAAAGAAATAAAGATAAAAGCTGGTAAAATAACTTATAGTGATAAAAAATTTGCACAGGCAAACTTAATTGGACACTCAAAATCTAATTGGACCGAATGGTTACTTTCATTTTTTTCAAATAATGTTGAACCTTATCAACAATATAATTTTATTAGGACACATCAGAAATCTGCTAATATGATCAACAAAAATATCGACAGTTTTCTTACCTCAAATTTTTTGTTAAATATTAAGGAAAAAATTTCTAGGTTGCCTACTATAGGTGATCAATCAATTATTGATTTGAAAGGCAAATATTTTGAATATCCAACTAATAATTACCATGAAGCAAGCGAGAGTGTAAATTCTTTTAGCAAATAATTCAATTAAACTAAAAATGATTTATTGTTAGAATGAAAGTTTAATTTAAGCTATTTTCATCATATGAATCGTCTTCATCTTGATTATCTTCTTCATTGTCATCTTCTTCAGAATCATCGCTAATTACTTCCTCAGTTTGTTGCGCTGACTCTAATGCATAAACACATAATTCTTCAAATGATACATTATTTTTATCTGCTAATTCTTTTAATTTTGCAATACTATCCATTATTTCTTGCGGGATGCTTCCTCCCCTTTCTTTTGAAAGCCAATCTGCTTGAAAATGCAATGGATGGTGCTTATCTTCTGGGGCACCAATATAAATTGTAAAAGGAGCTTTTACCCCATTAAAATTGCAAGGCACACTAAATTTTTTCATATTTCTCTTCTATCTCTTTATTATTTATTATATTATTAAGGAATTAACAATCAATTAATTATTGCCTATCAAAAAAGCTATTGTTTTTGAAATTTTTTGCAGCAAATTTTTGTGCTATAATTAAATTCTGAAAATAGCCTAATTTTGAATCATAATTAATAACTTGCGATTTAATCAAATCCAATTTTTGTCTCCAAACATAATTTGTCCATTGTCCAATTGGAAAAATTACACCCTTAATTAATATCTTATTTTCTATATTGAGTTTCGTAAATACTATTTTATTTTCTTCATCTGTAAGGGCAAGCTGATTTTTAATAAGAGTCTTGCTTTTTAATCTTCGCCATAGCAAGTAAATTATAAATAGTGATAATATTATTGAAGTTAATATATACATATAGTTTAAATCAGTAATAAAAGCTAAAGTTTATATCTTGAGATTTATTATGTACAAATCCAATTTGTAAATTATATTTCTTTTGAATATTATTCAGTAAAATTAGTATCTTATCAAGTTTATTTTTTAAATCATCAAGTTCTTCAATCTTTTGATAGCTTAATAAAATTCTTAATTTAATTTCGATTGTATTATTTAAATTCAGAATATCTATAAATTGGCTTAGCAAGATCTTCCTATCCATTTCAATTTCATTTTTGTCATTAAAAAATAAATCTTGAGTTAAATTGAAATTAATAATCTCATTTTTTGAGTAATTATTTATATTTTTGTCAGGGAATTTTTCTACATATTCTAAAATCTTATTTGAATAAAATTTTGAAAAATTTTGTGCATAAATATTTTTTGGCAGTAATTTAGTTAATATTGAATCAGTAGAATGAAATTGTTTCATAATGCTTTTTTTTGCTATTTTGCTATATTCAGGATCTATAACAAAATTACAAGTTAAAAGCACAAAAAAGATTATAAGGAAAAAATAAAGCGAGATTAACAAGAAAGAATAATCTAATTTATACTCAGAAAATTTCTTTTTGTGAAATACCTCTATTGAATCCATGCATTACGAGTTTTTAAATAGATCATCAATGTCAGATTGAGAAGGAGCAAATTGTTCTAATTGCGGTCCATTCATTAATGTCGGAGCTACAACATCTGCTTCCTTCTTCTTCTTTGAAGATGCAATTCCTGAAGTTGCTTCAATTAAACTGTTAACGGTCGAGTCTATATCTTCAAGTATTTTAGTAACTTTATTTAAACGCTGTCCAGTTATATCTTGAAAATTACAAGCTTCAAAAATTAATGTAGTTTTTTCATTAATCTGATTTACAATTTCAGGATCGTTAATTTTTAAAGCTAAATTTTGTATAGACTCTGCTGCATCCAAAATTGTATTAGTTGATTTTTCAGTAGCTTCGGTTACCGCAGTTAACTCAGATGCAGCTCCGGGTATAAAATCATCTGCAATAGTTTTAGGATTTAAATCTTTTAGTTCTTGCTGCGCAAATTTTAGTTGTTGAGAAATTTTTTCAATATCATTAAATATATTCAATTCATTTTCATTGTCTACTTGTGCTTTTAAAGTATCAACAAAGATACTCATTATCTGGTCCATTTGAGCCATTGATATAGATCCACTTCCTTCATCTTTCATTTCTTGAATTTTGTTAAAAAAAGTTTTGCCTAATTCCATCATAATGATATCTCCAAGTGAAAATTTAATGTTAAAAATCGCCTAAAACTGCTGTAAGTTTTGTTTTTAAAGTTTCAGCATTGAAAGGTTTAACAATATAGTTATTAACACCTGCTTGTTTTGCCGCCACCACATTTTCAGTTTTACTTTCAGCTGTTATCATAATGAAGGGAATCGATTTTATATCATTATCAGCTCTAACACTTTTAAGCAATTCAAGTCCGCTCATTGGCTCCATATTCCAATCGGAAATTACCAAATCATATTTTTTTTCTTTTAATTTAATAAGTGCCATACTACCATCAGTTGCTTCTTCAATATTCGTAAATCCAAGCTGTGTAAGTAGATTTTTGATAATTCTAAGCATCGTTTTATAGTCATCTACTATTAGTATATTCATGTTTAAATTAACAGCCATATTCTTTAAGCCTATAAAGGTTCATAATTCATGCAAATAATTTAAATATTGTACATGTTGTAATGTTAATATATGGTTAAAATTGAAAATTATTTTTGAAGGTGAGAATTTGTAAGAATATACAGTTTCAAAGCAATTTACTAAAATTGATTTTAATTCAGGTAGTTACTATAATTACCTATGCTAATTATAGTCTATAAGTATGAAATTTAAAATTTTATTGAAAATAATAGAATCTAATAAAATAATACTAGTTTATTAGATTCTATTCGTAATTATGAATTTGAATCTTCTTCAGCATTAGAAGCCAACATTGAACCAAAAGCAGCAAACTTCTTATTAAATTTTTGAATATTTGCAGCACCTTGATTTAGAGTTCTATTTAAACTTCCTGTCCATGCGGGATGAGTTCTATAGTCAACATCTAACATTAATTCATCTTCTGCACAAGAAGACATAGTAGTAAATCTTGTTCCATCAGGTAAAACTAATGTAAAAGGTTTGTATTTTGGATGAATATTATCTTGCACTTTTGCCTCTAAATTATACTTATTCAATATTGCTTGAATTGATAGATTTTTTAATAAGTTTTTTTAAACTAATTGCTTCTGCACTAAGTTTTGTATTTGGTTTCGACATTAAATAATTATCTAGTCCACCATTAATTTCTATTGATCTTAAAGCGTGAGTACTAATTTTCAACTTTACAATTCCTAATGTGTCACTAAAAACTGATATATTTTGTATATTAGGTAAAAAGCGTTTTTTAGTTTTTCTATTTGAATGGGAAACCATGTTTCCACTAAGTACTGCTTTCCCTGTTAAAGTACAACGTCTTGCCATTTTATCTTCTCTAAGAAATATTTAGTTATTTGAAACCTAGTTTAATATTAAAAAAATACTCCAAAGTCAAGGATTTTATTTTATCAATCTACATATACTTTAATATAAGTTAAAATTTAACTTGAATTTTGTTCATTTTAACTTAAAAACAAATTATAGATAGCAATAACTTAAAAACTGAAAACAAATTAAATGAGACTTTCGAATTATTTTTTGCCAACTTTAAAAGAAAACCCACAAGAGGCAGCTGTAGTTTCACATAGACTAATGCTTAGAGCAGGTATGATTAGACAATTATCTTCCGGGATCTATAATTGGTTGCCGCTCGGGCTTAAAGCCTTAAATAAGGTTTCAGAAAAAGTTAGACAGGAAATGGATAATTCTGGCGCAATAGAATTATTAATGCCTTCCATTCAGCCTGCTGAACTTTGGAGGGAGTCGGGAAGATATGATGATTACGGTAAAGAAATGCTTCGTATAAAAGATAGACATGAGCATGAAATGCTTTATGGGCCTACTCACGAAGAAGTCATAACTGATTTGTTTAAACAAAACATAAAAACATATCGTGACCTGCCTAAAAATTTGTACCAAATTCAATGGAAATTTCGTGATGAAATTAGGCCTCGTTTTGGTGTTATGCGTGGCCGTGAGTTTTTAATGAAAGATTCTTATTCATTTGATCTAAGTTTTGAAAAGGCAAAAGAAACTTATAATAAAATGTATGAAACATACTTTAAAATTTTTAAATCTTTAGGATTAAATGCAATAGCAGTTTCAGCAGACAGCGGCGCTATTGGAGGAAATTTAAGCCATGAATTCCATATTATTGCTGATACTGGCGAAAGTCAGATTTATTATGATAAAGAATTTGAAGTGCTTGCTAAAAAAGCTGATATAGATATTGAAAAAATGCATTCGCTTTATGCAGCAGCCGATGAAAAGCATGATCCAAATAAATGCAATATTCCTGCTGATCAACTTTTAACAAAGCGCGGTATTGAAGTTGGCCATATATTTTATTTTGGAACGAAATATTCTAAAGCATTAAATGCCTCGATTACTAATAATCAAGGCGAACAGATATTTCCTGAAATGGGCTCTTACGGAATAGGAGTATCCAGATTAGTTGCTGCTATAATTGAAGCAAACCATGATGAACATGGAATAGTTTGGCCAAAAGAAGTAGCGCCATTTTCTGTTTCAATTATAAATCTAAAACCTAGTGATGATATATGCAACCAACTAGCTGATAATATATACCATAAGCTAAAAAATAACAGAATTGAAACCCTATATGATGATACAGAAAATAGTATTGGAAGCAAATTCGCAACTCATGATTTAATAGGAATTCCATATCAGATCATTATAGGACCTAAATCAGCAAAAATGAATATGGTTGAGTTTAAAGAACGGAAAACAAACTTTAAAGAAGATGTATCTGTAGAATCAGCATTGAATAGATTAATGTAAATGTTTTCTAATTTTGAAATTAAAGTTGCTTCAAGGTATTTAAAATCTAGAAAAAAACAAGGATTTATCTCTTTTGTTACAGGCTTCTCTTTACTTGGTATAAGCTTAGGTGTGGCTGCACTAATTGTAGTAATGGCAGTTATGGGCGGGTTCCATAAAGAAATAAGTAGTAAGATGATTGGATGGGGAGGAGATGTCAATCTTTCTAACTATAATGGATCACTTACAAATCACCAACAACTTATTAATCAAATTAAAAACATTCCCGATGTAACAGGAGCTTTTTCTATTATTACCGGACAGGTTATGATTACAACTAATAACTCAACTAGTGGCGGTATTGTTAAAGCTATGAGCTTACAAGATATAATGTTACGCCCAATAATTTCAGAAAATATTATTGAAGGGAATTTAAGTGATTTTAATGGCAATAATAGCATAATTATTGGTAGTGATTTAGCCTATATTCTAAATGTAGGCGTTGGAGATAAAGTAACTTTAATTTCTCCAGCAGGGGTAAATACTGTTATTGGTTTTATCCCACGAATCAAAACATATAATATTATTGCAATATTTAAATCCGGCATGTATCAATATGACAGTTCAACAATATTAATGCCACTTGAAGCAGCACAAATATATTTTAAAATGCCAAGTGCAGTAAGCAGTATAGAAGTGGTAATTAAAAATCCTTATAATTCACATAATGTTGCTAAAATTTTAAGAAACAAGCTGGGTATAAATTATCAAATTGACGACTGGCAAATAACTAATGCATCGTATTTTAATGTTCTTAAAACTGAACGTGTTGTAATGTTTCTAATTCTAACATTAATAATAATTGTTGCAGCATTTAATATTATTTCCAGCTTAACTATGCTTGTAGTTGATAAAAATAAAGATATTGCAATACTTAGAACTATGGGAGCCACAAAATCTAATATAATGAAAATTTTTATTTTATGCGGCTCAACAATTGGTTTCATGGGCACACTTATTGGTATAATGTTAGGGCTTAGTTTTGCATTAAATATTGAAAGAATAAGACAGTTTTTAGAAAGCTCTACTGGAGCAACAATATTTGATCCCATAGCTTATTATTTATCTTCTCTACCTTCGGAAGTTGAAATAAGTGACGTAATAATAATTTCCATAATGTCATTCTTGTTATCATTAATTGCAACATTTTATCCTGCCTATGCAGCAGCTAAAATTGAACCTGCTGAAGGATTGAGATATGAGTAATTCCTTAACTTTAAAAAATATAAAAAAATATTTTAGACAAGGCGATAATGAACTTCGAGTCTTAGATGATGCTTCACTTAATATTGAGCATGGTGAGATAATATCACTTGTAGGAAGCTCGGGCTCTGGTAAATCTACTTTACTTCAAATTGCAGGGCTTCTAGATAAACCAGATTCTGGTGAGGTGATTATCAATGGGATAACCACTAAAAATATTACTGATAAGGAAAGAACTAATCTTAGAAAAATCTATATAGGATTCGTTTATCAATTTCACCATTTGCTAAAAGAATTTACTGCTCTTGAAAATGTGGTACTTCCAGAATTAATAAAAAACACCGATAAAAAAATTGCACGAGAAAAAGCTATATATATTCTGGATAAAATGGGTCTTACCGAGCGTATGAATCATTTACCTGCAGAACTTTCAGGAGGTGAGCAACAAAGAGTTGCAATTGCGCGCGCATTGGTTGGCTCACCTCCTCTTCTACTTGCAGATGAACCAACAGGAAATTTAGATCCTATAAATGCAGAAATTGTTTTAAATTTTTTCATGCAAATAGTAAAAGAGCTTAATATTTCAGTATTAGTTGTAACGCATAATATGGATATAGCAAAACAAACCAATAGAATTGTTACTATTAAAGATGGGAAAATAATTGACTTAAGAATTTAATTTTTTGAATAATTAAATTCTTAAGTTATATTATAAATTACAAAATTGCCTAGCTTTAAAGTCTTTACATCTAACTTGTAAATATTAAGATTATCTGTTAAAACATATTCCTTGAAAAGCTAAAATAGCAATGATATTATATAATAAATTCTAGAAATTTCTTAAAAAAATATATTAGTTAAAAATCATGTCCTATCAATATATCTTCGTAATGAAGAGCTTAAGCAAAACTTATGGCACTAAAAAAGTGCTTGAAAATATTTATTTGTCATTTTTTCCAGGCGCAAAAATAGGCATCATTGGAACAAATGGCTCTGGTAAATCTACCTTGCTTAAAATTATGGCTGGGAAAGACAAGGAATTTAGTGGCGAAGCTTGGGCTGCAGATGGAGTTAAAATAGGATATCTTGCACAGGAACCCGAACTTGATTCAACAAAAAATGTTTATGGAAATATTGTTGAAGGCTTAAAAGAAACAAAAGCATTACTAGATGAATTTGAAGCTATATGCGCAAAGTTTGCGGAAGAAATGACAGATGATGAAATGAATGAATTGCTAATTAAACAAGGTGAACTTCAAGAAAAAATAGATGCATGTAACGGTTTTGAACTTGATAGACAAATTAAAATAGCAATGGATGCGCTTAGATGCCCCGATGAAGATGCTGATGTTACTAAATTATCAGGAGGTGAAAAAAGACGTGTAGCATTATGTAAGTTACTTCTTGAAAAACCAGATATGTTACTATTAGATGAACCGACAAACCATTTAGATGCCGAATCTGTTGCATGGCTTGAACAGTATTTAAAGGAATATAAAGGCACAGTCATTCTTATTACTCACGATAGGTATTTCCTTGATAATGTGACTTCTTGGATTTTAGAACTTGATAGAGGTCAAGGAATCCCATGGGAAGGTAATTATTCAAGCTGGCTTGATCAAAAAACTGCTCGATTATCCCAAGAAGAAAAAACAGAAAGCGATAGAAGCAAGCAACTCGCAAAAGAATTAGAATGGATCAAACAATCACCGAAAGCTCGTCAAGCTAAAAGCAAAGCTCGTATTACGGCTTATGAAAGCTTAAGAGACCAAGAAAGGGATAAATCTGCAGGAGTTGCACAAATCATAATACCTGACGGGCCGCGGCTTGGTAATAATGTTATTGAAGTCCAAAACGTTACAAAGAATTATGGCGATAGAGTAGTTATTGATAGCCTAAACTTCCTTATACCTCCTGGAGCAATAGTTGGAGTTATCGGACCAAATGGCGCTGGCAAAACAACCTTATTTAAAATGATTACAGGTCAAGATTCTGATTTTCAAGGTAGTATTAAACTAGGAGAAACTGTGAAACTTGGGTATGTGGATCAATCTCGAAATTCTTTGAACGATAATAAAACGGTATGGGAAGAAATTTCAAGTGGGTTAGATGATATCCTGCTTGGCAAGCAAGTAGTAAAAAGTAGAGCCTATTGCGCTGCATTTAACTTTAGAGGCAGTGATCAACAAAAAAACGTTGGAAATCTCTCAGGTGGCGAAAGAAATAGAGTGCATCTAGCTAAAATGCTGAAAGAAGGTGCGAATATATTATTACTTGATGAACCAACGAATGATTTAGATGTTGATACTTTACGCGCGTTAGAAGAAGCATTGCTCGATTTTTCAGGATGTGCTATTATAATTAGTCATGATCGCTGGTTCTTAGATCGTATTGCAACTCATATTCTTGCGTTTGAAGATGAAGGAAATGTTGTATGGTTTGAAGGTAATTATGCTGATTATGAAGAAGATAAAAAACGTAGACTTGGTATTACAGATCTTACGCCTAAAAAACTAAAATATAAAAAATTAACAAGGTAAATATTATGGGTTTAAGCTTACCACATCTTATAGTAACTCTTGCAATAGTATTATTAGTATTCGGAGCAGGTAAATTGCCTAAAGTTATGTCAGACATTGGAAAAGGCATAAAAAATCTTAGAGAAGAACTAAAAGATGATTCTGACATAGCAAAAGATGAAAGTAAAAAGACCGACCATTAAATAAATTTTAGGTATTTTGGGTGCATAATAAAACAATTAAAATTTCAGAATTACTTGCTAATTTTACTGAAAATAATTATAAAGATGAAATTAGTATCGCAGAAATTATTAATATACTTTCTGACCGCAGTTTTGGCCTTCTAATGATATTTTTTGCTTTGCCAGGTCTCATTCCTATACCCGGTATTTCAACATTAGCTGGAATACCATTAATTTTTTTTTCCTTACAACTTATTTTAGCGTTCAATAAACCCTGGCTTCCTAAGCTTATCACTCAAAAAAAAATTAAATTTGAAAATTTGACAAGAGTGATTAATAAAGCTCTTCCTTATTTTATTAAAATAGAATTTTTTCTTAAGGAACGGGGGGCTCTGACTCATGGCAAGCTTGGAGAAAGGTTGGTTGGTATTTTCGCTTTAGCATTTTCAATTACTTTAACTCTTCCTATTCTTTTTGGGAACGCATTGCCTTGTAT